>CAMYIF010000075.1:0-9639 GCA_947258415.1 uncultured Pseudomonadales bacterium
GATAAAATCAGGCCCGTTTTGCACAAGAAAAACGATACAATATCGCCCTATATCACGCGCCTGACCAGCAATCACCAAAAACGTGTTTTAACCGATCCGGACTATCAATTCCGGCTCAAACAAATAAAACGTGCTGAAGAAAACCGTGATAAAACAACAGTGGCTTTAAGCGAGAATTTACGTAAAAAAGAGCAGGAGGAATTCGACAACTGGCTGCTCGATCAGGAAAACGAACGGCGCAGGGCAAAAGGACAATCATTGTTATCAAGCCTGGAAGAATCAGGTAAGGACGGCCAGGATGACACGATCGATATTGATCCCTACCTGCTGGAAAGCGGTCATATCCTTGCGGATTATATTGGCTTGAATGCGAAAAAAAATATAGCGCATAATTAATTGCAAACCCGCCTTATTTTACTTTTTGGACAAGGCCGAAAAATTTAAAAAATAGCGGATAAGAAATGCATGATTGATTCCTCACGTACAGCAATCTTATAACTTCGGTCAAAATGAATACGACGAAAGATAACGCCACTTTTTTCATCGGTCAACGTATCAAACACAAGCTCTTTGGCTATCGAGGGGTGATTATTGATGTCGACCCTTTTTTCATGCTATCCGAAGAATGGTATGTGCTGATGGCCAAGAGCAGACCCCCAAAGGATCATCCCTGGTATCGCGTTCTTGTCCATAATTCCAATCATGAAACCTATGTCGCAGAACAAAACCTGGATGAGTACACGGAGGAAGGTGAAGTCAATCACCCCGATATTGAATTATATTTCAAGTCTTACCAAAACGGTAATTACCAGATACGAGCGCAAGATACAAATTAACTGTTTGGGTTAGTCCTTGCGCCTGCCACCGGCTTTCACCGCGGCAATAATTTGGTCTTCGTATTGAATTCTGTTCGCAAGTATTTCGCCCAAAAAAGATAAATCCTGTTCAACTTTTTCAGTATCCTCGATGTGTTTACTATTGTCACCATAACGGTCGTTGAACGCCAGGATATGGTCGGTCGTTGCCGCTATCTTGTCATAAACCTTGTTGGCGATATCAATAATAGCCTGCCTGCGCTCTTTATTTTCGGCCAGGTGCTGGTAAAGCTGGAAATGGGCACTGGCAGTGTAATCGATCAAGGCCTGACAGAAACGCTTGATTTCCTCATGCAAGTGCTTGTTTAAACTGAATGGCCGATGATTGGCCAAATCTGCATAAAGGGATAAAGTTTCCGACCGGGTCGATACCAGGGCAATGACATCATTCTTGGACTGCAGCCTGCGATCGACTCCCCTACGAGTAACCTTAGTCATGGATATCCTTATTATTATTCACTGATAATCGGTACTTCACCAAAATCAGCAAGTATTGTACCAAAGTTAATTTTAAATGATCAGCATAATAAATAAAAAATTCAACCCTTTTATTAGTCACGACAACTCCGCTCACGAAGAACAACTGACAACCAGTTGCTTGCCCCATTCAGGGCTGGGTTTTGCATATTCACCGGCACCTTTTTTTTCTGTAAAGGGATCAGACAATAGCTCCAAAAGACGATCGACTTCAGAAAAATCGCCCTTTTCTGCCAGTTCAATCGCCTGTTGGGCCATATAATTTCGCAAAATATAAACCGGGTTGTGGTTTCCCATTAATTTTTTCCGGTGGGTACCGTTCGTGTTTTCAGCCAACAACCTGTTTTTATAAGTTGTCAGCCAGTTATAGAACCCGGCCTGATCAGCAAACAGCGAGTCGAAATCCGGGTATTTTCGGTCGATATCCATGGTCGACAAACCCCGAAAGAACAAAGTGTAATCCACCTTGTTCATGTGCAGAAGTGACAATAATTCGTCGACGATTTCTTCGTCACCCGGGAGCGGGTTTTGCAGGCCAAGTTTCAGGCACATTAACCGGTGGTACTCTTTCAGGTAAGTATCCTGGTACGTTGATAAACTGGCTCTCAGGGAATCGATATCAATCAATTCTGAAAATGCATGGGCCAGGCAATTTAAATTGAATAAACCTATTATGGGCTGATTACCGAAAGCATACCTGCCTTCTATGTCAGAGTGATTACAGATGTAACCGGGATCGAACTCTTCCATAAATCCGTAAGGCCCGTAATCGAGCGTCAGACCCAGGATGGACATGTTATCCGAGTTCATCACGCCATGGGAAAAGCCCACGGCCTGCCATTGGGCAATTAAATTTGCGGTTAACCTGACCACTTCGTCAAAAAGTAATATGTACTTGTCGGAAGCCTGCTCAAATGACGAATAATGTTGTTCGATAACATAATCTGCCAGTCGTTGCAGCGCTTCAGGCTGCCGGGTATGGAAGAAGTACTCAAATGAACCGAACCGGATATGACTGGGCGACAGGCGCGTCAGTATGGCGCCCGTCTCCACCTGCTCACGATAAACCCTTTGTGAGCTACCGATTATACACAGGGCTCGCGTTGTCGGGATGCCAAGGCCGTGCATTGCCTCCGAGCAGAGATACTCCCGGATAGTAGACCGCAATACGGCACGGCCATCGCCAGACCGGGAAAAAGGCGTTAAACCCGAACCTTTGAGCTGAACATCCCACTTCTCATTTTTTTTATTGACTACTTCTCCCAGTAAATGGGCACGGCCGTCACCCAGTTGCGGGACATATACGCCGAACTGGTGGCCCGAGTAGACCATGGAGATGGGCACGGCACCTTCGGGAACAAGTTTTCCACTAAACACATTGATAAAATCTTCATCAAGAGCAAAAGTATGATCCTGATCAATCAATTTTGCAGCATTTGCGTTAAAACTGACCAAGTGCGGGTTTTCCAGTCCCTGTGGTAATACCTTTCGATAGAATACCGGGGATAATCGACTGAAGGTATTATTAAATGTAAATTGCATAGGCACAGGAATCATCAAATAATTATTCAAGGTCCTCGAAGGCAAGTTATACTGCTCTAATCCATTTTACCATTACCATGCCCTTAAAATCAGGAGTGCGTCCATGCTTGTAATATTGCATCCGGATATCTCGGAAGACAGCGTTGAATACCAGGAAACCTGGAATTACCTCAATAATTTACAGGATATTAAATTAAAAACGCATATCGTGCAGGGCCAGCAGCAAAATCTCACAGAGATTTATCTTATTGGCAACACCCAGCCTCTGGACAAGGAACAAATTGAAGCATTAGCCGCCGTCGAGCGTGTTATCCGCATATCCGAAGAATACCGGATACTGGGACGACACAAGGATACCCAACGCGTCTCGGGGTTTACCTATAACGGGATCAGGTTTGGCCAGGATAACCTCAATATCTTTGCCGGGCTTTGTGCGGTAGACAACCGCAAACACGTAGAAATGACCCTCAGGGCCCTACAGGATAATAAACAGCAGTGTACACGAATGGGCGCATACAAACCCCGGACCAACCCCTATTCCTTCCAGGGTCATGGAAAAGAATGCCTGCCGTACGTTTTCGAACTGGCAGGCAAATTTGGCGTCAAGGTTATCGCCATGGAAATAACCCACGAGGGCCATATCGAGGAGATTGATGCCTGCCTTGAAGCCGCAGGCCAACCCACAGGTGTCATGCTGCAGGTGGGAACCCGTAACACCCAGAACTTTGAATTATTGAAAGCCATTGGCCGCCAAAATACCTACCCGGTACTATTAAAGCGGGGTTTTGGCATCACTTTGAACGAATCACTCAACGCCGCTGAGTATCTGGCCAGCGAAGGCAATGACAACGTTATTTTTTGTTTAAGAGGAATGAAGAGCGAGTTTGGTTCACCACACCGGAATCTTGTCGATTTTGTTCACGTACCGGTTATTAAAAGACTGACCAGGATGCCCGTGTGCATCGATCCATCCCACTCAGTTGGTACGCGAGATTCTGCACCGGACGGGATAATGGACCTGATGCATGCGACCGCGCAGGGTGTTATTGCGGGCGCCAACATGGTACTCGTCGACTTTCATCCGTATCCATCAAAGGCACTGGTAGATGGGCCACAAGCGTTGTTACTGGAAGAATTACCTGTGTTCCTTGAGGACGTTAATATAGCGCATGAGGCATACCAGAAGCGCTACCAGTTATACCAGGCTTAATTCGGTCGTTTAGATAACCTGCCGCATACCATCGTAGTAACCCGCACGACCGTTTATCAGCCCGGGATTATCGCCCTTGCGATGATTTTTTTTGCTTGTCGTTTACTTCGTAGGCTAGCGATGATGGACTTTTCTGCCGGGACTGCGTTTGGCGTTGCTGCTCTTTTTTGCATGCATCATCGTCACCGCCGCATATTTCACAGGAATCTTTCAACCCCAGTGAGCTTAACCCACCGCAGGAACCCTTTAATGGCTTGCGACCCATAAATACACCGATGGACATGATGCAAACCACCAAAAGAATTATCAGGAACGCAATCAATACTGTTGTCATAATGAGCCTGTTTTTACCTGTTCGTTAAATGATGTTGACATTATTTCCTCGAAGCCATTATCTGTCTTGACTATGAACAGCGCCGCAACATGATTGGCTTCTGCAAATACCAAACCTTGCTTATCTCCCAATACCATGAAGGCTGTGGCAAGGGCATCAGCGCGTGCCGTACTTTCATCAATAACCGTAACAGACGCAAGCCTGTGAGTTACCGGGTAACCTGTTCCCGGGTTAATAGTATGAGAGTATCGATGCCCATTTTGTTCAAAATAATTACGATAATCACCCGATGTGGCAATGGCTTGATTGTTTAATTGTACCACTTTTTGTATCGCGCGTTTTTGCACAACAGGCGACTCTATCGCAATCCGCCATGGCTCCATATCCTTTTTAGCCCCTCTGGCCTTGACCTCACCACCGAGTTCGACCAGGTAACTTTCAATTCCTGTCGAATTTAAATAATCGGCAACCAGGTCGACCGCGTAACCCTTGGCGACAGCCGATAAATCGATATTTAAATCTGTACGTTTCAATATCGAATTCGGATCATCCTTGAGTAGCAACTGTGAATAACCAACTCGTTGCAGAAGGGACGAGATTTGACCAGGTTCGGGTATTTTTTCGGGCATGGGAGATGGCCCGAAACCCCATAGGTCGACCAGACCGGCAACGGTGATATCAAACGCACCATTGGTCATTTCACTAACATTTAGTGCCAGCTCAATTACCGAGTAGGTTTCATCGGATATTGGGAACCAGGTATTTCCAGGAGCACGATTAAACCGGCTTACTTCAGAGTCTTCAGAATAGGTTGACATTAATTCGTTAACGCGTGAAAAAATCTTTTCGATTTCCATTTCGATCTGCCGGTCCGTGTGAAGGGACTTTGGTGATCGGAAATATTTTATATTGTATCCGGTTCCCATGGTTGGGCCAGAAACTGACACAGGGACAAACGGATCGCTGTCAGAACAGGCCGATATCAAGCCAAATACTAATAAAACCGCTACAAACGCGTAAGGCAGTCGCCTGGGGAGACGATAAACTGTATGGAAAATCATTCGATGAGCAGGACTCACCAATCGTAGGTGAGGTAAAGGTTACAATATGAAAAGAGACGCGCAAACTGCGCGCCCGACCAGCGCGCAGTATTTTTTAATCCGGACGGGCTGCTAACCACCGAAGTCGTCGAGCAGGATATTCTCGGGTTCAACTCCCAGGTCTTCCAACATTTTGATTACCGCAGAGTTCATCATAGGTGGTCCACACATGTAATATTCACAATCTTCAGGTGCCGGGTGGTCCTTCAGGTAGTGTTCATAGAGTACATTGTGAATAAATCCCTGGTAACCTTCCCAGTTATCCTCGGGCATCGGGTCAGAGAGTGCGACATGCCAGGTAAAGTTTTCATTTTCCTTGGCGAGCTGATCATATTCCTCTGCATAGAACATTTCACGCAAGCTGCGTGCGCCGTACCAAAATGACATTTTTCGCTTGCTGTTCAAGCGCTTTAACTGATCAAAGATATGCGAACGCATGGGTGCCATCCCAGCACCGCCACCTACGAAGACCATCTCGGCATCCGTCTCCTTGGCAAAAAACTCACCAAAGGGACCAAACACTTTAATTTTATCCCCGGGTCTTAGGCTAAACACGTAAGATGACATCTGTCCAGGCGGATAACTTGTGCCCGGAGGCGGTGAAGCTATGCGGATATTGAACTTAACAATGCCTTTTTCATCGGGATAGTTAGCCATCGAGTAAGCACGAATGATTGTCTCTTTGACAACAGACTCATACTGCCAAAGGTTGAACTTGTCCCAGTCTTCCCGGTACTTGTCCTGGATATCAAAATCCTTGTATTTTACATGGTGCGCTGGTGCCTCAAGCTGAACATATCCACCGGCACGAAAGTCAACGTCTTCACCTGGTGGTAACTCAAGAACAAGCTCCTTGATAAATGTGGCAACATTGCGGTTCGAACGCACGTTACAATCCCACTGCTTGACCCCGAAAATTTCTTCGGGTATTTCTATCTTTAAGTCCTGTTTTACCGCTACCTGGCAGGACAAACGATAGCCTTCGCGTTTTTGCCCGCGGGTGAAGTGGCCTTCTTCGGTGGGCAACATTGAACCGCCACCATCTGAAATAATACATTTACACTGCGCGCAGGTACCGCCACCACCACAGGCAGATGACAGGAAGATGCCCTCTCCTGCCAATGTTTGCAGAAGTTTATCGCCAGCTGCCACTTTAATTGTATGTTTCGGGTCACCATTAATTTCGATGGTAACATCCCCGGCACTCACTAGTTTTGCTCGTGCTGCCAATATAATGAACACCAAAAGTAAAACGATACTGGTGAACATTGCCACGCCTAAATAGATTTCTAAATTCATTATCAGATCCTAAATTTCACTAACCTATTTTGCTTCTTATTAGATTTCTTAAAGCTGTACCCCTGAGAATGACATAAACCCAAGTGACATCAGGCCAACAGCAATAAAGGTTATGCCCAAGCCACGCAGGCCTGCGGGCACATCGCTGTACTTGAGCTTCTCGCGAATGCCCGCCAGTGCGACAATTGCCAACGCCCAGCCTATTCCAGCACCCATTCCGTAAACGATACTCTCACCAAAATTATAATCGCGTTCCACCATGAACAGGGATGCACCCAGAATCGCACAGTTCACTGTAATCAGGGGAAGAAACACACCCAGCGCGTTATACAGGGCGGGGACATAGCGGTCGAGAAACATTTCCAGTATCTGAACCAATGCCGCAATTACACCGATATAGCTCAGCAACCCAAGAAAGCTCAGGTCCACGTTAGGCATGCCAGCCCATGCAAGGGCTCCGTCCTTGAGCAGGTATTGAAAAATAATGTTGTTGACGGGAACCGTTATGGTAAGCACAACGATAACGGCCACACCGAGCCCAATCGCCGTTTGTACCTTTTTCGAAACCGCGAGGAAAGTACACATTCCGAGGAAAAAGGCCAAAGCCATGTTTTCAACAAAAACGGCACGAATAAATAAGCTCAAATAATATTCAAACATGATTAATGTGCCTCCCTTAACGCTGTAGACTGCGGTGCCAACTTATAATCTGGCGCCTCAACCTGTTTCGGCTTCCAGCTACGCAGGGCCCAGATCAGCAGGCCGATGATGAAAAACGCGCTTGGAGGCAGTAACATCAGGCCGTTGGCATGGTACCATCCGCCCTCGGTAACCAACGGAAAAATCTCGATACCCAACAGCTTGCCCGAGCCGAAAAGTTCCCTGATCACGGCGACAGCAATCAGAATCACGCTATACCCAAGCCCGTTACCAATACCATCGAGGAAACTCAATCCTGGAGGATTTTTCATGGCGAAGGCTTCCGCCCGACCCATGACGATGCAGTTGGTAATAATCAAACCGACAAAAACTGAAAGTTGTTTACTGGTTTGATAAGCGTAAGCTTTCAGGACTTGATCAACAACAATAACCAGTGAGGCAATAATGATCATCTGCACTATGATCCGGATACTGCCGGGGATATGATTGCGAATCAGGGAAATGGAAAGATTTGAAAATGCACATACCGTGGTCAATGCTACGCACATCACCAGGGTAACCTGCAAGCTGCTGGTAACAGCCAATGCAGAACATATACCCAATATCTGCAAGGCAATTGGGTTGTTTTCGAATATAGGTTGAACAATTACCTCTTTAGGGCCTACTTCAGACATATCTTATACCCCTCCCTCGCGTAAATTAGCCAGGAAAGGGCCAAACCCCTTTTCACCCAGCCAAAAATTGAACAGGTTTTCAACACCAACCGCAGTCAGCGTTGCACCGGACAAAGAGTCAATCTTGTGTACCGACATTGGATCACTTTCAACGATGGGTGTTTTTACCAGTTTTATTGAAGACTTGCCTTCCTCGTTATAGATTTGCTTGCCAATCCAGCTTGACTTCCAGCGTGGATTGTCCACTTCGCCACCCAGGCCGGGCGTTTCAGCGTGCTCATAAAAGCCCATACCGGCGACCGTGTTTGCGTCACCTTCCAGAGCCAGGAAACCGTAAAGCGTTGACCACAGTCCGTAACCATGGACCGGTAAAATAATTTTCTCAATCTCGCCTTCTTTTTCAAGCAGGTAAATAGTCGCATAACGCTCCCGCCGATTGATATTTGCCAGGTCTTCATCATCACTCAACTCCTCCGATAGCTTGGGATCCTTGGCGGATTTACGCTGGTCGAATGAATTTGGGTCGAGTGATGTGTCGTAAACGCCTTGATCGAGGTCTACTATTTTCACAGTGAACTGGGAGAAAAGTTCGTTTACATCCTGGCCTTCGGTCTCAATACCGGCGGCCAAGAGTATGTTCGATTTTTTATCCAGGGCTTTGTTGGCAATTTGATCGGGCCTGAGAAGAACAGCTGCTCCGGATACGATGACGGAGCAAACCAGGCATAAGAGCAAGGCAACTGTTATTGTTTTTTTTGTACTTTCCTTGCTAGACATTACGCATGACCCTCCGTTTAATATTTGCCTGCACAACAAAGTAATCTATTAAAGGTGCAAACAGATTGGCAAACAGGATGGCAAGCATTACGCCTTCGGGAAATGCCGGATTTATTACTCGAATCATAATCACCATAAACCCGATGAGTCCACCAAATATCCACTTACCGGTATCCGTCATGGATGCCGAAACGGGATCGGTTGCCATAAAAATCATACCAAACGCCAGACTACCCAAAACAAAATGCCAATACCATGGCATGGCAAACATCGGGTTAGTGTCTGAACCGATCAGGTTTAGCAACAATGAGAAAGCAATGACACCAATCGCGACGCCGGCAACAATTCTCCATGAAGCGATACCGGTATAGAGCAGGTAAGCGCCGCCAATCAAGATTGCCAGGGTCGATGTTTCACCAATAGAGCCGGGGATGGTTCCGATAAATGCTTGCTGCCACTCATAATTAATTGCGCTCATGCCCTCAATGGCGGCTACTCCGAGAGGCGTTGCGGCAGTAAAACCGTCAACCGCTACCCACACGGCGTCTCCGCTCTGCGAGGCAGGATAGGCAAAATACAAAAAGGCCCGACCGGTAAGTGCAGGATTCAGGAAATTTTTTCCGGTACCGCCAAACACTTCCTTGCCGATGACAATACCAAAGGTAATACCGAGTGCAACCTGCCATAAAGG
>CAMYIF010000075.1:9693-14104 GCA_947258415.1 uncultured Pseudomonadales bacterium
ACGAAGAAACCTTCGTTAACCTCGTGGCCGCGGACACTGGCAAAAAGTACTTCCCAAAAACCACCAACAACAAAGGTAACCGCATAAATAGGCAGGAAGTACATGGCACCATGGATTGTACAATCCCAGATGCTTGTTGGATCATAGGACGCAAAAAGCTCAATCAGCGTACCACGCCAACCGTCAACACCGGCCATTGCCATGGAAGCCATTGCTTCGTTTGCTTGCATGCCAACGTTATACATTCCAAAAAACATGGCCGGAAAGGTACACAACCAAACCGTAATCATAATTCTTTTCAGATCAACACCATCGCGAACATGGGACGCGCTTTTGGTTACAGAGGGGGGAGAATATAATAATGTATCGGCAGCTTCGAAAAGAGCATACCATTTCTCGTGTTTACCACCTTTAGCAACATGTGGTTCAATTTTGTCCAGATAATTTCGAAGACTCATGCTACCCTTCCTTCTCAATAGTATTCAGGTTGTCTCGCAGAATTGGACCATATTCATACTTGCCCGGGCAGACATAAGTACACAGGGCAAGATCCTCTTCATCCAATTCGAGACAACCAAGCATTTGAGCATCCTCCAGATCACCTATCACCAGAGAACGCAGTAATTGCGTGGGTAAAATATCAAGAGGCATTACTCGCTCGTAATTTCCCACGGGAACGATCGCCCTTGGACTTCCGTTGGTTGTCGTGGTCAAGGAAAATCGTTTATTTGGATTAAATTTTGACAAGTAAATATTCATCACAGAATGCTTATTCTTACCCAGGTTCAAATACCCGAACAAGTAGCGGTGGCGATCTTCCTGTAACACTGTTATTTGCTGGTCATAACGGCCAAGATAGCTGACTTCAGCCCGGGCGGTGCGGCCACTCAGCATCGACCCCGATATAACCCTGTTTTCCTGCCCGGACGTTTCCACTTGGCCTGCCAACAGCTCATCAGTGCTGGCACCAAGGCGAGTACGAACCAGCCTTGGTTCGGTAACACGTGGTCCGGCCAGAGAAACCACGCGGTCTACATACAGATCTCCGGTTGAAAACAACTTGCCTACGGATATGACGTCCTGGCAGCCAATGTGCCAAACGGTTTTATTCTCGGATACCGGGTCAAGAAAATGAATGTGCGTACCAACGAGCCCCGACGGATGAGGCCCGGTAAACTCTTCGACTTTTATTTTGCTATCGTTTCCGGAGGGAATATTTGCGCCTGGCGCCTTGCATAAAAAGACATGCCCCTCGGTTAGCTTGGATAAAAGATCAAGACCGCGGGCAAAATCACTTTCGTTTTCAGAAATAATCTGGGGCATATCAGCCGCCAAGGGGTTACTATCCATTGCCGTAACAAAAATGGATGCCGGCTGTGACTCTGGTGCCGGGACCTTGCTAAAAGGCCGGGTACGCAAAGCCGTCCATAAGCCCGAATTCACCAGGTTTTCGACAACTTGCTCGCGTGTCAGGTTAGCCAGGTCCGCATCGGCGTAATGCGGGAATACTTCAGCTTCACTATCATCAACATCGATGACTACTGAAAGCAAAACACGTTTGGCGCCCCTGTGGATATTGGCAATTACACCGGAAGCAGGTGCGGTATATTTTACACCCGGCGTTTTCTTATCGGTGAACAGAACCTGGCCTTTCCTTACCCGATCACCTTCTTTTATTTCCATGGTCGGCTTCATGCCAACGTAATCACCCCCAACTATCGCAACTGACCTGATTTTAGGTCCGTCATAAATTTTTTGCTCAGGAGCACCAGTAACAAGCAGGTCTAAACCTTTATTAATTTTTATCATAAGCCTTACTAATTATCTGTTCACAAATCCATACAATAATACAGTGAAAATAAATCTGCACTGAATTATTGAGGAAAATTTAAAAAAAGTGAGTTCGCATCCACGATTTAAAACACCTGTTTCTAATTTTTTCTGCCAAAAACAATTGTAATCATTAAAACTTACGCCTCAACAGGATAAACCGGTAAAGCTGCACCTGAAATCTCTCGTAATATCCTGATTAACTGGCAGCTATAACCGTATTCATTATCATACCAGACATATAAAACACAGCGATTACCCGTGGCTATTGTCGCCACCGCATCAAAAACACCGGCCGAACGTGAGCCGACAAAATCCGAAGAGACGGCTTCGGGTGAATTAGTATAACCCACCTGTTTTTGAAGGTCAGAATGCATGGCGATATATCGCATGTAATCATTGATACCTTCTTTTGTCACTTCTGTATCCAGGTTCAGAGACAGGATAACAATCGAAACATTGGGCGTTGGCACTCGAACCGAACTGCCGGTAAGTTTACTTGCCATTTCCGGTAACGCCTTGGCAACGGCAGTTGCCGCCCCCGTTTCGGTTAACACCATATTTAACGGTGCGCTGCGTCCTCGGCGGTCGCCCTTGTGGTAGTTATCAATTAGATTCTGATCGTTGGTATAAGAGTGAACCGTTTCGAGGTGACCATTGATAATACCGAATTTATCATTGATTGCCTTGAGTATGGGTGTGATGGCATTGGTGGTACAGGATGCCGCTGACAAAATAGTGTCTTCCTTGGTTATCGTGTCACTATTGATGCCATGTACGATATTTTTAATATCACCTTTGCCGGGAGCCGTGAGCATTGTCTTCTCAACCCCCGCCGCTTTCAAATGCAGGCCGAGGCCTTCACGGTCTCTCCACTTGCCGGTATTGTCGACAACGATGGCGTTGTTTATGCCGTAGGCCGTGTAGTCAATGGTATCGGGTGCATCAGAATAAATAACCTGTATACGCTGGCCATTTACAATCATGGTGTTTGCCTCTTCATCGATATCAACAATACCGTTAAAAGGGCCATGGACAGAATCAAAACGCAACAGGCTTGCCCGTTTGACAAGGTCGTTACCCTGACCTTTTCGAACAACAATGGCCCTGAGGCGAAACCCGATGCCGCCACCTGTCTGGTCGGTTAACAGGCGTGCCAACAATCGTCCAATTCGGCCAAAACCGTACAATACGATTGCCCGGTTTGTTGTATGGCTTTTATCGAAGGAAAATAAGGCAACCAGTTCTTCCTTGAGGAAATCCGTAAGCGATTCGCCCTTGTTGTTTTCACGGTATTTAACGGCCAGCTTACCGGCATCTATGTGCGCACCACCAATCGGTAATTCTGATAGGGCTTTAACGACATCCAGTGTTTCAAGCGGGGAAAGGTCAATATGTTCGACCTGGTGAGCAAAATCGTGCGCCTTTAAAATATCGTTAACGGTACTCTTGACGACAAGGTTTCCGTAAACCGAAGTTTCGATCAATTTGTCACGAAACAAAGAACCGATTAATGGCACCATCACTTCAGCGGCGCGCTCGCGTTCTTCCCAGTTTTTCAAATAATCTTCCCGAGTTTTTAGAGTCACAGATAAACACCTTTTTATTATAAGAACTAAAACGTAGCGGAGCTGGTCGAACCTTGAGAGATTTGATAATAACTTTCTTCTTCCTCATCCCCTAATTACGGCAGATATTCTCGCATACACAGACCTTTTTTTCTATTAAAATTGATTGAAAACCAGCAGACAGCCGGGCCGCTAATTCTTCCGGGTCAAAATGGCATGTAAAAATAAAACATATTTTTGACCGTACCTTTTTGACTGCTGTGCAGGTAAACTACTCGGCCCATTGATGAATTAACCCCAAATATCATAACCGCACACGTGACCATATCCCTGTTAAACTCCCCGCAACCATCCTGCGGCCAAATCCTTGATTGGAGCGGCCTGAATGACGCTGTCATGGGCCTGGCGATTTTCGAGGCCTGCGCCAGTCACGATGGCCCCGGGGTGGTGATCACCGAAGATATACAATCAGCCGAACGACTTGCCAGGGAAGTTGATTTTTTCAGCGCCGGCTCGATACCCGCCATCTCCTTTCCGGACTGGGAAACCCTTCCATACGACAGTTTTTCACCGCACCAGGATATTGTCTCTGAACGGTTAACGACACTGTATCAATTACCGACGCTGACCCGGGGAGTGCTGTTTATATCGATCTCCACCCTGATGCAACGCCTGGCTCCACCCGAATTTGTACTGGCTAACAGTTTTATTTTAAACGCCGGTGACACGTTCGATATTCAGCAAATGCGTCGACGTTTAACGAAAAATGGCTACCATCATGTCGATACCGTTTACGAACACCCGGGGAGTAACACCGCCACTTACGATGTCGTTAACCAGCCCGGTAATTGCGACGACATTGGCAACGGAATTCAATCCGTCGCGCGGTGAGTCGATTGTCACGATTGGCGCAACGATGTCCCGCGTAACATCGACCGACCTGACGGCAGTCTTGCCGTTGTCTTTTGTAGCAATGGCAACCAGCATATTCTTGCCTTCGCCCAGCGGCACCG
>CAMYIF010000076.1 GCA_947258415.1 uncultured Pseudomonadales bacterium
TTTAATTACGACTCTTTGTAAAAACTGCCAATGTGAGCCAATACAGGCGATAGGCAATGTTGTGCTGATTTACCGGGCTAACGAGAAGCCCAACCCGAAGCTATCCAACCTGTTGCGACCCTGAACCGGCGATACCCGCCGGGAATAGCAACCTCAGGCGGATGCGTGTGATATTAAATGTGCTGTACGATAGTAATTTCGTATTCGACAAAGCCACCCGGGATGGTCACGTTGACAATATCACCTTCGGATTTGCCGATCAGGGCCCGGGCAATGGGCGAGGAAATCGAGATTTTTTTCTCTTTGATATTCGCTTCATCGTCGCCGACAATGGTGTAAATCATTTCTTCATCCGTCTCGATATTGACAATCTCGACCGTGGTACCAAAGATTACTTTCCCGGAATATTCAATGGTCAGGATATCAATCACGTGCGCATTTGAAAGTTTTGCCTCGATTTCCTTGATGCGCCCCTCGGTAAACCCCTGCTGTTCTCGCGCGGCATGATATTCGGCGTTCTCCTTTAAATCACCGTGGGCGCGTGCTTCGGCAATCGCTGCAATGATACGTGGTCGCTCAACAGTTTTAAGAAAGCGGAGTTCTTCCCTTAACTTTTGCTCGCCCCGTTTGGTCATAGGGACTTTGTTCATGTCTTTACCTCTTTATGTAAATCTTGTAATCGGCGAACGGATTTCTCCTCGCCAAAGGCAAGTGCCTCGCAAACCGCGTGTGCACCTGCCATTGTAGTACTGTAATACACCTTGTGCTCCAAGGCGGAACGCCTGATACTGGCCGAATCGGCTATCGCCTGTGTGCCCTCGGTGGTATTAACAATATAACTAATTTCGTCGTTTTTCAGCCGATCAACGATGTGGGGGCGGCCCTCGGCAACCTTGTAGACAAGTTCAACCTGCAAGCCCGCATCTTTAAGAACACTTGCCGTACCCCGGGTTGCCAGCAATTCAAATCCAAATTCAGACAAACGCCTGGATACTTCGACGATAGCCACCTTGTCCGCATCACGCACACTGATGAAAGCACGGCCTTTGGTGGGTAATATCTCATTGGCGCCCAGCTGCGCCTTGGCGAAAGCTTCGCCGAAAGTATCACCGACACCCATCACTTCGCCCGTGGATTTCATCTCAGGTCCCAGAATAGGGTCGACACCGGGGAACTTGTTAAACGGGAAAACGGCTTCCTTGACGCTGATATAGGGCGGGATAATTTCGCGGGTAAATCCCTGTTCAGCGAGGCTAATACCGACCATGCATCGTGCGGCTACCTTAGCCAGGGAAATGCCTATGCACTTGGAAACAAAAGGCACAGTTCGCGATGCCCTCGGGTTGACTTCGATGACATAAATTGTGTCATCCTGGTACGCCAGTTGAACATTCATCAAGCCGACAACGCCCAACTCCAGCGCCATACGCCTGACCTGATCGCGCATCTCGTCCTGGACCTGTCGCGGTAACTTGTAAGGTGGCAACGAGCAGGCAGAATCACCCGAATGCACTCCGGCCTGTTCAATATGTTGCATGATGGCGCCAATCACCACGTCCTTGCCATCACAAACCGCGTCAACATCGACTTCGATGGCCGCATTGAGGAAATGATCCAGCAGCACCGGGCTGTCGTTGGAAACCGAAACAGCCTCCTTCATGTAGCGCGTAAGTTCGGCGCTGCTGTAGACAATCTCCATTGCCCGTCCACCCAGCACGTAGGAAGGCCTGACCACCAGCGGGTAACCGATTTCTTCGGCACACCTGAGTCCTTCTTCAAGGCTTCTTACCGTATCATTCGGCGGTTGTACCAGGTTCAGCGCCTGAATCATTGACTGGAAACGCTCCCGGTCTTCTGCCTCGTCGATAGCATCCGGGCTGGTCCCGATAATAGGCACACCGGCACGCTCAAGGCCGCGCGCCAGTTTCAGTGGCGTTTGTCCGCCAAACTGGACAATAACCCCTTTCGGTTTTTCCTTGGCAACAATTTCCAGCACATCTTCGAGCGTCACCGGCTCAAAATACAAGCGGTCGGCGGTATCATAATCGGTTGAAACCGTTTCCGGGTTACAGTTGACCATGATGGTTTCATAGCCATCCTTGCGCAGTGCCAGCGCGGCATGAACGCAGCAATAATCAAATTCAATACCCTGGCCAATCCGGTTGGGTCCACCGCCGAGCACCATTATTTTATTCCGGTCTGTCGGATCCGATTCGCACTCTTGCTCGTAAGTTGAATACATGTAGGCGGTGGATGAGGCGAACTCGGCCGCGCAGGTGTCCACGCGCTTGTAAACGGGGCGGATATCGAAGGCATGGCGCTGGTCGCGCACCCGTTGTTCCTTTATTTGTAACAATTGTGCAATTCGTTCGTCTGAAAACCCTTTCCTTTTCAGTTGAACCAGACGCTCTTTACTCAATTCGGAAAGCGCCAGGCCTTTCAGCGACTGCTCTTCGGCAACAAGATCCTCGATCTGCACCAGGTACCAGGGATCAATTCCGCTCAGCTCATAAATCTCATCCACGCTAAAACCGGCACGGAATGCATCGGCAACGAAACGCAACCGGTCGGCACCGGGTGTTTTTAATTCGTGCACCAGGGTTGCCCGATCGCTGAAACTTTTTACAACCGGCTCGAAGCCGCTGATACCAATTTCCAGGCCGCGCAATGCTTTTTGCACCGATTCCTGGAAGGTTCGGCCAATGGCCATCACTTCGCCGACAGATTTCATCTGCGTGGTCAGTCGGGCATCGGCCCGGGGAAATTTCTCGAAAGTGAAGCGGGGTATCTTGGTCACCACGTAGTCGAGCGTCGGCTCGAACGATGCCGGTGTTGCACCGCCGGTAATTTCATTTTCCAGTTCGTCAAGCGTATAGCCAACGGCCAGCTTGGCCGCGACCTTGGCGATCGGGAAGCCGGTCGCTTTTGAGGCCAGCGCCGAGGACCGGGAAACCCTTGGGTTCATTTCGATAACCACAACCCGCCCGGTAACCGGGTCCATGCCGAACTGGACATTCGACCCGCCAGTTTCGACGCCGATTTCACGCAGCACCGCAATCGATGCATTACGCAAGATCTGGTATTCCTTATCGGTCAATGTTTGCGCAGGAGCAACCGTGATGGAATCTCCGGTATGCACGCCCATCGGGTCAAAGTTCTCGATCGCACAGATTATGATGCAGTTATCCTTTTTATCGCGCACCACTTCCATTTCGTACTCTTTCCAGCCGATTAACGACTCGTCGATCAATAGCTCGTTGGTCGGTGAAAGGTCCAGGCCCCGTTTGCAAATCTCCTCGAACTCTTCCTTGTTGTAGGCAATACCGCCGCCGCTGCCACCCATGGTAAACGAAGGCCGGATAATACAGGGAAACCCCAGTTGGGCCTGTACCTGCTTGGCTTCTTCCAGGCTATGGGCAATGGCGGCTCGCGGGGTTTCCAGGCCAATCGCCTTCATCGATTGATCGAAACGCTCACGATCTTCCGCCTTGTCGATGGCGTCGTGCGTTGCCCCGATCATTTCGACGCCGTACCTGGCCAGCACACCCTTGCGGTCAAGATCCAGCGCGCAGTTAAGCGCGGTCTGCCCACCCATGGTCGGCAGCAGCGCGTCCGGTCTCTCTTTCTCGATGATTTTCTCGACCGTCTGCCAGCGAACAGGCTCGATATAGGTAGCGTCGGCCATTGCCGTATCGGTCATGATTGTTGCCGGGTTAGAATTCACCAAAACAACACGATAGCCTTCTTCGCGCAAGGCTTTGCAGGCCTGAGCGCCTGAATAATCAAACTCACAGGCCTGACCGATAATAATAGGACCGGCACCGAGAATTAAAATGGATTGTATATCAGTACGTTTTGGCATGTGTGTTCGACTCTTCAATAGTCTCTTGGTAATTATTTAGCCAGGTTCATGCTTGGACCCGGGTTAACCAGCCAGTGCTCACCGGGCTTTCAACAGTCTTAACATGTCGATAAATCGATCAAACAACGGGGCCAAATCATGCGGTCCCGGACTCGCCTCCGGGTGTCCCTGGAAGCTGTAAGCCGGCTTGTCGACGCGCTGAATACCCTGCAATGAACCGTCGAAAAGGGATTTATAGGTCACTTCCAGGTTCTCGGGCAGGCCTTTTTCGTCAACGGTAAACCCGTGGTTCTGGCTGGTAATGATTACTTCACCAGTGGACAAATTCTGAACAGGATGATTGGCTCCGTGATGGCCGAATTTCATTTTTATCGTTGATGCCCCGCTGGCCAGTGCCAGCAGCTGGTGACCCAGGCAGATACCGAAAATGGGTATCCCGGTTTCCAGCAGGGCCTTGATGGCATCAATCGCATAAGTGCAGGGCTCGGGGTCTCCGGGGCCATTGGACAGGAAAATACCATCAGGCTTAAGTGCCAGGGCTTGGTCTGCCGTTGTTTTTGCCGGCACGATGGTCAAACGGCAACCCCTTGAGGTCAACATGCGCAATATATTACGCTTCACGCCGAAATCGTAGGCGACCACATGGTAAAGGCTTTTGTTTCGACCACCCGCGTGCAAATCGTCAATCGCAAAACCATCGGGCCACGACCATTCCCCTTCGTTCCACTGATAGGCTTCATTCGTGGTGACTACTTTGGCAAGATCCAGCCCTTTTAAACCCGGGAACGTCCGGGCAGAAGCAACCGCCTGGCTGGCGACCTCGTCAGCATTTTCGCCATCCTCGATCACCCGGATACAACCATTCTGTGCGCCCTTGTCGCGTAAACTGCGCGTCAAGCAACGGGTATCTATGTCGGAAATACCGACGACATTACACCTGACCAGGTATTCGGACAGCGATTCGGAATTGCGCCAGTTACTGGCCAACAGCGATAAATCCCGGATAACGAGCCCGGCAGCCCAGACGCGGCCGGATTCTTCGTCTTCGGGATTGGTGCCGGTATTACCAATATGCGGATAGGTAAGGGTAACGATTTGACTGGCGTAGGACGGATCGGTGAGAATTTCCTGGTAGCCCGTCATCGCTGTATTAAATACAACTTCGCCAACGGACTGGCCATCGGCGCCAATTGCAAGACCCTTGAAAATAGTACCGTCGGCTAGCGCCAATATTGCCTGCTTAGTCAAACTGTGCTCCCAACTCTTGTTCGTTCTGCCTGTTCGGCAGGCTGCAAAAAAGCGAGACAAGGTTTATACCCTGTCCCGCTTTGAAGTATCTAGAACTTGTATTTACACCTTCCCCGGAAGCAGAATTTTACGTGCTTAAGCCATCCAATGTCCAACGTTGTAGAACATTCTGGTGACAAATTCGAATAATTTTTCACCAGCCCGGGCAACCCGGTGCGTTATTTCAGACCCAGCACATCCTGCATATCGAACAATCCTTTCTTCTTGCCCGGCAACCAGCCTGCCGCACGTACCGCGCCGCGGGCAAAGCTCATGCGGCTCGATGCCTTGTGGGTAATTTCCACGCGTTCGCCTTCGGCGGCAAACGTAACCGTATGGTCACCGACAATATCGCCCGCCCGGACCGTTGCAAAACCGATGGTTTCGCGGTCCCGCGCACCAGTCTGGCCCTGACGGCCGTAGACGGCGCATTTCTTCAGGTCCCGGCCCAGGGTGCTGGCGACAACCTCACCCATGGACAAAGCGGTTCCCGATGGTGCATCTACCTTGTGGCGATGATGTGCCTCGTAAATTTCGATATCAGAATCATCGCCCAGGACATTCGCGGCCAGTTCTATGAGCTTAAAACAAAGGTTAACGCCGGTGCTGAAATTGGTCGCCATACAGATTGCTGTATTGTCAGCGGCGGTAGAAATTTGTGCTTTTTGCTGCTCTGTAAACCCGGTTGTCCCGATAACAATTTTTTTACCGGCCAGTTGACACGCCTCGACGTTCTGACAGCTGGCATCGGGAGATGAAAAATCTATTAGCACATCAAACAAATGCATTACCTGGTCAAGGTCGTCGACAATATTGACGCCATTTTTACCCAGGCCGGCAATTTCACCCGCGTCGGCACCAATCATCGAGCTTCCCGGCCTTTCTATTGCAGCGGTCAGTACGGCACTCTCGGTATTGGCTACGGCTTCGACCAGGGTTTTACCCATCCGTCCGGCGGCACCAGTTACGGCAATACGTGTCATCAAGCTACCCTTAATGAATTGAATATATTAAAAATTGTTCCTGCTAGAGTCGCATATCGTCGAAGAAGTCCTTAACCCCTTCGAACCAGGAGTTCTTTTTCGGAGACTGCCTGTGACCGCCGTTCTCAAGCGTTGCCTGAAAACTTCGAAGCAACTCTTTTTGCTCGCGGTTTAATTTTACCGGTGTCTCAATCACCACGCGACACAATAAATCGCCGGCGGTGCCTCCGCGCACGGGAGCGACACCCTTACCACGAATGCGGAATAATTTTCCGGTCTGCGTTTCCGCCGGGATTTTTAATTTAACCCGGCCATCGAGTGTCGGCACCTCGAGTTCGCCACCCAGGGTCGCGTCGACGAAACTGATCGGCACTTCGCAATAAAGGTCACGCCCTTCGCGGGTAAAGATCTTGTGCCGACGGATGGAAACCTCGACGTATAAATCACCGGCCGGTCCACCGTGCAACCCGGCTTCGCCCTCACCAGAAAGTCTTATCCGGTCACCCGTATCGACACCGGGCGGGATTTTTACCGAAAGGTTTTTATATTCTTCAACCCTTCCCGCACCATGACACTTATGACAGGGATCTTTTATTACCTTGCCTTGGCCACGACACCGGGGACATGTTTGCTGGACAGAGAAAAAACCCTGCTGCATACGCACCTGCCCGACGCCACCACAGGTACTACACTCGGCCGGGCTACTGCCCTTGCGCGCACCCGAACCCTTACAGGTACCACAGCTGGCGAAGGAAGGGACACGAATTTTTACCGTTGAGCCTTTAACCGCATCTTCCAGATCGAGGTCAAGGTTATATCTTAAATCAGAGCCACGCTGAACATGGCTACGCTGACGGCCGCCGCCAAAAATATCACCAAACACGTCACCAAAGACGTCACTAAAGCTGCCATGCCCGCCGCCACCAAAACCGCCGCCAGCGCTCTGATCGACACCGGCGTGACCGAACTGGTCAAAAGCGGCACGCTTTTCGCTGCTGGAAAGAACCTCGTACGCCTCGTTGACTTCCTTGAATTTTGCCTCGGCGGTTTTATCACCAGGATTACGATCCGGATGAAATTTCATGGCCATACGTCGATAGGCCTTTTTGATATCCTTATCGTCCGCGTTGCGGTCAATTCCCAAAACTTCGTAATAATCGCGTTTAGACATGCACTTTTTATCTTCTCTTTATTCGAACAAAAGCGCGAAGCAACTCAATGCTCCGCGCCCGCCAAAAATATCGTTTACAAATCAATCAGCTGACGTCATTGATCAGCTTCATGCTGTAATGATATTTTATTTGTCGTCTTTAACTTCCTCGAACTCGGCATCAACAGCGTCATCCCCTGCGCCACCTTGCTCTTTTTTTCCTTGTCCGGCACTGGCCTTGGCATCCGGTTGCGGTTTCTCTTTCTCTGCCTCTTTCTCGGCATAAAGCTTCTCGGCAAGTTTAGCCGAAGCTTCGCTCAAGGTTTTTGTGCCAGCTTCGATTTTGTCCTTGTCATCGGTTTTAATAGCCGCTTCCAGGTCAGTAATGGCTGTTTCAATCGCCTCTTTCTCGGCTGCTTCCACTTTATCGCCGACTTCTTCCAGCGTTTTACGAGTGGCATGAATCAATCCATCAGCCTGGTTTCGCACCGTAACCATCTCTTCGAACTTGCGATCTTCCTCGACGTTGGCTTCGGCATCCTTGACCATCGCTTCTATCTCTTCATCGGACAACCCGCTCGATGCCTTGATAACAATCGATTGCTCCTTGCCGGTAGCCTTGTCTTTTGCGCCCACGTTCAGGATACCGTTGGCATCAAGGTCAAAGCTCACTTCAATCTGCGGCATACCACGTGGTGCAGGAGGGATATCCGCCAGGTCAAAACGGCCCAGCGACTTGTTTTGAGTCGCCTGTTTACGTTCACCCTGCAGCACATGAATAGTCACCGCAGACTGGTTGTCATCCGCCGTGGAAAATATCTGTGTTTTCTTGGTCGGAATCGTTGTGTTTTTCTCGATCAGGGTGGTCATTACGCCGCCCATGGTTTCAATACCCAAGGATAACGGGGTTACATCGAGCAACAGTACGTCTTTAACATCACCCGAAAGAACCGCTGCCTGGATCGCAGCACCCATGGCCACGGCCTCATCCGGGTTTACGTCCTTGCGCGCTTCCTTACCGAAAAACTCTTTCACCTTGGTCTGCACCAGGGGCATACGTGTCTGGCCGCCGACCAGGATCACATCGTCAATATCCGATGCGCTTACGTCAGCATCCTTCAATGCCATTTTCAACGGCTCAATGGTACGGTCAACCAGCGACTCCACCAGTGATTCAAACTTGGCACGCGTAATCTTGACATTCAGGTGCTTGGGCCCGCTCGCATCGGCAGTGATGTAAGGCAGGTTAACATCGGTTTGCTGGCTGCTGGAAAGCTCGATCTTGGCTTTCTCTGCCGCCTCTTTCAGGCGTTGCAGGGCCAGCGGGTCGTTATGCACGTCGATACCCGTATCTTTCTTGAACGAATCAGCCAGGAAGTCGATCAGTTTTAAATCAAAGTCTTCACCGCCCAGGAAGGTATCGCCATTGGTGGACAACACTTCAAACTGGTGCTCGCCATCGACCTCGGCAATCTCGATGATGGAAATATCAAACGTACCGCCACCCAGGTCAAATACGGCAATCGTCGAATCACCGCGACGCTTGTCCATACCGTAAGCGAGTGCTGCCGCAGTCGGTTCGTTGATAATACGCTTGACGTCGAGCCCGGCAATCCGCCCGGCGTCTTTGGTTGCCTGGCGTTGCGAATCGTTAAAATAGGCGGGCACGGTAATGACCGCTTCCTTAACGGACTCTCCGAGATAATCTTCGGCCGTTTTCTTCATTTTCTTCAGGACTTCGGCAGAAATCTGGGGTGGGGCTTTCTTGTCGCCACGCACGTTAACCCATGCGTCGCCATTATCGGCCTCTATAATTTTGTAGGGCACCATCTTGATGTCCTTCTGGACAACATCGTCCTTGAAGCGACGGCCAATCAGGCGCTTGATAGCGAACAGCGTGTTATCCGGGTTGGTGACCGCCTGGCGTTTTGCCGACTGGCCTACCAGTATCTCGTTGTCATCCGTGTAGGCAACGATTGAAGGCGTGGTTCGATCGCCTTCGGCATTTTCGATAACTTTTGGCTTTCCCCCCTCGAGTATTGATACACATGAGTTGGTGGTACCTAAATCAATACCAATAATTTTTCCCATTATTCTTGCTCCAGAATTAATTAATTTCTCTACTGCCTACACAACATTCAGCGTATAGGCGCATTATTTGTGTGGATTAATATCCTATATTGGACTTAATCGATGCTTTTCAAGCCTGCTCATCAATTTTTGCGCTTCCGGCCCTGGCTTTTGACACAATGACCATTGCAGGACGTACCAGGCGGTCGTTTAACGTGTAGCCTTTTTGCATAACACTGACTACCGTATTGGAGCACCTTGATAAACTGGCTAAGCGTCATTTCGACACCGCCGCGCAAGGCATTAACAAACGCCTCGTCAATACTTACCTTTACATCAAGGGAACGCTCCAGGTTATCAACCACCGGTATCAGCTCCCTGACAAATTTTTCCAATGCAAACTTGTGCGCCTGTTCGATAGACCGGTCGGCGCGGCGCTTGGCATTCTGCGCATCTGCTACCGAGCGTAAAACCTGATCCTTCGCTTCTTCGACTTGCTTTTGCGCCTCGGCCAGCTTCTTCTTTAGCTCTTCAACCGATTCTGTTTCACCGGTCGCCCTGGCATCTTCAAGTTTTGCCCTGGCCTCTGCCTCTGCGGATTCAGACGCCGATTTTTCTTTAACTGGCTGTTGTTCCTGCTTCTGCTGGATATCGTCAGTAACTTTCTGTTCTTTTTCCGGCATCTGCTGTTCATCTGCCATGCAACAAACCTCCAATTCTTTCTCTTGATGAGCCTGCACCTGCGGCATGGGTATCTGGGGTCAGATTTCCCCCGCTCCAGGGTAATTTTGTTAAGTATCAGCTATATGGGGTCGGGTAAAAATGATTCAAGATAATGGAAAAAATAAATACCGGGATCATTCGGTAAAATTGCGCCCGCTTTTCGCTAGCCATTCTCCCCGAATTATTTTATAACATGAGTCGATCCACCATCCGGGGAGCATATCGCTAAAATACCGTGTTAACGCATCTGAGCATAAACAACTATGCCGTGGTTCAATCTCTGGAAATTGAGCTCAACCAGGGTTTGACCGTCATTTCCGGTGAAACCGGGGCGGGCAAATCCATCATGGTAGACGCGCTTGGCCTGGTTCTTGGCGATCGTGCCGACAGCGGGATAATCCGTGACGGTACTCAAAAGGCCGATTTGACAGCCACATTCGATATTACCGGCAGCGAAACGACGCGTCGCTGGTTATCGACACATGACTACGATCACAGCGAATGCATATTACGCCGGGTGCTCACCAGGGAAGGCCGTTCGCGTGCCTATATAAATGGTAGCCCGGCAACACTGAAACAACTTTCCGACCTGGGCGACACGCTGGTTGATATTCACAGCCAGCACGAACACCAGTCATTACTAAAAAAAGCAACGCACCGCACCCTGCTGGATAATTTTGCCGGCAACACCCGGCTTGCCCGGGAAGTCGAGCAGGCCTATTCGGCCTGGCACGCTGCAAAAAAGGAATTGGCCTTACTGGAAAGCAACTCGGGTACCCAATCCGATCATTTTGAACTTATCAGCTACCAGCTCGAGGAACTCAACGCGCTCGACCTGCAGGAAGGTGAGACAGTGACGCTTGAAAATGACCAGTCGCGACTGGCTAACGCCGAGAAAATCCTGCAACAGGGTCAAAAAATCCTGGCACTCTGCAACCAGGAATCGACCATGGATACCGGGATGAGTGCCGGCGACCAGCTTTCCCAGGCAATATCCATGTGCGAATCTATCAAGGATGATGGAAACCCGCTGTTAGCCGACACCCTGCAACTGCTCCAAAGCGCGCATATCCAGGTAAACGAAGCATCCATGTCCCTGAACAGTTACCTGAGCCAGGTCGAGATCAACCCGGAAAAATTGCAACAGGTCGAACAACGTATCAGCGACATTCATGACATCGCCCGCAAACACAGGGTCAACAGCGATGAACTGATCCGGGTTAAAAAGGATCTGCAAACCGAGCTTGACCGGTTTGCTCAGGCGGAATCCAAAATCCTGGCACTGGCCGAGGAAATTTCAACACTGGAAAACACTTACCTGGAACTGGCCCGGCAACTTACCACCCGGCGGCAACAGGCAAAACTGGACCTCGATCAACAGGTTACCGGGCACCTCGACTCGCTGGGCATGCAGGGTGCACGCTTTGTAACCTCGCTAAACAGCCCGGGAGATAATGTATTTTCAGCCCATGGCCGCGAAGAAGTCGAATTCCTGGTCAGCACCAACCCCGGGCAAGCGCCCCGCCCACTGCACAAGATAGCTTCCGGTGGCGAACTGTCACGCATCAGCCTTGCCATCCAGGTGATTACCGCGCAAACCACGCCCATTGCCACCCTGATATTTGACGAGGTTGATGTTGGTATCGGCGGCGCCACCGCGGAAATCGTAGGCAACCTGTTAAAAGAGCTGGGGCAAAAAGGCCAGCTTATCTGCGTAACCCATCAACCGCAGGTGGCGTCCAAGGCACACCAGCACCTGCTGGTCAGCAAGCGCAGCCAGGACGGCATTACCGATTCAGAAGTAAAAGCCCTGTCCAGTGAAGAAAAAATAAAGGAAGTTGCGAGAATGCTGGGGGGGATCAAGCTGACCCGGCAAACGCTGGCGCACGCCGAGGAAATGTTGCTGTCAGGCTAGAACCTGCGCCGGCAGTTGGCGTCTATTTCTGGCATTTGGGGCAAAGACCGTACATGTAATGGCTGTGATCGGTAATCACGTAACCGGCTTTTTCGGCAATTTCCTGTTGCCGGTTTTCGATAACCTCGTCGTAAAATTCCTGCACGTCGCCGCATTTAACGCAGACAATATGATCATGATGCTCGTTGGTGGTCAGCTCGAATACCGAGCGGCCCCCTTCAAAATGGTGCCGATTGACCAGGTCGGCGGCCTCGAATTGAGTCAAAACACGGTAAACCGTTGCCAGGCCGACATCGTCGCCACTGTCGAGCAACTTCTTATAGATGTCTTCCGCGCTCATGTGGCGCTCGGATGAATCCTCGAGCAGCTCCAGGATTTTCACCCTGGGCACGGTTACTTTCAAACCGGCTTTACGTAATTCTTGATTTTCTCCTGACATGCTTTCAAACTACCCGTCTTATTCCGTGTCACTTATTATGAGTTGTACGCCCGTTTTTGGAAATACATTGTCGTGAAATATCTTTTTAACCTGGCCATTGTTTGTGCCTTTCTCGCTACCCTGCTGGCTACCGCCGGATGTTCTTCAAGCCAGTCATCAAGGTCTGGTGGCATGCTCGGCTTTCCCGGGGTTTACAGAATAGACATACAGCAAGGTAACATCGTTACCCAAAAAATGGTTGATCAGCTTAGCCCTGGCATGACCAAAAGACAGGTTCTGTTCGTGATGGGCACGCCCCTGATCCAGGATACTTTCGCGCCCAACCGCTGGGATTACATCTACAGCCTTCAACCGGGTGGCAAGAAGCGCAAACAAAAAAGTATTTCGCTGTTTTTTGAAGACGAGCGGCTCACCGGTTTCAAAGGCGACTTCATCCCGACCCAGGCGATGAAAAACTAGCCGCGACCAGGCTGCCAATCAGGCGTCTTCGCTGGTCGTGTCCTGTTTTTCCTGTTCCTGCCCTTCCTGTTTAAGACGTTTGGCCTTTGCGGCCCTTTTAAGGCGCATTTCTTTCGGATCCACCAACAGCGGCCGGTAAATTTCAACCCGATCACCCGCCTTTAGCACCTCGGCCTTGGGGTCTTTTACCTGTTTGCCAAAAATACCCATCTTGTCCGATGCAAGGTCAATGCCATCGAAATGATCGGTAATGCCAGATTGCACCACTGCTTCATACGCCGTCGTGCCTTCCGCTACCTTAAGCGGGATAAGCATCTGCTTGTCGGGAAGCGCGTACGCCACTTCAACACTGATCTGCTCTTCGTTAACCATAAAGCTCATTTGCCCGTGTACAAAACGCATCGACCATTATATTGGCCGCTTTTTTTAAAATACCCCGCAAGGCGAAGTCTCCCAGGCGGCCGTGAAATTCAAAATCAAGGTCCATATCAACCTTGCTGGTGCCATCGTCAAATTGCGTGAACTTCCATACACCTTGTAAGTGCTTGAAAGGCCCGTCGACCAGGTCAACCTTGATTTCCTTGTTCTTGGTATAGCGGTTTGAGGTGGTAAACGCGTGCCTGATGTGGCCTTTTTCAACCACCAGGCTGGCGACCATGCTACCACCACCTTTTTCCAGCACCTTGGCCTCGGTGCACCAGGGCAGGAATTCCGGGTAGGAGGCAACATCATTGACCAGCTTGTACATATCACGCGCAGAATGATTTACAAATGCACTGAGATTCACATTAGCCAAAACGACATTCCTTCATCTTTGTTGTTTTTAATAGTTTCACCCCCGCCGATCATCACTCGGCCGTTTTTGCGCTTCGCATTGTAAATGAAACACACAGGTCAATCTTATCAAAATTCATATTCATATGCTGTTGATCCCCCTATAATTGCGCCCATGACGAAAAAGAAACCCAAATCGACCGGCACCATCGCGCTCAACAAGAAAGCACGGCACGATTTCCACATTAACGAGCGTTTCGAAGCCGGCCTGGTACTGCAGGGCTGGGAAGTGAAAAGCCTGCGCGCCGGCAAGGCGCAGCTCACCGAAAGCTACGTGCTGTTAAAAGACGGTGAGGCCTGGCTGTTTGGCGCGCATATCACCCCGCTGGCAACCGCCTCGACCCACGTCGACGCCGACCCGACCCGCAGCCGCAAACTGCTGCTGCACAAGAAACAGATCGGCAAGCTGTTCGGCGCTACGCAGCAAAAAGGCCAAACTTGCGTACCGCTGGCCCTGTACTGGAAAAAGAACAACGTTAAATGTGAAATTGCGCTGGTCACCGGCAAAAAACAACACGACAAACGCGCAACCGAAAAAGAAAGGGACTGGAACCGCGAAAAACAGCGCACTCTGCGCCACGATGTGAAACACTAGCCGTGAAAATCGCAATACCACCCAGGCCGGTGAACTTGCGCATTAATATAGACTCCAAGTAATACCTCAATTAGCCTATAATTGAACTGCTCTTTAACAATTTGAACGCTACAGGAAATACCAACTTTGGTATCCAGCAGCACTGAACTTCCCTGAATGCTTTGGGCGAGGAAAGCGCAACGTATCCATATACGTGAGCATTGACCAAGCCGGCTTTTAACACAGCAT
>CAMYIF010000077.1 GCA_947258415.1 uncultured Pseudomonadales bacterium
TTCATGCTGGGCGTGTTCATTTTGAATGATACCGAAGCACGCGCTATCCACCTGGCGATCGCAATTTTCCTTTCCTTCACGGCCTATACCACATTCAAAACTTCTCCACGCGACTACATTCCTGTCCAGGACTGGGTTGCTGCGCTGGTCGGCGCGTTCTGCGCAGCCTACCTGTTCCTGTTTTACGAAGCGTTATCCGAGCGTCCGGGGGTGCCGACCAACCTCGACCTGGTGGTTGCCGTAACGGGGCTGGTGCTATTACTGGAAGCCACCCGGCGTGCCCTGGGGCCGCCTTTGATGATCGTCGCATCGGTATTCATACTTTACACCTTTGGTGGTTCCTGGATGCCGGACGTGATCGCACACAAGGGCGCCAGCCTGTCAAAAGGCATGTCACACTACTGGCTATCAACCGAGGGGGTATTCGGCGTGGCCCTCGGTGTTTCGACGTCCATGGTTTTCCTGTTCGTGCTGTTCGGCGCCTTGCTTGAAAAAGCCGGGGCCGGCAATTACTTTATTCGTGTTGCCTTCGCCCTGCTCGGGCATATGCGCGGTGGCCCGGCAAAGGCAGCCGTTGTTTCCTCTGGCATGACCGGGCTGATATCCGGCTCTTCTATCGCCAATGTGGTTACCACCGGCACCTTCACTATTCCGTTGATGAAACGTGTAGGTTTTCCTGCCGAGAAAGCGGGTGCAATCGAAGTAGCATCATCCACCAACGGTCAACTTACACCGCCGATCATGGGTGCAGCCGCGTTCCTGATGATCGAGTACGTCGGGGTTTCGTATATCGAGGTGATAAAACACGCTTTTCTGCCGGCCATCATTTCCTATATCGCACTGGTTTATATCGTGCACCTTGAAGCAATGAAAGCCAACCTGCAGGGTCTGCCACGCCGAACAGAACGGACATTTATACAAAGTCTGCTGATTTTCCTGACGGTAGTCATCGGCATAATCGTGCTCTCGGGCGCAGTATATTTCGGACTCGGCTGGATCAAATCCCTCGCCGGGCCGGCTACGCCCTGGATTGCAATCGCATTGTTGGCAAGCGCCTACCTGGCGCTTCTTAAATACGCCTGTTCCGTTCCGGAACTGGACGAGAGTGGTGCCATCGATGAACTGCCAGCAATTGCACCTACCGTAAAATCCGGGCTCTATTATCTGCTACCTGTCGTAGTGCTTGTCTGGTGCCTAACGGTCGAGCGACTCTCCCCCGGTCTATCTGCCTACTGGGCCGCGGTTTTTATGATGTTCGTAATGGTTACCCACCGTCCGTTAAAACTATGGATGCGTGGCGGTGGAAAATATTTTATTGCCGGGCGCCGCGGGTTTAGCGATTTGTTTGAGGGACTGGTCAGCGGAGCCCGTAATATGATCGGGATCGGGGTGGCGACCGCAGCGGCGGGCATCGTGGTTGGAACCGTCACTATCACCGGCATTGGACTGGTAATGACCGAATTCGTGGAGTTTATTTCCGGTGGCAATCTCGTGTTAATGCTGCTTTTTACCGCGGTGATCAGCCTGTTACTGGGTATGGGGTTACCGACCACGGCCAATTATATCGTGGTCGCCACCTTAATGGCGCCCGTCATCGTAACCCTTGGCGCCGAGCAGGGCCTTATTGTGCCATTGATAGCCGTGCACCTGTTCGTTTTCTACTTTGGTATTTTGGCAGACGATACACCCCCCGTTGGCCTGGCCGCGTTTGCCGCGGCAGCAATATCCGGCGGCGATCCTATTCGCACCGGAATCCAGGGATTTACCTACGACATCCGCACGGCAATATTACCCTTTGCTTTCATCTTCAATACTGAACTGTTACTGATAGGAATCGAAAACTGGCTTCACCTGATAATCACTGTGCTTGCTGCGGTTGTCGCCATGTTGATGTTTGCCGCTGCCACACAGCGATTTTTCCTGACCCGAAACAGGTGGTGGGAAACCATAACCCTGCTGTTGATTACCTTTACGCTGTTGCGACCGGGTTACTGGTGGGACCAGGTTTACCCGCCGCTTGAAACAGCGCCAGCGACGCAGATTTCAGAATATGTGCTGAGCACTCCCCCCGGAACACAGTTACGAGTGAGCGTGCAGGGAGAAACGCTGGAAGGCAAGCAAGTCAGCAAGACGATAATGCTGCCAATGGGAGACGAGCCTACGGCTGAAGAACGCCTCGCTTCGGCTGGCATGATCCTGAGATCCGAAAACGGAAAGATACTGATAGATAACGTGGTATTCGGCAGCCCTGCCGATAAAGCAGGCGTTGACTATGACTGGGAAGTACTCGGTGTTCAGGTTGAAACCGACAGGCCACCCAAACAATTGGTGTTCATTCCCGCAGCCCTGCTGCTTGGCGCTGTAGCATTTGCACAACATATGCGTCGCAGGCGAGAGGCGGCTTCAGTAAACTCCTGAGCTAAAAATCCAGGAGCAACGACAAGGACGCCGATGTTTCCAACGAAGCTGGCTTCGGGTGATTCCCCCAATAATTAAAGGCCCGGCCTAAAATTCTTCAGGGCGAGAAACCGATACCTCCTGCCTGTAGACAACCATCGCATAATTCATGTAGTAGCGTTGCTTCATGCGCCTGGCAATTTTTTCTGCGATATCGCTGCTGCATAGCACCTCAATACGTATATTGCTGCTGGCATCCCAACCGGCATCCCTCAATCCTCGTTTGCCTTTGCCGCGTGCATCCGTGATGGTAAAGCCATGAGCGCCCAGCCGCTCGATATCCCTGGTAATTGTATGCTCGAGTGGTGCTTCGGTAATGATGGTTATTAGTGTGCCTGTGTTTTCATTCATAATTTATCCTCCCAAAACCCTGTGAGTCGTGGCAGCCAGTTGATAATACAGGGGAATTCCTATGAGCACATTAAAAGGAAAGGTGATTCCCAGTGATGCGGTCAAGGACAAGGTAGGATTGGCTTCCGGAACTGAGATACGCATTGCCGCCGGCACCGCGATATAGGATGCACTGGCTGCAAGGATAGCCAGCATGGCAGTGCCACCCACCGTCATGCCAAGGGCATAACCCAATATCACGCCGACTGCCGATGAAAACAACGGCATGGCTATGCCAAAAACCACCAGGAAGGCCCCGTACTGGCGCAGCGAACTGACCTTGGATGCGGCGATCAATCCCATTTCCAGCAAAAACAGGGCGAGGATTCCCTTAAACAAATCAAAGAATAACGGGGTGATTGATACAACTCCCTCCGGTCCTGCAATCCAGCCAATCACCAGACCACCCAGAAGCAGCACGATACCCTTGCCGGCAAAAACCTCGTGTGCGACAAGTCCCCATTGAATTTTTCCCGAAAATCCGCGCGCCAGCAAGATACCCACTAATATCGCCGGGATTTCCAGTACCACCAGCAATAGCGGCATGTGGCTTTCGAAGGTTAACCCGTTTGTTCCCATGTAGGCGACCGCTACCGCGAAAGTACCGACGCTTACCGAACCGTAATGGGCCGCGATCGAGGCAGCATCGGCTCTCATAAAACGGCCAACATAGTGCAACACCGGAAAAGCGAATAACGGCAACACAAACCCCATGATCATAACCGCGAGGATTTGCGGGAGTAACAACATGAATGGTTGTTTGGCGAGCTCAATGCCGCCTTTCATACCAATCGCCAATAATAACAGCATGCTGACAAAATCGTAGATTGCCACCGGCAGGCGTAATTCCGATTTCAGCAATCCGGCGCTAATGCCGAGCAGGAAAAACAGGATAATTGGATCAGTCATTATTTAACCTTTTTTCACCAGTTGTTTTTCTGGATAAGTTTTATTTAGACCACTATGTTCATCATCCATAAAAAAGTCGAAGGGATATTGACCTGCTTCGACGGTCCTTGATCATATCGGTTTTATCCAACAGGTTCCATAGCCAATGTTTTGCTGACAACCAATCCCTGAACATTGATCCTCACATTACGCCGTTACGGTTAATTCCCATGCCTGTTCGAAAAGGTGATCCGAATGTCTAACTTCGTCGTATCATTTAACAATAACTATCAACAAGGGTCATCATGAGAACGCTGCGCCAGCTTAAAATCCACAAAAAACCGGCCCTGGTCGGTCAGGTGAAGATCAATATCACTAACCTGCGCCTGAGAACCTATATCGGTTTTAATCCCGAAGAAAAAACCAAGCGACAGGATGTAATTGTCAACGCCGAAATACGTTACCGTGCAGATTCGGCTTTTGTCAGCGACGATGAAAAAGACATACTTAACTACAAAACTATAACCAAGCGGATGATTAACCACATTGAAAGCGGCCGTTTCCAGTTGCTGGAAAAACTCACCGCTGATTTACTGGCAATCGCTTCAGCGGACGAACAGGTCAGCTTCGCGGAAGTTCGGGTGGACAAGCCGCACGCCCTGCGTTTTGCTGATTCGGTATCGGTCACTCTAAGTGCGTCAAGACAACAGGATTGCCGTCATGGAAGATAACCAGTCCCCCATTGTCATTACTGGCGGGGCCCAGCGATTGGGTCTGGCAATCGCTCTCTCCCTGCATGATCAATATGCACCAGTCGTCATCAGTTATCGTAAAAAACGGCCGTTGCTCGAGGAACTTGAGGAAAAGGGAATCGAGACCATACGGGCAGATTTTAGCGAACCGGAGGGTGCGCTGGTATTTGCAGAAAAGTTGAAACAGCGGTATTCCATGCTCAGGGCAATTATCCACAACGCCTCCGAATGGATACCTGACAGCACGGGTAAATCCAACATTACAGTGATGCAACGTATGATGAACGTTCACTGTATGGGGCCTTACCTGATCAATCAGGAATGTGGCGATATGTTAGAACGACACGGCAAAACACATAGTTTTGCCGACATTATCCACCTGAGTGATTATGTTGCGAGCAACGGTAGTAAAAAACACATCGCCTATGCCGCGAGCAAGGCTGCACTGGAAAACCTGACTCTGTCATTTGCCAGCAAGCTTGCGTCACGGGTCAAGGTAAACAGCATTGCCCCGGCCCTGCTGTTGTTCAACGAGGCTGATGACGAAACCTATCGCCAAAAAGCCGCACGAAAATCCTTGCTTGGCATAGTTCCCGGGGAGATCGAAGGTGTCAATGCGGTTCGCTATATTCTCGACAGCCGCTATCTGACAGGTAAAACCATCGCCCTGGACGGCGGACGCCACCTGGTGCGTGCGGTCTGACCCGAAAAATGCCTGAAACTCGAGTCAATCAAATTAACGCAAACAATTCGAAGGAAAACCCATGAAAACCAACCTTGCTCGAGAAAAAGCAAATGTTCCTACTCCGTATTCAGCAGAGGCTGATCAGGTGCGAAATGCCCTGATAGAAAAAGGCCTGGAGACTCCCTTGATGCCGCACCAGTTTGAGCGTGACGAAAAATACAAACGGATCAGAAGTTCGTTCAGTGATATTGCCAAAGTGCTTGGACTTGATTTGCAAGATGACAGCTTATGCGAGACACCACACCGCATAGCCAAAATGTATGTCGATGAAATTTTCGGAGGTCTCGATTACCTTAATTTTCCCCGGATCACAGTTATCGACAACAAGATGGGTTTTGAAGAAATGGTCAAGGTAAGAGATATCAGCCTGACCAGTACCTGCGAGCACCATTTCGTGACTTTTGATGGACTAGCCAGGGTAGCCTATATTCCCAAAAACAAAATAATAGGGCTGTCAAAGATCAACCGAATCGTACGTTTTTTTGCGCAGCGGCCACAGGTTCAGGAGCGCCTGACTCAGCAAATACTGGTCGCCTTGCAAACCCTGGTAGAAACGGACGATGTCGCCGTGAGCATTGACGCATCGCATTTCTGCGTCAAGGCCCGGGGTGTAATGGACGCCAATTCACGCACCCAGACGACTGCTCTGGGTGGCAATTTCAAGGCCCGTCACAAGACGCGTGCCGAATTTCTGGCCTGATTCATCATGGACAGCAAAACTGTAGACCCTAACGAGGTTGCCTACTACGATCGCCTGGCATCCCAGTGGTGGGATAAACAGGGCAAGTTCTGGCCATTGCACCGGCTCAATGAATTGCGAACCCGGTACCTTAAAGATCAAATCTGCAACCACTTTGCCCTTGATCCGGAATTGCCATTACCACTGGCCGGCATCAAGGTGGTTGATATTGGCTGTGGCGGCGGGATTCTATCCGAATCAATGGCGGCTCTCGGCGCCGAAGTCCATGGCATTGACGTGGTTGAAAAAAGCATCCGCATAGCGCGTAAACATTGCGAGCAATCCGGGCTGCCAATTGAATATGAATACACGGATGCTGAGTCGCTGGCTAGCCGGGGTGAAAAATACGATGTTGTGCTTAATATGGAAGTTGTCGAGCATGTTGCCGATTTACCCGCTTTTCTGTCTGACTGCGCCAAGCTGATTGATCGGGGTGGCGTCATGTTCATAGCAACGATTAATCGTAACCCGGTTTCCTGGCTTTTTGCCATTGTGGGTGCAGAGTACATTCTTGGCTGGCTGCCTAAAGGCACTCACCAGTGGAAAAAATTTGTCCGTCCGCAAGAGCTGCAATCACTTTTGTCAAGACACGGTTTTTATGTCGATTCTGCCGTGGGAGTAAGCGTTAATCCAATCAACAAACGCTTCAGTTTGTCCGGCTGGCTGGGTGTGAACTACATGCTAACCATAAAAAGGTAATAGCCGCAGGCCTTTTCAATAAGTGGCGATCAGAGACGGATCGTGGTGGCCGAACACACTTCGAGTGTTGTTTGAATGCCATTGCAAACATCCGGCTATTACGAACCCGAATCACGCTTGTTCGACAAAGTGGTACCACCGAGCCTTACTTCAAGTGTATTTTTTTGTTCACGAATGGGCTGCCCGACCATTTCATCGTAGGCACTTTCATGCCGCAGGATCATTTCCCTTACATTCAAACGCTCGAAAATTGCTTGCAGGTCGAGCTTGTTGCTGGATTTAACAGGTTTATTTTTCTCGTCTACCAGGTAATGCTGTTCACCATCAACTTCGATAGAAACCTGGTAAAGGCTTTGATCCAGTGAATGAATAACCACTCGGTCAATAATTGAAAGTGCCTTTATCTGTTTGATGGTCATCATAATAAAATACTCCAAAAAAAGTGTCAGAAGCTACAAGCCCAGAGTAAACATCTGCTGGAGGGCAAATACCGGTCCCGGGCAAACCGGGGTATTGTTCAGGCTTCCGGCTTGGGAGTCGGCGGCTCCAGTTGAACAGGAGTGCGCATAATGATTTCCCTGTGCGGGAATGGAATCCCGACTCCATTGGCCTTAAAGGCATCCCAAATTGCCAGCAGCACTTTACCCTTGATGTTGGTAAGACCATTCTGTGGATCCAGTATCCAGAATCGTAATATGAAGTCCAAAGAGGAATCACCGAAGCCGGTTATCCAGCATACCGGCTTGTTGGAAGGTACAACACGATCGATTGTGGCTGCCGCCTCGATGGCAATCCGGGTAACTTCGTGTGGATCCGAATCGTAATCAACACCAAAGTGAACATCCAGGCGTACCAGTTCATTGGAGAATGACCAGTTGATTACCTCGTGGGTGATAAAGTCTTCATTCGGGATCAGGTACTCGCGACCGTCCCGGGTAACCACGGACACAAACCGGGCGCTCAACTCCCGGATCCAGCCAAAGGTTTCACCGAGGGAGATGGTGTCTCCCGGCTTGATTGAACGGTCGAGCAGGATAATAATCCCCGAAATAAAGTTGGAAACAACTTTTTGCAAACCAAAGCCGATACCAACACCGACAGCACCCGAGAATACCGTGAAGGCCGTCAGGTCAATGCCGAGTCCGGACATGGAAACCAGCACGGCCAATATGACCAGCGTGATCTTAAGCATCTTCCCGATCAGCACACGCAGCGAGGGCGTCAACTCTTCTGAATGCTTTATCCGTCTTTCGAAAAAACTACCCGCCGCAATGGCAAACCAGAGTGTCAAAGTCAGGACGACAGCAACCTTGACTAACAATAATAAGGTGATTCTTGCATCACCGATGGCAAAACCGATCTTATCGAGAAAAAGTGTGGCATTATCGGTAATACCAAGAATATACAGCGCTGCATAAGTCCAGCCAGCGAGTGCTACCACTCGCGAAATAGTCCGGCTGCGAATAATCTGCGATAGTACAGACATCACTACCCAGGCCAGTGCGAGTTTAAACATCGCTGATATCAGGTAACTCCGACTTGGCCAGGTAATGTTGATCATCACTGCGAGGGTGGAACCAAGCAGTAGCATGAACAGGATAGAATGAACACGGTGCAATGCGGCAACGACAAACCTGAGTAGCTTGGGTTTACCTTTTATTTGGCGCGCGCGGACCTCAAAAAATCCTGATACGGGCCTGGATAATAGCCATGCAAGCAAATAAGCTGCGACAATAGCCATAAGCTGGTAGCTAAACCAGGGGCCACCCACATAGGCAACAAGGGATTCCCAAAGATCAACGGCAACGGGCTCGAATTTATCGAGGATCTCGTTCATATATCACCACAATAATTGGCAATGAGGGCTGCTCTTGATATCGGCAAGATGTTTTTGACCAATCGATTCATACTATGCGCGCCCTGAATTTATCGTTATACAAGTGAAGACGTCCGCCATCTGCCCGCACCACAACCAATATCGAAGCATAAAAGTCTCTTCCTGAAAAGTCCACCGCTGTGATAACCGGCCCTGTAACCTGTACAGTTTTCTTCGGCTTGCCGGGTAAGCCGTGTAACTCGGCGAATTCAACCTGTTTATATGTTCTATTAAGCAGACAGGGATGTTCGTCCTTTAGCACCTGCGCTCATGATCCCCGGCCAACCGTGTAAACCAGAAAAAATTGTTATTTGGTTTATTGACTGCACTTGTCGTCATTTCAAGACAGTTGAGGGAGGTGAGTGTCATGTTTTTTTACAACGTATTTTTACTTTTATTTTTACGTATTATTACGCTAAATAAACGTATTTTTACTTTGGTAAAAATGTAATATTACTCGTCAATAAATGTAGATTCACTCGCCAATAATATAGTTTGCCTGGCCATGAGACCCTTTTAAAATACTATTTCCGAACACAAATAACGGGTTTCAGGGGGATTTGTCAAAGCCGTTTACACACTCAATCAACAAGCTGGAATAATGACCAGCACATATGAATATTTATCATATATATCAATATGTTATATTCTTTGGCACAATATTTGCTTCTTTATTTGATGCGGCTGCTGTTGGCTATTAGCGGCTTGGCAGTTGCAACCCAGGGCAATGTAATCGTGTAGCAGATAGCAGAGAAGAATACGTTGCCAACATTACTGATGGAAATATCGCAGGTATTTATCTGCAGATAAAATTAGGGAGATTTACAATGAAGAAACCCCTCGTAATAGCGGGCTCGTCCCTGCTTGCGTTAGCATTTGCGGTATCTAATGCCTACGCAAATCCTATTAACAAATTTAACTTTGATGGAGGAACCCAGCTA
>CAMYIF010000078.1 GCA_947258415.1 uncultured Pseudomonadales bacterium
GCCCTCTTCGCGCAAGCCCATGACCTGCGACACCAGGTTTTGCGGCGTACGGGTCAAATCGTCGGTGCCGAGCAGGCCGACCACGCTGGTAACGCCCGCTCGCGTGATCTGGCTTAAGTGCAGCGGCGGCACACGCGTCGACGCTCCGGCCTCACCGCCGCCGCCGGTCAGGTGGGTGTGAGCGTCGATAAATCCAGGCACCAGCCTGGCGCCATCGAGATCCGACACTTCGACCTCGAGAGCATCGTCGAGCCGGGGTATCTGATGGCCGATATAGGCGATCTTACCGGCACAGACCAGCACCTGCCGGATACCGAGCGGTTCGGGCGCATAAACGCTTGCGTTTGTGATCAGTTCAAACATGGGTCGAAAATCGATACCAGGTGGCGTTGACAGAGCGCGTTATTTTAGATTAAGCCTGTCTAAAAAACTGCAAAAAAGCTAACCGATATCGCCTTTTAGCCCTGAAATGCTCAAATTCTTGAACTATATTTGCATGAACTCTCGTGCAACGTTTTTCAGGCGGAACAATATGCCCACATCACGATATATCTCATTATTCGCAACCGTTTTACTTGCACTCAGTACATCCCTGGTATTTGGTGGGGAGAAGGCATTTACCAGCACCGGCGAGATCGTCATTCTAGATTCGGACGGGACCTGGCGGTATGAAAACCAGTCTCGAACTTCACAAGCTCATAAAAGCATAAAAACCAACGCAAAGAAATTTAACAAACCAGCAAACGCCAGTTTTCCAGTCAGAAGCAAGGTTAATAGCCTAGGCCTGTGGATGAATCCCACCGATTGGGGATTCACACAAAAAGGAGCAATCAACGCGGAAGCCGAATACGAGTTAAAGCATAAGGAGCTGGAAATTTACGCCATGGCCATTACGGAATCGATCGAGGTTAATCTCGATAACCTGGCTCAACTTGCATTGGAAAATTTTGAAAAAGTTGGCACCAATGTGAAAGTTATAAACAAGGAGTACAGAATTGTTAATGGACAAAAAGTAATATTTATGGAAATGTCGGGCGTTGTAAATGGGATCAAGGCGACCTACATGGGTTATTACCACTCCAATTCAAAAGGCGCCAGTCAACTGCTTGCGTTCACGGGGACTTCGCTGGCTAGTAAGTACAAACCGGAAATAATTAAGTTACTGAACGGCCTGGTTGTCCTGTAATAACAGATCTGTTTGAATCCTGGTGACCTGATTCAGTGAGTTATTGATAAACTCACTGGATCAGGTCAAGGACGAATCAATCCACCCGGTATTCCATTACCCGGGTCCAGGCGATGCCCTGGCTACTTTTCCGACCAGGATGGCATCGGGTACATCAATTCACAGGCTGCGAGCTCAAACGGATACACCGTGCAATATTTTCCGTTTTGCACCTGCATCAGGATACCCCGGGTCTTCGTGTTCTGGCCGTCTGCGCCGAACTTGATACCCCGGTAGGGTACGATCAATGACTTCGACGACATGTCCAGTTCCTGCAACGCTTGCTGGATTTTCTTGGGATCGGTCGATCCGGCGTTGTTGATGGCGTTGGCGAGCGCCATGAAGCCGGTAAACGCCCTGGCAGGAACGTCGGATAAGTCCCGGCCGCCGGAATGGATCTTAAACAACTCGTTGACCTCGCCGATTAACGGAATGGTCTTGGCCAGGTCGGTATTAAACGGTGAGCGGGTAATGATCCCTTCGGCCTTGCTGCCCATGGTTTCGATGAATTTAGGGTCCGTGTAACCTGCATTCTGGGCCACCAGCAGTTTCGGGTTGTAGTCGAGTTCCTTGGCGGTATTGAGAAACAGGAATGCATCCGACGTATAGGAAGAGGGCAGTAGCACGTCTGAATCTTTGGCTTTCAGCCTTTGCACTTCCGAACTTAAGGTCGTGGTTTTCGCCTTGTAGCTGATTTTTTCTACTACTTCGAAGCCCTCCTGTTTCGCCATCTTCTCCTGGGTGCCGCCGCTATCTGAACCCCACAATGTATCTTCATGAATAATACCGACGGTCTTGATCTTGTTATTATTCTTGCTGTTGAAATCATTGATGAACTCGAACATCAACTGCGTGAATTCACCATCATGTGGCGTGACGCGGAAAAAATATTTAAAGCCCCGGGTCGTGAGTTTCGGTGAGGTCGATTCACCATTGACCCAGGGGATCCTGGCGCGCTCGGCAACCTGGCTGGCCGCCCCGGTCACCGACGAGTAGTACGCACCAAACATCGCGTGCACTTTATCCGAGTTAATCATTTTCTCGGTTTCGCCGACCCCGACTTCAGGCTTGCCACCGTGGTCACCGACCACGATCGAAATTTTCGCACCGCCGAGCCCGGACAATCCCCGCTCTTTGGCTAATGGCATGTCGATATCGTGGCTGTTATTAATAATGTCGACGGCGGTTTGTACCGCGGCCACTGCATCTTTACCGACCTGTGCGACCGGTCCGGTCAGGGGATAGAGCACACCGATTTTTACTTCCGTCGCTGCATTAGCGGCGGAGGCGCAAATCAGCGCCAACAAGGTTGAGAGTATTATCTTTTTCATTTTGATTTCCCTTTGGGTTATGCTGCGTGGTTGTATCGTCTTTTACGCCATATTTAATAACACAAGCGTTACTAATTCAACGATTTACCGGTCTCGTAAATCAGAAAACCGTATAAAAACAGTAATTTAGCCATTAAAAGAAATACACAACGATATAATGTCGTTTGAAATCATCGCACAGGCCATAGTGAGTGGTTTGATGACGGGTTTAATTTATGCCCTCATCGCTGCCGGCCTGAGCCTTATCTTCGGGTTGATGAATATTGTCAACTTTGCCCATGGCGAGCATTTAATGGTATCCATGTTCGCATCCTTCTGGTTGTGGGCGCTGCTTGGCCTGGACCCCGTTTTTTCGATTCCGATAACCATCCTGTTAATGGCGCTTTGCGGGGTGCTCACGCACTACTTTTTGATCCGGTTTATTCTAAAAGCCAAGATGCTGATTCAAATATGCGCCACCTTTGGTTTGTCGATATTTATCCGTGCCCTGGCACAGTTTTTATGGACGCCCGATTTCAGGAATGTCGATCAACCCTTGCTCGAAGGTAGAATCGAGATTGCCAACGTGTTCATCGGGCAGCCGCAATTTTTTGCCAGCCTGGTCTGCCTCGCCGCTTTTGTCATGCTGTACCTGTTCGTCACCAGGACCGAAACCGGCCTGGCGCTGCAAGCCACTGCCCAGGATCGCGAGGCCGCTGAAATCCTGGGCATCCCGTCGAATAAAATGTTTGCCATTGGCTGGGGCATCGGGCTTGGCTGTGTCGGCGTTGCCGGTGGCATGATGACCAATTACTTTTTCATCTTCACCGACGTCGGCGTCAATTTTGCATTATTCGCGTTTGTCGCCGTCGCCCTTGGCGGCTTCGGCAGCATTATTGGCTGCCTGTACGCGGGTATTATTATCGGCCTGGTCGAATCGCTGGGCGGGCTGCTGATCGACCCGTCATTCAAGCTCCTGTACGTGTTTGCGATTTACCTGTTGGTCGTCATTTATAAACCGCAGGGACTGTTCGGCAGGTACTGATGGAAACCGTACTAGATCATGCCAGGCAGGAACCGGTCTGGAACACCAATAAAAAAGTAATTGTTGCGCTTGTCGCGTTGACACTGGGTTTGATTGTTTTTCCGCTGTTTGGCCCGAGCCCGTTTTACCTGCATCTGATGATCCTGATATTCATGTATGCAGTCATGTCGCAGTCATGGAACGTGATCGCCGGATTGTCGGGCCAGATCAGCCTCGGGCACGGCGCATTTTTCGGAATTGGCGCCTATACAAGCTCGGTTTTATACGTGCAATATGGGATCACGCCGTGGCTCGGTATTCTGTTGGGCATGGTATTCGCCGCGCTGGTGGCGATCGCGATCGGCATTCCGATGCTGCGCTTAAGCGGACACTATTTTGCGATTGCAACGCTATTGATCGGGATCAGCTTCCAGGTGGTTTTCCAGCGCTGGGAAATGGTGGGCGCTGCATCGGGCCTGTGGATACCCCTGACGGAGGAGAGTTCCTGGCTCGCGCTGCAGTTTCATGACAGCAAGGCCCCTTACTATTACATTTTCCTGGCGTTTTTTGCCGTCACCTACCTGCTGGTCTGGCGGCTCAGCAACTCGAAGATTGGCTTCAGGCTGCGCGCCGTGCGGGATGACTACCAGGCAGCCTCGAGTCTCGGCATCGATGTTTCCCGGTATAAAATTATCGCCTACGTCATCTCGGCGATCATCATGGCGCCGATGGGAAGCCTGTTTGCGCAGTACATTTTAATCGTCGACCCGGACCGGATGTTCAACCTCGAAATTTCAATCCTGGTGCTGTTGATGACCGTGTTGGGGGGCATCGGCAATATCTGGGGCCCGTTAGTCGGGGTGGCGATCCTGATTCCGATTTCGGAATACACGCGAATTTATCTCGGTGGGACCGGCGGTGCGGTCGACCTGATCTTTTACGGCCTGATATTAATGCTGATCTGCGTGTTCCGACCGGCAGGACTGATTTCATTTCTGCCGAAACATTTACTCGAGCGTGAAAAGCATCGATGAGCATTCTATCAGTCGAAAACCTGGGAAAATCGTTCGGTGGCATCCGCGCTAATCACGACATTTCGTTTGACATCAGCCCGGGTGAGATCCTCGGTATCATCGGCCCCAACGGCGCGGGCAAATCGACTTTGTTTGACCTGATTACCGGTTATACCCGGGCTGACACCGGCAAGGTTATCTTCGACGGAAATGACATCACCAGGATGCGCCCGGACAGGATCAGCAACCTGGGAATCGGGCGCACCTTTCAGAAGCTGAAACCTTTTGCCGATCTGACATTGCTCGAAAACGTCATGATTGGATCTTTCGCCCGGGAAAACAATATCAAAGACGCGCGAGACAAAGCACTGGAGATCATCGACTTTGTCGATTTGATCGAAAAGAGGCACCATTTCGCGCGCGAGTTATCGACCGGTCAGCGCAAGCGGCTCGAGCTCGCGAGGGCGATGGCCACCGAACCAAAACTATTGTTGATGGACGAGGTGACCGGTGGTGTCGATCAAAAAACCATTCCCGGACTCGTCGCGCTGATTCAAAAAATGAAAGCGTCGGGTGTGACCATTGCCACCATCGAACACAATATTAATATCATTATGGAAGTTTCCGACCATATCCTGGCACTGGACCAGGGGCAACGCATTGCCTTTGGTCGACCCAGGGATATTCAAAATAATGAAAAGGTCATCGATGCCTACCTGGGGACCGTCGATGTTGCTTGAGATTAAAAATATCGATGTGTTGTACGATGATTTCCAGGTGATCTGGGACGTTTCGTTAAATGTTCAGCCAGGGGAAATGGTGGCGCTACTCGGGCCGAACGGGTCGGGTAAAAGCACGATTCTCAATACCATCAGTAATTTAATCAATAACAGGAAAGGTGAAATCTATTTTAATGATCAGTTGATCAGTAACCAGCCGACGTTTACCAGAACCGGCATGGGAATATCCCATGTGCTCGAGCGGCGCCGGGTTTTCCCGCATCTGACGGTATTGCAGAACCTGTTGCTTGGCGCGTGGCACGAAAAAGCGAAAGCGGAGCGGAGTGAATCGTTGTCACGCATATACGGCCTGTTTCCAAAACTGGAAGCCAGGTCAGATCAGCTGGCGCACACCATGTCCGGCGGAGAGCAACAGATGCTTGCCATCGCCAGGGGTTTAATGGGGTTGCCCAGGCTCCTGATGGTAGATGAGCCTTTCCTGGGGCTATCGCCAATGGTGGTAAAGGATTTAATCGTAATTTTCAGGAACATCGTCGACGAAGGTATCTCAATACTGTTTGTCGAACAGAATGTCAGGTTGGCCTTAAGTATGGCCGACAGAGGCTATGTTCTCGAAAGCGGCAGGCTCGTGATCGCCGGCCATTCGAAGGATCTAGTTGATAACGAAACGGTAAAAAAAGTGTTCCTGGGCAATTAAAGCTGCCCCCGGTGTCGAAAATAGTACGCCCCAGTCAATAACCGGGTGCTGTTGCAGGGCCTACAAGGATAGTAATTAAGCTGAAGGCTACCTGAGGACTACAATTTCGACAGCGGTAAATCGAGTCGAACGTCAAAATCTGTTCTCTTGAGATGCCAGGTTCTTTTACCACCAATAATCATGGCATTGCAGGCGATAATGGTTCCTTCCTGCCCCACGCGCTCGAGCCGCTTTCTGAACAATCTTGCATCCCCCGGTAACAGGTAACCCACTTTTCCGCCATTGATCACAACCCTGATTGCCTTGTTGTCGTAAGGATTAACATTTTCGTAATGCAATTTTGCGGTCAGCGCCTGCTGCCCGCCTTGTTTCAGGAAGCGCTTATTGAGCATTTCAAGGTACTTTTGGTAGCGTGGTTCGCCGACCACCTCCAGGTTGTAATGCTCGTCACCCGTCACAAATACAGGTTCGATTTCAGTAACGAATTCTGTGTGTATTCCCATCAGATATTCTTTTTTTCTGAGACAGAGGCAAAAATCGCCTTACCCTCGCTTTCCATTCTTATTACTCCGATTTACCATTCATGGTAGCGTGAATATTTACCGAATAAAATGAAAAATCTATATGGCAATTTAACAATATTATTCTTTCACTATTATGATCTGTGACAATTTTCATTCACTGATTTTGGTTTTTTAATTCCTGCCGAGAAAACTGGCTTCGCCCGATACTCATGTCACCCGGTATCGATCAGGTGGCACGAGTCAAATCCGACAATTTTTAATTTTTGCGAATCGCTCGGGAACCGTTCTGATTCAAAAGCTGTAGACCAGCGAGACTGAAATGATTTCGTCTGTTTTGTCTATGCCGGGGGGCACGTCGGAATTATGCTTCACCAGGTAACCTATTTTTGATGCCAGGTTACCGGCTATCTGCGTTTTTAATCCTGTATCCGACTCGGAATGGGTGTTTTCATCACCGCTTTCCACAAAAAATGTTTGGGTAAAAGTTGCCGTCTCGCTGATTTTGTATGCATAGATGACTTCCCCGGTAATAATGGCGTCTTCCTCCGACTCCCCGGTAGCGCTGTCCTTGATGCTTCGATAACCCAAACCGATGGATGCATCCAGGAGGTGCTGTTCATTTTCGATGTAGCGTGAACCGAGACCAAAGGAGATCGATGTCTGATAATCGTAACCACTGAATTCATCGTCCTCGTAACGCAGCTGGCCGAATGCATATGACTTCTCACCCAGTTTGTATTCGGATTTCTCCCTGAATACCAAACTATCAGCGGTAGTCTCGTCTTCCGTGGTGTTCTTGATGGCCCTCAAATCAGCAGCATGTTTCCACTTACCTTCTTCCCTGGCAACGCCCAGCCGTGCATTTAAATTTTCTGAGTCAGTATTACCCGAGGTAGAGGTAAAGCCCAATTCACCTTCACCTTTCCAGACGCCTTGGTCCTCTTCATCATTGTCAGCGGCATTCGATACCAGGGGGATGAATAAAATAATAATCAATAGTTTCTTTAACATTTCTTTTCTCACGCAGCTTTGATTAGTAAATTTCTAGTTTCCGGAGCTTTTTTTAATCGCACGAGATAGTCGGGGCTTAAAAATTACTCGAGCCACACAGCATCGCACAAGTGGCTCGAGCATTTCCTTGATAACGGGCAACTACTTCTTCAACAGATCGCGAATCTCGCCCAGCAGGCTTTCCTCGGCGCTGGGGCCTGGATCCGGAGCTGATGCCGGTTCCTCTTCCGGCTTTTTCATCGAATTCATCGCCTTGACGACAAGGAAGATCGCGAACGCGATAATGATGAAATCGACCACGGTCTGGATAAAGGATCCATACTTGATCATCACTGGAGCCGTTTCACCGACGGCGTCCTTCAGCATAATTGCCAGGTCGCTAAAATTAACGCCACCCATCAACAAACCGATTGGCGGCATCAAAACGTCTGCGACGAAAGAAGATACGATCTTGCCGAAGGCACCGCCGATGACGATACCAACCGCCATGTCAACGACATTGCCACGCATCGCAAAGTCTTTAAATTCACTCATCATACTCATTGTTATTTCCCCTTTTGATATGTTTTTCGTGGCTAGTGCCACTGTTATTATGAGGGCCGATTGGGCCTCATTTCTGTTACAAATTTAATCGCAATTCATACAGCGCGCGCAATCATCCAACAATTAGTTGCGTTTTGCAACAAATAGAATCGATGCGGCTGCGATGATCATCAGGGTGACCGCCTGTATCGGTGCCCAGGCGCGCTGCCAGCCGGTCGCGGCGATCGATTCGCAAAATCCCATCGATCCGAATGTCGTTGTTTCCAGTGCGGAGAGGATCGGAATGACCGCTAGCGGCACCAGTATGATCAACGGCAATGCCAGCCATTTCAGGTAGCCCACGACCGAGGGTAACTTATGCGCGAGTCCGAGCAGCAGGGCGGCACCAATCGCGACCGGGCTAAAGCCCAACGACAATCGATATAGTTCATCGCCTTCAGGGCCGCAGACAATCTGCGGGATGACTGCCAGCCAGATGCAGTGGCTGTAAATGACCATCCAGCCCACCAGGTTGCACCCCAGTCTCAGTAAAACTTCTGCAAATCGCATCCTAGTTCTCGTACTCGCCAGTGGTGTTCGGCAATCGGCCGAAGAATAGAGACCTGCTCTACAAAAGTCTATCTTTAGAAAAAGTCCGGCGACCGGGATCACCGATTCTAATTAAGACTGGTGCATCCCCTTTTACCACGAAAACTGTCATTATGGACCTGTTGCGCAACAGGATATGGGAGGTCGTATGATCTGGCTCGAGGCTTTAAGTTATGGGGTTACCATCCTCGGTTTCCCGATAGCAATAATTGTTTTCGTTTATGAGCGAAGGCGCAGCATTAAGAATGAAGAAAGCGAGCTGCACCGGCATCTGTCAGAGGAGTACGATAACTTTCTGAAACTGGTGCTGGATAATGCCGATCTGCTGCTATTGAGAGTGCCGGCTGCGCCGGTAACGCTGTCGGAGGAACAGCTCGAGCGGCGCAAGGTTATCTTCATGATGCTGGTATCCCTGTTCGAGAAAGCATATATCATCCTTTACAACGAAAACATGAACAGGGATGCGAGGCGTCGCTGGATGTCCTGGGAAGACGATATGAGGGAATGGTCGAGGAGAGAGGAGTTTGTGGCCTTGCTTCCAAAGCTGCTGCAAGGCGAAGACGACGCCTTCAGTCGACACTTTATGCAAATCGTTAACCGTGGCGATATGCCCGCAGAAGCTGCTGCAAATGCCTAGGTATTAGCTGGGCGTGGCATCGGGTGCTACCGGTTTTGCACGGGATGTCGCCGCTTAAACCAATCAGCCCCGGGTGTCGGGGCTGATGTCTTCATCAAACCAGACATAAAACTCGAGTTCTTCGAGTAATTCCAGTTCGTCTTCGCTGGCCAGGATCGCTTCGTCTTCGCTGGCCAGGATCGCCAGCTCGTCAGCCGCAACCTGCGGCAGCACGGCGTCGTTGACACCTCGATAAAGAAATGTACCGACGACAACCAGTGCAATGCTGGCCAGTGCCGTGGCGGGTATCCATCCCGGCAACGGTTTGCGCGAACCGTGATCGAGCGCAGAAAGCCTGGCTGAGTGCAGCGCATCCCGGGTCTTTGCACTCAGAGTCTGTTGTTCGAGCGTGTTTTTCACATCGTTTTGAAATTTTGTGTCTTTATCCATCGGATTCTCCCAGTAGCTGTCTGAGGCGATGCGTTGCCCGGGCATAGTGCGTTTTAACACTATTCTCGGAAATTGACAGCGCAAATGCTGTTTCACGGGTACTGAACTCCTGCCACGCGCGCATCAGAAATGTTTGTTGCTGGCGTAAGGGTAATTGCCGCAGCGCGTCCATAACCCGTGCCAGTTCGTCGTCCAGCAACGCCTGGTTCTCGGCTGATGCTTCAACTTTATCGGCTGCCGAATCCGCTTGCCAGGGCATTAGTCCCAGCACAACCTGGCGAACCTTCTGTTTCCTGAACCAGTCTTTTATTGCGTTTTGCAAGATGCGGTAAAACAATGGGCCCCACTCGTTCGACTCGCGATGGCTATACTTTTGAACCAGTTTCAGCATGCTCTCCTGCACCAGTTCGAGCGCCTCCTGGCGATCATGGGTAAGCGTGATTGCCATCAGGTAAGCCTTCTGCTCG
>CAMYIF010000079.1 GCA_947258415.1 uncultured Pseudomonadales bacterium
CTGGTAAGCGGCGTGGGCAAGACGACGATGACGCTGCAAGTCGCAACAAACGCTTAAAAGCCGTCTTTCTTGGCGGGGGAGACCTGCGCAGGGATGGCACGGTCGGCGGTCGTTAATATTTAGCTGATCCGTGGAAAAAGGGAGCGTTTTTCAATGCTCCCATTTTTTTTAAAAAAAGCAGCTTAAAAGTATGCAAACGCCCCATGGTGCACTTACCCCGTTCAAACAGTTTAATCTGGTCCCTTTGATGCAAACGGTAATAACGCGTTGGTATTGTGAATATAAAGCCGCTAGCGTATGATTTTCAGTCTAAGTGTGTTGATTGACAGATAAAAACAAGTGTTCTTGCCAAGGTGGCTAACTAGTCTTTTTTGAGATTATGGAATTGGATTTTCCTCCCTCCCAAAAACTGATCACTACAGTGTTTTTCAAATAGAGCAATGTAGAGAATGCGTATTGCTCATTTCACAGCCCCCGGATTTTCTGTCTACTCACTGTTATTACCCTTAGCGGTAACAACATTTGTTATCTGGCTTGTCATCCGCTCGTATGGAATGATCAACTTTTCTGTATCGCCCGAGGTAAGCCAGGAAACAGGCAAACCACTTTCCAAAAAGGATGAGACGCATTCGCGAGCACGTTTATCTGCCAGGGAAATGGCACGATTGAATCTGTTTGGTCAAGCCAGGGAACAGGAGACAAGTAAAACTGAAGCAGAGTCGATTCCGGAAACAAAACTGCAAATTACCCTGGTAGGAGCCTTTACAAGTACCGAGGATGCGTCCTCAAGTGCCTTGATAACCAGCGGTAGTCGGAATAAGGCCGAGCGCTATTTCGAGGGTGAGCAGATACCGGGTAATGCAATTCTTGAAGAAGTGCACCCGAATTATGTTGTCATAAAACGAGGTGGGCGCCTGGAAAAACTGTTATTTCCTGCAGCGAAAGGCAATGAAACTGGATTCCGTTCAACAGATCAGGCATCACTGGTCGACCAGCCCGATAAACAAAATGGCCTGAATCCGGAGATAACGCAACAGTCGGATGAAGCTCGTGAACGACTACAAAAGCTTCGCAGTCAGTTGCTAAACGAGAGATAAATCTCATGCTCAAACGAAAAATAACAACAGTAAACAAGCGTTTGGCAGCCCTTAAAACCTTTTGCACGGGGATAGTCGTAATTTTTACCGGGCTGTCGTTCGCTTTCTTTCCAAAAATCAGCCAGGCAGAGGAGGTCACACTAGCGCTTGAAAATGCTGAAATCAGGGAGCTGGTTCGATGGGCAGCAGAGCACATCGATAAAACGATTATTTTACACCCCAATGTTAAGGGTAGGGTGTCGGTTCTGGCCGGTGAACCTATTTCCAGGGAAGATGCATACCAGGTATTTCTGTCTGTTTTACAGGTGCATGGATTCGCAATTGTAGAAACCGATAGTGCCATTAAGGTAATCCCCGAAGTCCTGGCCAAGCATTCAGGTGTTCCACTCGCGGATGATAATTTCATCAAGAGTCGGGAAGATTTGGTGGTGCGTATCATTAAGGTAAAAAATGTCGGCGCTGGACGACTGGTTGCTCTACTCAGGCCGCTGGTTCCGCAGGTTGGTTATCTGGCCGCCTACCCGCAAAGCAACGCATTGATTATTGCCGATCGTGCGGGAAATATAGACCAGTTAATCAGGATAATTCACGATATTGATCGTGTCGGGCGTATTGATATCGAAGTTTTAACGCTTGAATTTGCCAATGCCCGTGAAGTCATGGAGGTGATCGATAAGCTGATTACTGATACCGACGGCAATATTGGCAGGCCTGCCACAGTCGTCCGATCCGGGAAGGGAACCACACGCGGCAATGAGGGAATCCAGACACAGGAGATAAAGTTTGCGGCGGATGAACGTTCAAACAGTATTATTATGGCGGGTGATCCTATCAGCCGCCAGCAAGTACGCAACCTGGTCAAGCACCTCGATCAACCGCTTTCGGGTGAAGGGAACACCCAGGTTATTTATGTCAGGTACGCGAACGCCGCCGATATCGTACCCATATTGCAAGGTGTCAGCGGCAGTATCCAAAAGACCGATAAAGACCAGCCCTTTGACACAGAAGAAATCAGTATCCAGGTAAGCGAAGAAAACAATGCGCTTATTATTACCGCGCCACCCTCCCTGTTGAATACGATGAAAGGTGTCGTAAAAAAACTCGATATCAGAAGAAGGCAAGTGCTGGTAGAGGCGGTCATCGTTGAAGTTAACGACGACGTTTTGAATGACCTGGGAATACAATGGACTACTTCGGTACCTGATGATGGTGTTTTTGGTGGTTTTTCTGCTATTCCCGGTTCGCTGCCGACACCAACGCCACCCGATCTGGGGGTGGGCTTAACACTGGGCTACTTCAGCGGCGATTCTTTAAGGGCCTTGATACGTGCCCTGGAATCCGATTCCTCGGCCAATATCCTGTCAACACCAACCATTGTTACCCTTGATAACGAAGAAGCCGAGATACTGGTGGGTTCCAATGTGCCTTTTATTACCGGATCTTCAACCGGCGAATCATCGCCCACCAGTAACCCGTTTCAAACCATCGTGCGCCAGGATATAGGTGTTACCTTGAGAGTTAAACCACGAATCAACGAATATAATTCCATGACGCTCGACCTGGAGCAAACAGTTGAGAGTATTACCAGCTCGGTAGTTGATACGGCCGATATTGTTACAAATAAACGCAATATTAAAACCCGTGTCTTACTGGAAAATGACCAGGTACTGGTATTGGGTGGTTTGATTAGAGACGAATTAATGCAGATCAAGAGCCAGGTTCCTTTTCTGGGTAATATCCCCGGTTTAGGCAGGCTATTCAAACGTAACAGTACCCAGGTTGTTAAAAATAACCTGATGGTTTTTATACACCCGGTAATACTCTCTGACCGGAAAAACACTGATGGCGTCACCTATGGTAAATACAACGAAATGCGCGACCGGCAAATTATCTATAACAATAATGCAGATGTTTTGTTCAAACCGGAAAATCCGCCTTTGTTGCCCGAAGTGAAGCCCGGGGTTTCGACACCAGAGGTTGATCAATCAGAGCCGTTCGAAACTAATACCAATTAGGCTGTATCCATTATCCGGGTTAGCCGAAAAAGAAAACATCATCAGCTTGGGTGATTTTCAAACTGAAGCAGGCACGTACAATGTATCCAGGTAAAAAACCAGTATGAACGACAAAACCGGAAACAGTGTGCAAGCCGATATGGATGTCGAATATCGGTCAAAACGCTTGCCATTCAATTTTGCCAAACGGCATGGCGTACTCGTCACTCAGCGCATAGAGGCAAATGGCGCTGACCTGGATCGGGAACCATTGTCTGTCTTGTGTAACCAAAAAACCGTTACTCCGGCTATTCTCGCCGAGGTACGGCGTTTTTTAAACTGTCCTGTTAAATACCAGCCAATTGATGATGCAGCGTTTCAGCATGCGTTGACTCATGCGTATGAAAACGACTCCAGTGAGACGATGCAAATTGTCGAAGGCATAGGTGGTGAGCTGGATTTGGCGAGCCTGGCAAATTCGGTTCCTGAAACGGAAGACCTGCTCGAGCAGGAAGATGACGCACCTATTATTCGCCTGATTAATGCCTTGCTCACCGAATCAATCAAGCAAAACGCCTCCGATATCCATATTGAAACATTTGAAAAATGCCTGGTCGTGAGATTTCGAATAGATGGTGTTTTACGCGAAGTAGTACGGCCGAAACGAGCTTTGGCACCTTTATTGGTATCGCGTATCAAGGTAATGGCGAAACTGGATATTGCAGAGAAACGAGTGCCCCAGGATGGACGCATTTCCTTGCTGCTTGCCGGCAGGGAAGTCGATATTCGCGTATCGACAATCCCGTCAAATCATGGTGAACGGGTGGTCCTCAGGTTGCTTGACAAACAGGCCGGGCGACTCAACCTGCCAACCCTGGGTATGAACCCGGGTGACCTTGCTAACGCGGACGCGTTGTTGCATAGACCGCATGGTATTATTTTAATAACGGGTCCTACCGGTTCAGGTAAAACAACCACACTTTATGCCGGCTTAACCGGTTTGAATGATAATTCACGTAATATTCTCACCATTGAAGATCCCATCGAATACGACCTGGAAGGAATTGGCCAGACCCAGGTAAATATGAAAGCAGGCATGACATTTGCGCGAGGTTTGCGCGCAATCCTGCGGCAGGACCCGGACATAGTAATGATTGGTGAAATTCGTGACCTGGAAACTGCCGAAATAGCGGTACAGGCAAGTTTAACCGGCCACCTGGTCTTGTCTACCTTGCATACCAACGATGCAATCGGCGCGGTTACCCGTCTGCACGATATGGGTATTGAACCCTTTTTACTCTCATCCAGTTTTATTGGTGTTATCGCACAGCGCCTGGTCAGGTTACTCTGTAATGAATGTAAATTGGCATACAGGCCTGACAAGGCAGAAAGAGAATTACTGGGTATCGATGAGGGTTCAGAAAAACCTGTATTTCGGGCTGTCGGTTGCGAGAAGTGCAATCATACGGGCTATCGAGGACGAAGCGGAATTTTTGAAGTCATCGTCATTGATGATATTTTACGAGAATTGATTCACAACCGGGCATCTGAAGCAGAACTGGTCAAATATGCCCGCACTCGTTATCCGAGTATCCGAACCGATGGTGTAAACCGTGTTTTACAAGGCTTGACCAGTCTTGATGAAATGCTTCGTGTTACCCGGGATGATAAATAAATACCATGCACCTGAATTTTCTCATTAAACGGTCCAAAAACAACGATGTCTGCATTTGATTACGTTGCTCTGGACGAGGCAGGGCGAAAGAAAAAGGGTGCTCTCGAAGCGGACAGTGCCCGGCAAATTCGTCAACAACTGCGTGATAAGGGGCTAACCCCTTTATTCGTCAATGAGAATAGCAAGCAAAACGGGTCGTCTTCATCTCGCTGGTTTTCACCCCGTATAAGTACAGCTAATCTGGCGTTGATTACCCGGCAGCTGGCCACTTTGATCCAGGCCGGTTTGCCGGTAGACGAAGCCCTGGCAACGGTTGCCCAACAATCTGAAATATTAAAAATCCGCAGTATGCTGTTCGCAGTGCGGGGCAAGGTTCTTTCAGGTCATTCGTTTGCTGAAAGCCTGGGTGAGTTTCCGCGTGCATTCCCGGTTCTTTATCGAGCAACTATTGCGGCGGGTGAGCAGTCTGGATTCCTGGATAAAGTATTGGTTCGACTCGCAGATTATACGGAAGCATCCCAGGCTTCCCGTCAACAGGTAATGATGGCGCTATTCTACCCGATAATCCTGTTACTAATGTCTGTTCTTATCGTAACCGGGCTGATGGTTTATGTCGTACCGGACGTCGTCCAGGTGTTTGTCGATACTGGTCATACCTTACCTTTGCTGACCCGCGCGTTAATGGCTTTAAGTGGATTTATTTCTGATTACGGGTTAATCATGCTGGCCCTGATTTGTTTGTCTTTTCTGGTGATTGCCTACATCAATTCCATTCCTCGGATAAAACTGAATGTTCATCGCTTATTACTCGACGTACCGATACTGGGCCGTTTTAGTCGCAATGTGAATACTGCACGGTTCGCCAGTACCCTGAGTATTTTGACCGCAAGCGGTGTGCCCCTGGTCGAAGCGATGAAAATTGCGCGTCAAGTACTGACTAATCGATGGATACAAAATCGTGTTCATAAAGCCACCCAAAATGTGACCGAGGGAGAGAGTTTGCATAAAGCGCTGCAGCAAGCTGGTTATTTTCCACCGATGATGATTCACATGATTGCCAGCGGCGAAGCCAGTGGTGAACTCGATTCGATGTTGGAGAGGGTCGCCAATAGCCAGGAAAGAGACGCGCAAAACTTTATCACTATTACCCTTGGCCTGGTTGAACCAATAATGCTGCTGTTCATGGGTGGATGTGTATTATTGATTGTTTTAGCCATATTGCTTCCCATTCTTAATATAAATCAATTAGTTGGGTAATATAATTAATGTTGAATATGATAAATGGTTTTTTAGTCAGACCTAAACAAACGGCAAGGCAGGCTGGTTTTACCCTGATCGAGATTATGATAGTGATTATCATTCTGGGGGTTCTTGCAGCATTGGTTGTGCCTAATATTATTGGCCGACCGGACGAAGCGCGGGTGACCGCTGCAAGGGCCGATATAAGGGCCATTTCAAATGTCCTTGATTTATACAAGCTGGATAATTTTAGCTACCCGAGCACCGAACAGGGCCTCGAAGCCCTGGTTACGCGACCATCTGGCCTGCCCGAAGCGAAAAACTGGAACGCCAATGGGTACCTGAATAAATTACCTGTCGATCCGTGGGGAAATGAATACCGGTATTTAAGCCCGGGTGCCAACGGAAAATTTGACCTTTACTCTTTGGGGGCTGATGGTCGTGAAGGCGGTGACGGGGCTGACGCCGATATCACCAACTGGGATGAGAAATAATTATTCCTGTTAATAACTTACTGACCTTTATACCTGTAGAAAAGCATCAGAAGATGCCATCCCGGAAAAAAATACAAGGTTTTACGCTTCTGGAAATTTTGCTGGTCGTTGTCATTATCGGCATATTGACCAGCATTGTCGGTTATGCCGTCAGTGGAAATTCACAACGATTGCTTGAGCGTGAAGTTAACCGCTTGCAACAGGTATTAACAATGGTGGCAGATGAAGCCCTATTAAGCGGTATGGATTATGGTTTTGTCATGGAAGCCGATCGTTACCGGATAGTCCGCTTCAATACCGAAAATACATATTGGGAACCGGCAGAAAACGATGCTTTTTCATCCCACCAATTGCCCGAGGGCATGGGTATGTCAATAACTCTGGAAGGCGAGAAGTTAAATTTAATTAAACAGGAGAACAATGAGGCCGGTAAACCCGCCTTGAACCCCGGGGTTTTGCTGCTTTCAAGTGGCGAAATGACAGATTTTTCAATTCACATAAACTCCATGCACTCATCCGCCAGGTTTACTGTATTCAGTGACCAATACGGCGATATCAAGATTTCCCGCGATGCCGGGACCTGAATATAGCCATGGGTAGCGGGAAAATGACAGGACACCCTGAAGTCTGCTTGACCAAAAATCGCGGCTTTACCTTACTGGAAATACTGATCGCATTAACCATCTTTGCCATCAGCGCGTATGTGCTGATTAACCAGACATCGCTCAGTACCCGTCAATCGGATAACCTGCTTGAGAAGACGTTCGCACTCTGGCTGGCTGAAGATAAATTGACGGAATTACGGGTAAAAAATGAATGGCCCGCCCTGGGTTTAAATGCTGAATCAACGACCCGGTTCGGGCGCAAATGGCGTATCGAAGCCGATGTTGCCAATACAAGCGAGACAGACTTAAGGAAAGTCGAAGTCAGTGTGTTTGTATCGGGCAGTAACAATCACCTGCTTGTTCTGCAGGGATTTGTCGGGCGTTATTGATGCTTAACAATGGAAAAAAAAATAATGGTTTTACTCTGCTTGAAGTAATGATCAGTATTGCCATTTTTACCATTATTGGACTGGGCGCTTACCGTATTTTCGACGTTGTTATTACTTCGCAATCGAGGATAACAGAGCATTCTGAGTCATTGCGGCAGTGGCAACGAGCAATGCTACTGCTTTCATCCGATATTGAGCAGTTGGTCAATCGACCTGTACGTGCTGAATATGGCGACGAGAAAGGGGCATTACTGGTAGATGAGGACTATTTTCTCGAATTTACCAGGCAAGGCTGGCGCAATCCCCTGGACCTTAAAAGAAGCAATCTGCAACGCGTTGCTTATTCCCTGGGCAGCATCACAGGCGATAAATATTTAGCAGGAGATAGTGATAGCAAAAAAGTACACCTGCTACGTCATTACTGGCCTGTGCTTGATCGTCCACAGGATGCCCGGCCCGTCACACAGCTATTAATCGATGATGTCATCGATATGCGTGTCCGTATTTATGGCGACGATGGTAACTGGCACAACGCATGGCCAGTCGATGTTCCTGGATCATCGAATCAAATTATCGCTCCTTTCACCGCATCGGTGCCTGCGAAAACGGTAGAAAATTCACCAGACACTATCAAGGTAAAATCCATTGAAGCGAATCCACATGCAGAATTAACAGCAATCCAAAGACCAGTCCTTCCCGTTACTATCGAGATAATCATCGAATCTCAGGCGCTGGGTGAAATTAAGCGTATTTTTCAAACGGGTACGCTAAAACGGGCAGGGGGCGAACGCAATTAAATGGCTAGTCTGTGCTCGCAATACATTCCATCACGACCCAAAAAACAAAAAGGGGTGGCGTTAATTACCGTGTTATTCATTTTTGCAATTGCAACCATTATTGCTTCTGAAATCGTGAGCCGAACCTATTTTAGTATTCGAAGTACGGCAAGTCAGCTTATTCATGCGCAGGCGTATCAATATGCTCTCGGAGGAGAAGCCCTTGCGAAACAAATTCTGCATAAGGATTTTCAGACAGATCAAAGCGCGCGCATTTCGAGTCCTAACGATCACCTCAATGAAAATTGGGCTCGCCTTGACAAGGTGTATGAATTTGACCAGGGGAAACTTGAAATTCATATCGTTGACCTGCAGTCGTTGTTTAATATCAATAATATAGTGAATAACCAGGGTGAGCTGAACGAGCGTTATTTGGATCAGTTTCAGAAAATATTGAATTTTACGGAAATTGATAAAAACCTGGCCAACAACCTGGCCGACTGGCTTGATAAAGACATAATTCCACTCGGTATAAATACAGAGGATCAGGGTTACCTGGGTATGGAGCGCCCATACAGGTCAGCAAACCGACCGATGGCGCACCTTTCAGAGTTAAAATTGATACAGGGAGTTGATGCCAGCAAATTTGCAAAGCTCGAAGGCCTTGTCACTGTATTACCAAAATTTACCGCCGTAAATGTTAATACCGTCGATGCTGAATTGTTAAACCTGTTGATGGACGGTCAACAGCCAGATGGCGCCAAAAAGATTCTTGCAGGCAGGGGAGAGGCAGGATATAAATCAGTGAGTGCTTTCCTGGAAAACCTGAACAATAAGGGTATTAGCCTGCAGGAAGCCGACTTAACTGTTCGTAGTGAGTTTTTTATGGTAAGGGTGAAATCGACATTTGCAAAACGTGTCGTCTGGTTGACTTCGATTTTGCATAGAGACTTGAAGGATGGCACGATTAACCTGCTTTCCAGGGACAAAAGTAGCCATTTTAAAATACCGGCCGGTAACAAGGTCGCCTTATAAACGTTCCAGAATCCAGGTAGTTGGTGTAGTTGTGTCAGGAACTTT
>CAMYIF010000080.1 GCA_947258415.1 uncultured Pseudomonadales bacterium
ACAAGATCAACAATCTCCGAGCGCACGGTTGCCAGGATAATGTCAATGTCATGGATCATCAGGTCCAGGATCACATCAACGTCGTTGACCCGCGGGTTATAGGGAGCGAGCCGGTGGCTTTCAATAAATTTTGGCTGCTTAACCACCTTGGCCATATCCAGCCAGGCGGCATTGAATCGCTCCAGGTGACCGACCTGTAAAATGCACTGATTGTGCTTTGCCGTGTCGATTAAATCCTGGGCCTGTTCGACGCTGACGGTTATCGGTTTTTCAACCAGCACATGGATGCCGTTTTCCAGGAAAGTTTTAGCCACCCTGTGGTGGAGCCTGGTCGGCGTTACGATACTTACCGCATCCACTTTCCCGATGAGGTCGGTGTAATCCGTGTAGGCATCTACGCCCAGTTTTTCGGCGATAGCCTGTGCATTTTCCCGGTTAACGTCGGCTACTGCCACCAATGAGGCTTGAGGCAACATGGCGTATTTTTCGGCGTGGAATTTGCCCAGGTAACCTACACCGATAACAGCACAACGTATTAAATCAGATTCAGCCATTTTTACAGTGGTCGGGGATAACGAAAAGTTTTTTGAAGTATAAGGGTATGCATCTGCTTTGTATATCAGGCTGCAAATCAAAGTGAATCCTGACACCGGGTTTTTAACTACCACCAGTCAACGGAGGTTTAATCTTTTGAGCCGCGAAATATACCCCCGTTTATTGTCATTTCTTTGGATTAAGCTGCCTGTTTACATCGGCGGATTGATGATATGAGTTTATGTATTGTCGGGGCCATTTCCCCCGCCGGAATTAAAATGATATCAGGAAATCTTCGATAATTTTTGATTTATTTGCTATTCATAATAGTGCGTGAGGCAACTATATACCCGGCTATTATGCAGTTTTTCTTGACTCTCTTTAGCGATAACTAGTATATAGCGCATTTCCACTTTCAGGGATCAGCGAGAGAGTTCATTAAAAAATGGGTAAATCTTTAGTAATTGTTGAGTCGCCAGCCAAGGCCAAAACGATCAATAAATACCTGGGCAAACAGTTTATTGTTAAGTCCAGTATTGGCCACATCCGGGATTTGCCGGTCAGTGGCTCGGCCAACAAGAAGCCGATCGATGCCAAAGCGCGTGCCCAGGAAGCGGCCAAAACACGTAAAATGGCGCCTGCAGAAAAAGCGCGATACAAAAAGAAAAAAGCCAAAGACCAGTTGATTGCTCGCATGGGCATCAATCCCGAAAAAGGCTGGCAGGCGCAGTACCAGATTTTGCCGGGAAAGGAAAAGGTCGTAAACGAACTGCAACGACTCGCAGCCAACGCCGACAATATCTATCTGGCAACGGATATGGACAGGGAAGGGGAAGCCATTGCCTGGCACCTGCAGCAGGTTATCGGTGGCGACAACTCACGCTACAAGCGGGTAATTTTTAACGAGATTACAAAAAATGCGATTAATGATGCGTTTCAGGAACCTGGCGAACTCGATCTGAACCGTGTTAATGCGCAACACGCACGCCGCTACCTTGACCGTGTCGTTGGCTTTATGGTTTCACCACTGCTTTGGGCCAAGGTTGCCAGGGGGCTGTCTGCAGGCCGGGTTCAATCAGTAGCGGTCCGTTTGGTTGTCGAGCGGGAGCGGGAGATAAGAAAGTTTATCCCTGAAGAATACTGGGATGTGCATGCAGACTTAAAAAAGGGTTCAAAGGGGCCTACGCGGTTTATTGTCAGCAAGGAGTCGGGAAAGGCTTTTCGCCCGGTCAGCAAGGAACAAACCGATGCAGCCTTGGCAAAACTGAAAGCATCTGATTACGAAGTCGTTGAACGCAAAGATACGCCCACAAGTTCCAAGCCCAATCCGCCTTTTATTACGTCGACGCTCCAGCAAGCCGCGAGCACTCGATTGGGTTTTAGCGTTAAAAAGACCATGATGATGGCACAGCGTTTATACGAAGCCGGATACATAACCTATATGCGTACCGATTCAACCCATCTTAATGGTGAAGCAATAACGGCCTGCCGGGATTATTTGAAGGATAATTTTGGCGATAAATATGTGCCCGAATCGCCCAGGTTGTATGGCTCCAAGAAAGGAGCACAGGAAGCGCATGAGGCGATAAGGCCTTCCGATGTAATGGTTAAATCAACCCGGTTATCGAATATGGAACGCGATGCCGAACGCCTTTACGAGCTTATCTGGCGCCAGTTTGTAGCCTGTCAAATGCCTAATGCAGCTTTTTTAAGCTCTTCAATTATCGTCCGTGCCGGGGATTTTGATCTTCGAGCCAAGGGCCGTATTTTAAAGTTTGATGGCTTCCTTAAAGTCATGCCCACGTCTAAAAATGATGAAGATATCATTTTACCCGAACTCAACAAGGGTGACGGCATGACCCTGGTTGAACTGCACCCAAAACAACATTTTACCAAGCCTGCCGCTCGTTATACCGAAGCAGCCCTGGTCAAGGAAATGGAAAAACGCGGCATTGGGCGCCCCTCAACCTATGCTTCCATCATATCCACTATCCAGGACAGGGGTTATGTTTCATTGCGAAACCGGCGGTTTTATGCCGAGAAAATGGGCGATATTGTCACTGACAGGTTGGTCGAGAATTTCGATGACCTGATGAATTACAGTTTCACCGCAACCATGGAGGAGCACCTGGACAGTATTGCGCAGGGTGAAATAGATTGGCAAAAAGTGCTGGATACATTTTACAAGGATTTCCTTGCCCGTCTCGAAAAAGCCCAGGCCGAAGAGGGCGGAATGCGGGCAAATAAACCGACAGAAACCGATATTAAATGCCCGGCTTGTGGCCGAAAAATGCAAATTCGTACCGCCAGCACCGGTGTTTTTCTCGGTTGTTCAGGCTACAGCCTGCCGCCGAAAGAACGCTGCAAGGAAACGATAAACCTGATACCCGGCGATGAAACAGTCGACGTCGACCTGGATGAAGAGGGTGAATCGAAACTGCTGATAACCAAGCGGCGTTGCCCGAAATGTGACACGGCAATGGATAGCTATTTGATTGATACCGACCGGAAATTGCACGTTTGTGGCAACAATCCCGATTGTCCTGGCTTCGAAGTGGAGATGGGAAAATTCAAAATTAAAGGCTACGAAGGCCCCGTTATCCAGTGCGATAAATGTGGCGCCGATATGCAGCTTAAATCGGGTCGTTTTGGTAAATATTTTGGCTGTACTGCATCGGAGTGCAAGAATACACGTAAATTATTGAGAAACGGCGAAGCGGCACCTCCCAAGATGGATCCCGTTCCGATGCCGGAACTGGCCTGCCAGAATGTTGATGATACTTATATTTTACGTGATGGTGCAGCGGGTATGTTCCTGGCCGCCAGCAAATTCCCGAAAAACAGGGAAACCCGTGCGCCGCTGGTGAGCGAACTGATTCCGCATAAGGACGAAATAGACCCCAAATATCATTTCCTGCTTGAGGCACCGACGAAAGATCCCGATGGCAATCCGTCGATCGTTCGTTATAGCCGCAAGAGCAAGGAGCAATACGTGATGAGCGAGGTTGATAAAAAGGCATCTGGCTGGAGTGCCCATTATGAAAATGGTAAATGGGTGGCATCTGCCAAGAAATCAAAAACCAAAGCCAGCCCTAAATCTAAAGCCAAAAGCAGGCCGCGTAAAAAGGCGAAATCCCGGATTTAATTTATTGTGGATAAAAAGGGTGTTAACATGTACCGGGTGACAATAAAATAAATACTTTTTCTTGCAGGCCAGTTATTCATGTCTAGTTCCTTTTACGAAATTATCGAGTTGGCAAACGGTGAAATTGCACTTCAGCGAGCTGATGGCGATGGCGAGATGCTCGTGCGAGTCAGCTTTTCGGACGAAGTAAAGTTTTTTTTACAGGATCAACACCTGGAAGTAGCCAAGGCAATGATTAATACGGGTATTCGTATCGTTGGGCAGATTCAAAGGGAAGAAATTGGTATCGACATGGATATTGACGACGACGATGATGAATACGATACGGGGCATACCCTTCACTAGGAATAGTTTGCTTCAGGTCCATGTTGCCAATATTTACATGTGACGACGAATGACCCCGACAACCAGCCCCTCTATGCTGAATTCACCGCTGTTGTTATCCACCCTGATGGGTTTACAGGCCTGATTTTCAGCGATCAACAGCACCTCATTTTGCTTTTTATTTAAACGTTTTACGGTTACTTCGTCGTCAATCCTGGCAACAATAATCTGGCCGTTAGCCACGTCTTTGGTTTGTTTTACGGCTACCAGGTCACCATCAAAAATCCCGGCGTCGATCATACTTTCTCCATGTACCGTGAGCAGGTAATCGGCCTGGGGGCTGAATAAACTGTGTTTCACATCTGCGTAACTTTCAACGTGCTGCTCGGCAAGGATGGGCGACCCCGCCGCAACACGGCCGATCACGGGTATCCCCTCAGGTTCGGGATCATCGGGAGCAACCAGTTTGATCCCGCGCGAAGTACCTGAAATAATTTCAATAACCCCTTTTTTGGCCAGGGCTTTCAGGTGGTCTTCTGCTGCATTTGCAGAGCGAAAGCCCAACTCCCGGGCGATGTCGGCACGCGTTGGCGGAAAACCGGTGTGATTGATGTAATGACGAATACAGTTGAGAACTTCTGTTTGTCGGGCGGTCAATTTAGTCATAATGAGCAGGCATGTATATTTATACAGGCTGTTATTATATACAGTTGTTAGTGTTTGCCGCAATACCGCGCCGGTAGCTGATTAAAAATTGGCGTTAAAATGCCTGCGTAAAGTTTTATACGAGTTACACTTACAACAGGCATTACTGGAATTTTAAAGATAAAACATCGGTTATTTCAAGCCAGGGGATGTTCCAATGGACGAAAGCAAATTACCTGAAGCATGGCGCATCCTGAGGATCCAGTCAGAGCTTGTGTTCGGTACTGAGAGCCTGATAAAACTGGGTAAAGCGGTGACAATTTTTGGTAGCGCCCGTTTGAAGAAAGACAGTCCTTTCGCTCGACAGGCCGACAAGTTGTCCTGTGATATTGCCAAACAAGGGCTGTCGGTCATTACCGGCGGCGGGCCGGGCATCATGGAGGCCGCCAATACCGGGGCGTTCAAGGCCAATGGAAAGGGAGCAGGGCAGTCAATCGGGCTTAACATCAAGCTGCCCAACGAGCAGTCCAGCAACAAATACCAGGATATTACCCTTAACTTCAGGTATTTTTTTGTCCGCAAATATATGTTTGTCAAACACGCCGTTGCTTTCGTTATTTTCCCGGGCGGGTATGGCACCATGGACGAATTATTCGAGGCGCTGACCCTGGTGCAGACCGGGAAAATTACCAGATTCCCCATCATTCTCGTGGGTAAATCCTATTGGCAGGGGCTTTCACAGTGGATTGAAAATACGGTGATGCACCAGGGGTGTATCGATCAGCGGGATATGGATCTATTTACCATTGTCGATAGTGGCGATGAAGCCCTTGAACTTATTTTGCCGTTATCAGGCAAGTCAGCGAATAAGTAATTGTTTATGCAAATGAAAGAGCGAATAGAAATAAAAATAGACGAACAAAGACTCTATTATTTCATCGACAATATTTGCCAGACCAGTTATCTGGTTTCCACGGCTAAAAACGGGGCTGGTGAGCTTTCAGGAAGCGAGAAAACACCGAGGGGTAAGCATTACATACGGGCTAAAATTGGTGCCGGGCTACCGGTTAATGCTGTGCTCAAGGGTCGTCGTTTTACCGGGCAAATATACCGGGGTTACAGTGTCGGTGCAGACCCTGCCCCGGACTGGATTCTTACCCGGATTTTATGGCTCTGCGGGCGAGAAGTGAATAAAAACCGATTGGGTAATGTCGATAGTATGCGCCGGTATATCTACATACATGGAACACCCGATTGCGAACCGATGGGCACACCCAGGTCACACGGTTGCATTCGCATGCGTAATCAAAATATTATCGAGCTTTTCGAAAGGGTCAGGGTCGGATGTCCTGTTGATATTATCGAATAAATTTCAACTCGAAAACCTGGCCTCCAAATTACCATCCCTTGAAAGTATCCGCTACGAACAGCGTTCTGACGCATTTTAGACAAGATTCACAAAGCAACGTACGCAAAGCCCCGGGCAATTCTATGCCCTAACGGCTGCCAAGCGTCTATATCAGAATTAGTCAGTAATTTATTTGAAGGTTTGCCAATCAGGGGTTGGTAATCTGCAGGCCACTCTTTAAAATAGCCTTACCTTTAAATATCCGTTCTATTACTCGTATTGGCTAATCCATGACAACCGGCCCAGTAATGCTTGACCTGCACGCTTTACGTGTAGACCAGGAAGAAAGTGCGCTCCTAAAACACCCTCTTGTCGGCGGCGTCATTTTATTTACGCGCAATTACCAGTCACCCGAGCAACTGAGGCTGCTGGTGGCCGATATTCGCAGGGTTAAACCCGAGATCCTTATAGCCGTGGACCATGAGGGAGGAAGGGTGCAACGATTCCGTGAGGGGTTTACCAGGATACCCCCCATGCTGTGTCTCGAAAAATGTTATGCAGACAACCAGCAGCAGGCGTTGAATCTTGCCAGGCAAATAGGCTGGCTGATTGCTGAAGAGCTGATAGCGTTTGACATCGACCTGAGTTTCGCTCCCGTACTGGATATAGACCAGGGGGTTAGCGAGGTGATCGGGGACCGGTCTTTTGCACATGATGCCGATGCAGTAATCGATTTGGCTGGAGCCTTTATCGAGGGATTTCATTCTGCTGGCATGTCGGCTACGGGTAAGCATTACCCCGGACATGGCGGTGTTTCAGCTGACTCACACGTTGCCATACCCGTAGACCAACGTGATTTTGAAGCGATAAAAGCAATGGATTTAAAACCATTTATGGTGCTCTCCAGGCAGCTGGATGCGATTATGCCCGCGCATGTAATTTACGAAAAAATAGACCCGCATCCCGCCGGGTTTTCTTCGTTCTGGATCGAGGAGTTGCTGCGGGACAGGCTGAAATTCAAAGGGGTTGTTTTCAGTGACGACCTGACCATGGAAGGGGCTTGTATCGCCGGCAGTTACCCCGAAAGGGCCGAGGCAGCGCTGGCCGCCGGGTGCGACATGGTCCTGGTTTGCAATAACCGGGATGGCGCATTGGAAGTGCTCGATTATCTTGATAAAAAGGGATGCCATGTGTCCTCCCGATTAAAAAACCTGAAACACAGGGGTACACCAAACCGGAATTTACGCGCGGACCCTGAGTGGCGTGAAGCAGTCGCCGCTATTGGCGCATTAACGGAATAGCCAGAGGGTTTATTGCCTGGAGCAGTCATGGTCATTATCAGTCCAGATGAAGCAACGGGTTAATATCGGAAATCCTGAAAAATTACCCAGGCCACTTCAACAAATGACCAGAAATTGAAGGGCACAACAGGAATAGATTGATGAAATTATCAGATGTAATTCCCAGCTTCGGGCTGGAGGGCGAAAACGAGATTTTGTTGCAGGTGTTTGTTGTTGTTTTTGCAACCATGGTCGTTAATTTTATTGCCCTGAAAATATTGGCGCAGCTTGACAGGCAGTTGAAGAAAACCAAGAACGTCTGGGACGACATACTGGTTCTCTCGGCGAAGACACCCTTAAGTTTATTGATCTGGATTGTTGGTGTCAGCTGGGCAGCTGAATTGATCGCAGAGGGAACTGAAACCGGTATTTTAACTATTGTTGGACCAATACGTAAATTATCGGTGATTGTGTTAATGGCCTGGTTTATCGTTGATTGCATTCGTCGTGCCGAACAGGCCCTTTTATCGCCCGACCAGGCGGGGCAACCGCTCGATAAAACCACGGTGACTGTGATCGGCAAGCTGCTGCGCATTTCGGTAATCATCACCGCGACGCTGGTTATGCTGCAAACGCTCGGTTACAGCATTTCCGGCGTGCTCGCTTTCGGCGGAATCGGCGGCATCGCCCTTGGTTTTGCTGCCAAGGACCTGCTGGCCAATTTCTTTGGCGGGTTAATGGTTTATATGGACAGGCCATTCAAAATCGGTGAGTGGGTGCGGTCTCCCGACAGAAATATCGAGGGCACGGTCGAGTATATCGGCTGGCGGCTTACCCGGATACGTACCTTTGACAAGCGCCCCCTGTACGTACCCAATGCGACGTTTACCAGTATTACCGTAGAAAACCCGTCGCGCATGACCCACAGGCGCATACACGAAACCATCGGCATCCGTTATGATGACGCCGACAAAATGGTGCCCATCGTCACCGAAATCGAGGCCATGCTCCGCGCTCACCCGGAGATTGATGCCGAGCAAACACTGATGGTTAATTTCAATACCTACGGCGCATCATCGCTGGATTTTTTCGTGTACACCTTCACCAAGACCATCGACTGGGTAACCTTTCAGAAGGTCAAGCAGGATGTGCTGGTCAAGATAATGGATATCATTACCAAACATGGCGCGGAGGTCGCCTTCCCGACGTCAACCCTGCATATCGCCGATGATGAAGTGGCCGAACCCGATGCTGAACCTGGCAAGAAGTCCGCTGAAAGGAAACCAAGAGTGAAAGCCAGATCACCCTATCAATGAAACGCCAACCGGAAATAGCCATCATTGGCGGGACAGGATTAACCGCTTTTGATGGTCTCGAAGATCTTGAGGAAAAGTTGGTTTCAACGCCTTACGGTCAACCATCGGCCCCGTTGATTATTGGCAATCTGGCCGGCAGGCGCGTAGTGTTTTTGCCCCGTCATGGCGCTGAACACAGATTACCGCCACACCGGATCAATTACCGGGCCAACCTGTACGCACTTCACCTTATGGAAATCAAAGGCGTCATTGGTGTCAACGCGGTCGGTGGGATTCATAAGGATATAGGGCCACAAGTGGTGAGCATTCCGGACCAGATCATCGATTATTCATACCGGCGTAATCATACCTATTCGGATGATGAAAACAGCCCGCTTGTGCACGTTGATTTTACCCATCCCTACGATGAGGGTATGCGTACACTGTTACTCAAGGCGGCGAAACAATCAGGCATATCTGCTAGTAAACAGGCCACCTACGCCTGCACCCAGGGGCCCCGTCTTGAAACACGAGCAGAAATAGACCGCCTGGAAAGAGACGGCTGTGACATTGTTGGCATGACCGGTATGCCAGAGGCGGGTTTGGCGCGCGAATTGAATTTACCTTACGCGTCCATAGCGCTGACTGTGAACTGGGCAGCAGGGCGCAGCAAGGAAATGATTACCTATGAGTCGATGTTGGCCGTATTGAAGGAAGGAATGGTTTCGGTACGTTCAATAATCAAGACAGCAAT
>CAMYIF010000081.1 GCA_947258415.1 uncultured Pseudomonadales bacterium
CCGGGCCGAGCGGCGCGATATATTCCATAATTTCCCGGCGTCCGCCGAATGCGCCCACAGGCATACCGCCGCCAATGACTTTACCCAGCGTGGTCAGGTCGGGCTGTACACCGTAGAAACCCTGGGCCCCACTCAGGCCCAGTCGGAACCCGGTCATTACCTCGTCAAGAATCAGCAGGGTGCCGTATTCGTCGCAGACTTCTCGCAATCCCTGCAGGAAATTATTCACCGGTGGCACGCAATTCATATTACCGCAGACGGGTTCAACAATAATGCAGGCGATTTGTTCGCCGACTTCGGCAAAGGCCTGCCTTACGTTTTCTATATCGTTGTAGGTCAGGGTGATGGTATGTTCTGCCATGCTGGCGGGTACCCCCGGTGATGTGGGGACACCCAGTGTCAATGCGCCGGACCCGGCTTTAACCAGTAATGAGTCTGAGTGGCCGTGATAGCAGCCCTCGAATTTAACTATTTTATCCCGGCCGGTATAGCCGCGAGCCAGGCGAATGGCGCTCATGGTCGCCTCGGTGCCGGAATTGACGAAGCGCACCAGGTCCATCCCCGGCATAATGCCGCAAATGATTTCAGCCAGGCTGGTTTCCACTTCGGTCGGCGCGCCAAAACTCAGTCCGGACGCGACCGCTTCAATAACGGCGTTTCGAATGGAAGGGTGGTTGTGGCCCAATATCATTGGTCCCCAGGATTGCACATAATCGATGTAAGCCTTGCCGTCCACATCGTAAATATGTGCACCATCGGCGTGTTCAATAAAAATGGGTGTGCCGCCGACAGCCTTAAACGCGCGTACGGGTGAATTGACACCACCGGGGATGACTTTCTGGGCCTGGGCAAACAGGGTTTCGGATCTGGACATAACTGGATAACCTGAAATCAATTAATAAATTTAAAAGGGACGCACTACCACCAGTACAACAATGGCAACCAGCAGCAATACGGGGAATTCGTTAAAATAACGGAAATACTTGTGTGAATGTTTGCACTCTTCTCTGGCGAATTTTCCGAGGTATACACCGCAGGCGAAGTGGTAACCGACCAGCACCAGAACCAGAATGAGTTTAACCTGCATCCACAGCTGATCCAGATAATAGCTGAAATTGTCAGCAACCAGCCAGATTCCCAATACCAGCGTGGCAATCATGGATGGTGTCATGATGCCACGATAGAGCTTGCGTTCCATCACCTTGAATCGTTCGCGGCTGATCAGGTCATCGCTCATACTGTGATAGACAAACAGGCGGGGCAGGTAAAAAAGCCCGGCAAACCAGCAGATAACGGCAACGATATGGAGGGCTTTAATCCAGAGCATATTTAATTGTGCAGGTAGTAGTTTTCGATATCCTTGCGTGTAATTACGCCCAGAACAGAATGTATCATGGGTGCTTGAACACGCTCGACATAGAGTGCCTCGATACCGGTGCGCTGTAAAGTATCGAGTGCTTCCTGGACGGTGGCTTGACGGTGAATCGGGTGTACGTCCAGGCGGCGGGCGGGAATGGATAGCAGGTCAATGCCCGTTTCCTTTTCCGATTCTTTGTCTGGTTTTGATTTAGGTTTTTTTTTGGGTTTGGTTTCTTCTTTTTCAGCCAGCACTTTTTCCTCCATATACCTAACGAGGTCGGAGGTAGGTAACAGGGCCTCCGGCTTTCGCTCCCTGGTGATGACTATCCACTTGGGGCTGTTTTCCAGTAATTGTGGAACCTGGTCCTGTTTGATCAGGTAATCATGGGTTTTAAATTTCTGGTTCATCAGGCTGACGACACCCATACGTCTTAGTGCTTGCAAAACCGGGGTATCTCTTAAATGTATTCCTTTGGTCGCAAGCAAGGTCTGAAAAATAGATTGCTGTTTGAATATTGACCTGGATGTTATGTTGGCGATTACAATCGCCAGCATGCCTGGCAGGATTATATGCGGGTTAAGTGTAAGTTCGAGCAATGCCATCAGGGCTGCAAGCGGCGCCTGGAGAACTGCGCCCATCATCGCGCCCATTCCCAGCATGGCATAAATGCCGACTTCCGAAACATAGTCTGGCAGGTATATATTGCCAATCGTGCCGAGCGCTGCACCGGCACTGGCGCCCACGACCAGGATCGGGCCGATAAGCCCGAATGGCATACCCAAGCCGATTGGAATCGCCGTGGCAATCAATTTGGCCAACACCAGCGCGCACAGCATACCGATACCCATATTGCCGGTCAGGGCCAGGTTCACCGAATCGTAGCCAACGCCCATGATCTGGGGTACCAGCACGGCGATAAGCCCGGTTAATACGCCGACGCTCATGGCTCTGGTTGTAAAAGAGTAGGTGTTCATGCGCGTGCAGTATTTTGCCAGGGAGATAAAAACAGCGGCCAGTGTGCCTATCAATATTCCGGTGATAAGGGTAAACGGAATATCCCAGAGTGTTTCGATGCTAAGTGCCGGTACGATAAAGGCCGGATCGTGCCCATAGACCATGCGTGAGACAATGGCAGCGGAAACAGAGGCCAGGATTATTGGCGTAAAGCCGATGATTGTGTATTCCATCATCACAACTTCCATTGCAAAAATAACCCCGGCAATGGGGGTATTGAAGGATGCCGAAATAGCTGCAGCAGTCCCACAGCCCACCAGGATACGAATGCTGTTATTCGGCAAATGGAAACGTTGTCCCAGGTAACTGTTGCAAGCGGCTCCCAAGTGGACAGCCGGACCTTCCCGGCCGGCCGACTGCCCGCTGACCAGGGATATAACGCCGAATATAAATTGAGCGGCTGCACCTTTCAGGGTCAGGTGGCCCTCGTGAAAATTAAATCGTTCCAGAACCTTGCCAATACCGACACTGCGGGTTTCATCGCTCAGGCATCGGTAAAACAGGGCGATTAGCGAAACACCGATAACGGGTGTTATGAAATGCAGCAATGGATGCAGCGCTTCGAAGTTTTCCGGGTCGTTTTCGGACAGCCAAAATCGCAGGGGAATTTCGATTGCGAGTCGAAAAAGGATAATGATACCACCAGTGATTACGCCAGACAGTATTCCAAGCACTGCAAACTGGGGCAAGGCGTCCAGGTGTGCCAATCGGTGCCGAAAATGTTCCAGTGTGAAATCTGTTCGTTGCATAAGTGGGCAAGAGCCTTCCTGACCCTGTTGGTTAAGGTTTCCTGACGGGCATCAAACGGGCGAAGCGACTAAAGGTTTTCGTTTTTTCAGAAGCCGGAAATGCCATTCCAATTAGTGTTAACAGACCCTGGTATGTAGGTTATTATACGGGGCTTCTTTGAGTAAATCGTTAAATCAGCGCCATTATTATGAGGATATTGTGATTAAAGTCGGTGTGGTGGGTGGCACGGGTTACACGGGTGTCGAGTTGTTAAGGCTGCTCGTTGTGCATCCGCAAGTAGAGTTAACCGTTATTACATCACGCGGCGAACAGGGTTCGGCCGTGGCGGAATTGTTCCCCAGTCTTCGCGGGTACCTTGACCTGGAATTTACCGTGCCCGATGAAAACGCCTTATCGTCATGCGATATCGTGTTTTTCGCAACTCCCAACGGGATTGCCATGAAACAGGCGGTCGGATTGCTGGACAAGGGCGTCAAAATTATCGATTTGTCGGCTGATTTCCGTATCAAGGACGATCAGTTGTGGTCGAAATGGTACGGCCAGTCTCATGCGTGCCCCGAATTACTCAATCAGGCGGTATACGGGTTACCCGAGGTAAATCGCGATGCCATAAAGGCAGCCAGGCTGGTGGCCAACCCTGGATGTTATCCGACGGCCGTACAGCTGGGTTTTTTGCCCCTGGTGAAAAAGGGGCTGGTCGACACATCGAAACTTATTGCCGATGCCAAGTCGGGTGTTAGCGGTGCCGGTCGTGGTGCAAGTGTTGGCGCCCTGTTGTGCGAGGCCAGTGAAAGCTTTAAGGCGTATGCCGTACCCGGTCATCGACATTTACCCGAAATAAAACAGGGTCTTGAACAGGCGTCGGGTAGCCCGGTTGGTTTGACATTCGTTCCACATTTAACGCCGATGATCCGGGGCATTCACGCCACACTCTACGCAACATTAACTTCAGCCGGTGAGGACCTGCAGGCGCTTTATACGTCCTTTTACCAGGATGAAAGCTTTGTCGATGTGATGCCAGCCGGCGCTCACCCGGAAACACGATCGGTTAAAGGCTCGAATGTTTGCCGTTTGGCGGTTCACCAGCCTCAGGGCGGGGATACCCTGGTGGTGCTGTCCGTGATTGATAACCTGGTAAAGGGCGCCGCCGGTCAGGCTGTTCAAAATATGAATTTAATGTTCGGGTTCCCTGAAGCCCAAGGTCTTGATGCGCCAGCATTGATGCCATAATCGAGGGAGAAAAATGGCAAAAGTAAAGGGTAGCCGACAGGAAAATCTGGTCGTCAAGGTGCACAAGCCGGGGCGGGTGTGGAGCCTTGTCGTAATTGGAATATTTTTTGCTGCTCTTGGTATGGTTGTCAGCTTTTACGGCGGGCGATTTTACGAGCAGCAATTAAATCTTCTAATGCCTGCGGAGAAAATGAAACTTGAATATTACCTGGAAAAATCTGCTGTGATGGAAAATGACAGGTCGGTCGATCGAATGGCCCTGGATGCTGCCCGAATAAATATTAATGAGCTTGAAGGCCAAGTACATCAATTATCGAAGGAAATCGCTTTTTACAGGAGCGTACTTGCGCCTGAATCGAGCGTCAGGGGTTTATTCGTGCACGATCTGGATATTGAGGAATCAACCGGTATCTCGGACCCGGAAAACGGCGCTTATCGCTTGAGCTGGGTGCTCGCCCAGGTGGGTAAAAACAAGAATATTGTCAGTGGTGATGTGCAGATTAAACTTCACGCAGTCAGCGATGGCGAAAAAAGGGTGCTATCTTTAAAAGACGTAACCAGTGAAATGCCCAATACAGCATTTAAACTTCGTTACTTCCAGGCTTTTGAAACTGAAATTCAGCTACCGGAAAACGTAAAAGTGGAAAAAATAGAAGTGATTGCAACGACTGATGGTAAAAAACCAAAAAATGTTACCCGTGAATTTGAATGGGCGGTACAGGGGGGGGTCCAGAATGTTTCGGAATGAAAAGAAAACCGGGCATCATAATTACGACACCCTCATTTCCAGCAAGTCCGAATTTATCGGCGATATCAATTTTTCCGGTGGCTTGCACGTCGATGGCAAGGTTAAAGGTAGCGTCAATGCAGCGGCGGATTCGAACGCGGTTGTTCGCATAAGTGATCACGGTGTTATCGAAGGTGAAGTTTGCGCGCCCCATGTGATTATCAATGGCCAGGTAATAGGAGACGTTTATTCATCAGAGCATGTTGAGCTCGCTGCGAATGCCTGTGTCTCGGGAACAGTGCACTATAACCTGATCGAGATGGTGGTTGGCGCACAGGTTAACGGTAATCTTGTCCATCAGGTAAAGGAAAAACCGGCCATCGCCGAGAACAGCTCTGCTGCGGATAAAGATACCGGGGCAAAGCATTCTGATGAAATGCAGGGCGCCGCGAAAAGTTGACTAAAATAGTTGGGAAAAGTGATAATTGGACCCATATAGATATCCTGTTGCAATGTTTTTCAGGTAGGAGTTGTTGAAATGTCTGAAGTTTTATCTCAGGCGCCTTTGACTTTTTGTGATGCTGCCGCTACGAAAGTGAAAACGCTCGCTGAAAGCGAAGGTAATGATGAGTTGTTATTGAGAGTGTTTGTTACCGGGGGCGGGTGCTCGGGTTTTCAATACGGCTTTACTTTTGACGATGATGTCGCTGAAGATGATACAACGGTTGAAAATTCAGGCGTCAAACTGGTTGTTGACCCTATGAGCTTTCAATACCTGGTGGGTTCCGAAATAGATTACGAGGAAGGTCTTGAGGGCTCACGCTTCGTGATTAGAAACCCCAGTGCTAAAACTACCTGTGGTTGTGGGTCGTCCTTTTCGGTCTAGCCAAAAACCGGAATTAAGAGAATACCAGCAGATTTGTTGTCCAAAAGATATTGCATTTAAGGATAAATCCTCGATGGGAGGGCCTTATTATGAAGTTGCTAATGTCGAAATTGCTGGTTTTACTGCTGTTCGTATCTTCTTCTGTTTGGTCTCAGGGAGATCAACCCGTTCGTTTGCTGCAACCGGCAGCACCTTCAGACACAACTAAAAATTATGTCGCGCAAATACAATTGCATACCCCTGAAGAGCTTGAATCCTTGTTTAGCCGTGTCGATGAATACGTTGAAAAAGGCAATAAATTTCCAAGTTATGCGCCAATTGCCGTAATCCTGCATGGTCCCGAGTTACAGGTATTTGACCGTAAAAATTACCAGAAGTATAAACACATCGTGTCCATGGCTGCGCGCCTCGAGGCCTATAATGTTATTGATGTCCAGGTATGTGAAATACAAATAGAACTGGACGGGGTCAACAAGGGAGACCTCCCGGCGTTTGTCGATGCGGTTCCCTATGGCCCGGCCGAGGTAGACAGGTTGTTGCAAAAAGGCTACGAATACTTCTAGAAAGCCATTCTTAATTGCCGGGTGGCCCGACTATATGTAGATTCCACCCAGGATGCAGTTTTGCCTTGCCCCGGTCACCGATGGCAAGTTACCCGGTTTTTCCTCCAGCCTTTGTTTTGCCAGCCATGCAAAGGCAACGGCTTCGACCCAGTCTGGCGCCACGCCCAGCTCTTCGGTGCTCGCAACCACCTGATCCGGCAGCAATCGAGCAAGTCGTTTCATCAGGTAACTATTACGCACACCGCCTCCGCAGGCATATATTTCTTCGCATTCGGGAAAATTACTGATTACCTGGCTTGAAATGGTGCGAGCGGTATATTCAACCAGCGTGCAGGCTACATCTTCGGGTTGTGGCGTTTGATTTATATGACACAGATGGTTTTCCAGCCAGGCAGCGTTGAATAATTCCCGGCCCGTGCTTTTTGGCGGTGGAAGCTGGATAAAAGGTTCGGTGAGCATTTGGTTCATCAGGCTTTCGTCAATGGACCCGGTTGATGCCCAGCTTCCCATGTCGTCGTAAAGCGTTGAATGGTGCATCTGGTGCCACGTATCAATCAGTATATTACCGGGGCCTGTGTCGAACCCGGTTACCTGCTTTGTTTTATTCGCCGGTAGCAGGGTCAGGTTGGCCATGCCGCCTATATTAAGAATCGCCCTGTTTTTTGAGTGGCTGGAAAACACCGCGGCATGAAATGCAGGAACGAGCGGTGCACCCTGTCCCCCGGCGGCCATGTCCTTGCGTCGAAAGTCAGCCACGGTGCAAATTCCGGTTTCCTGGGAAATAATGCCTGGATCGCCGATTTGCAGGGTAAATGGGTGGATATTGCTGGGTCTGTGCCTGATGGTCTGACCATGACTGCCGATGGCCTTGATGTCATCCGGGTTAATGCGCAGGCCACCAATCAGGTTGTTGACCACACCGGCAAATTCACGGGCCAGGGCGGTTTCACAGTGGCCCATGCGATCAATTTCGTTATTGCCAGGGTTGCACAAATCGGCGAGTTCATCACGCGTCGATGCTGTGTATGGCTTGTGGAGTGTTCCGATAACGGATGGAGTGTCATGGCAAAAATCGACCAACACAGCATCGATGCCATCCAGGCTGGTACCCGACATCAAGCCGATGAAATAATACGGCCTGGACTTTTCAGACATAAGCTATTGGTTATACGCCAGCAGTCGTTGATGTGTTTCAAGTTGGGCTAAAAGCGGCTGGATAGATTCCAGGAAACGAGGCATCTCGCCCTTGGCTATTGATTTTGCCTTTGGCAGTTTTTTAACAATATTGCGAGGATTCCTGTGAACACCACTGACGAGGAACTCGTAGTGCAAATGAGGACCAGTGGAATAACCGGTGGAACCGACCCGGCCAATGATCTGGCGCTGTTTAACACGTTGTCCGCGTTTCACGTGACGCTTGTGCAAATGCAGGTACTTGGTCGTGTACTGTGCACCATGTTGTATAAAAACATAATTGCCATTGGCTCTGTTGTAACCCGAGGCGATTACGCGTCCGTTACCCGCTGCATAAACAGGCGTACCCCGCGCGGCGACGTAATCGATACCGCGATGCGCCTTGATTTTCTTATGGATAGGGTGTTTGCGTCTTAAATTAAAACCTGAACTGATGCGAGTGAAATCCACCGGTGAGCGTAAAAAGGCCTTTTGCATGCTTTCACCTTCGGGGGAGTAATAGCCCGAGTTGTTCTCACTATCAGTATATCGAAAGGCCCGATAAACCTCTCCCCGGTTATTAAACTCTGCGGCAATGATATTACCGGAGCCAATCAGATTGCCATCCAGGTATTTCTCTTCAAACAGGAGACTGAAAGAGTCGCCCTGGCGAGGATCGTAGACAAAGTCAATAACACCGCCAAACACATTTGCCAGTTCCATGATTACTTTTTGGGAGAGGCCTGCTTTCTCACCGGCAAGAAACAGGGAGTTGTCCAGGGTAGTGGAGACAAAGCGATGCAATATTTCCGGTTCCCTGTTGTTAGTGATTACACTGTAACCGGATTCGGTTCTGAGAATTTCGATGCTTTCCAGCTGGTTTTTTTCCCGTCGCAGCTTTTGCAGTCGCCCGTCATCGATCAGGAAGCTTAATTTTTCACCTGGATAAAGGCGCTTCAGGTTGGCACTTTTATTTGCCTTGGTCGCTTCTGAAACTTCGTAGACATCACGAGCGCCGAGGCCGGCTCGCTTGAACAGGGAAGTGAGGTTGTCGCCCGACTTGATGGTAATTGTTTTCCAGTTCTCTTTTACTTCAGGCGCGATTTGAGCTTTCTCCTGTATATCGCCGGAAAGCTTTGCAATTAACGGTTCGCTGCTGGCAGTCTTCACATCTGGCTGCGTTGATGTAACGGCTAAATCGACAGGGATAGAAATGGAGTTACGTTTCGCAGAAGCCTTTTCCGAAGGCGCTACCAGAAGCACCAGGCCAATTATTGTGGTGGCGACACTTGCGGCAATTAGATGGCCTTTTGGATATTTTAATAGCATCGGGTGCTATAATCGCGCGCTTAACCAATTATTTCGTGGTGCAGACGAGCCAAATAATTCTCCCCTAATTATAGAAACAGGTTTTAATGAAGATGACATCAGTGGACCAGGCAATGCAGCTATTGAAGCGCGGTTGCGAGGAAATATTGCTTGAAGACGAACTGGTGAAGCGTCTCGGGTCGGGTAAGGCGCTGCGGATCAAGGCAGGGTTTGATCCGACCGCCCCTGATCTGCATCTGGGGCATACGGTGCTGATCAATAAACTGAGGCAATTCCAGGACCTTGGCCACGAGGTGGTTTTTCTCATTGGTGATTTTACCGGGATGATCGGCGATCCAACCGGGAAAAATGTAACGCGTAAACCGCTCACCCGGGAGCAGGTGATTGAAAATGCCAAAAGTTACAAGGAACAGGTTTTCAAGATACTCGACCAGGACAAAACCCGGGTGGTTTTCAATTCCGAATGGATGGAGAAAATGTCAGCCGCCGACCTGATTCAGTTGGCTGCCCAGCAGAACGTGGCGCGAATGCTCGAGCGCGATGATTTTAAAAAGCGTTATGCCAACCAGCAGTCGATTGCTATACACGAATTTCTGTACCCGATAATCCAGGGTTACGATTCTGTTGCTTTGCAGGCGGATGTTGAAATAGGAGGAACCGACCAGAAGTTTAATTTGCTGATGGGGCGTGAGTTACAAAAATATTTTGGCCAGAAGCCCCAGGTTGTGGTGACTATGCCTATTTTGGAGGGCCTGGATGGTGTCCAGAAAATGTCAAAATCCCTGGGCAATTATATTGGCGTCAGTGATTTACCCGGAGAAATGTACCGTAAAATACTGACCCTTCCGGATGCCTTGCTGTGGCGTTATTTTGAGTTGCTCAGCTTCCGGTCACTGCCCGAGATTGACCAGTTCAGGGAAGATGTAAAATCCGGGGTAAATCCCCAGGAGATAAAAAAGCAATTGGCAAAAGAAATTATCACACGTTTTCACGGTGCCGATGCCGCCAATACAGCCCACAAGGCGGCGGGTAATATTCTCGCCAAAGGTGAAATACCCGAAGATGTTCCCTCCATTGAGGTATCAACGGGCGGCCAGTCTGAACTGCCCATTGCCGCCGTGTTGCGACTGGCGAAGCTGGTACAGAATGGCAGTGCCGCCCGCGACGTGTTATCCCGCGGTGCTGTGTATGTAAATGGTGAGAAATGTAAAGACACTTTTAAGATGGCTTTAGGTGAAACACTTGTTATCCAGGCGGGCAAGAAGAAGATAGCCAAAGTGTCGCTGGTATAGCCTTATTTCCGGTCTGCTAAATAAAGGGCCATCAAATGTTGACACCTGTGTTGTTGTGCTTATAATTCGTGTCCCGTTTGAAGCGAACGGTTTTTTTTGTTAGTCGTTGGTGACTATTTGCGGCCCGTCCGGGCGCTCAAATCAAACTTGGATTTTATTACGCTTTAAGGGTTGCGGCGCGCTTTGATCGATGTATAATGCGCGCTCTCTTGTGTCAGGCCTTGCGCCTGATTTGTTCTTTAAAAACCTGATGTATAGAAACAATACGTGTGGGTACTTGTTGAAGTTGATTCGAGCGATGAATCATCGGAAGTAAGTATCTCGTTAATTTAATGTGATACGTTTTAATTCCGAGCCAAGTTTAGGGTTTTCACAAAACCCGCTTCTTTCGAGCCTTAGGGTGAGCAGAAGTAAAAGATTTAAACTGAAGAGTTTGATCATGGCTCAGATTGAACGCTGGCGGCAGGCCTAACACATGCAAGTCGAACGGTAACAGATCCAGCTTGCTGGATGCTGACGAGTGGCGGACGGGTGAGTAACGCGTAGGAATCTACCCAGTAGTGGGGGACAACTTGGGGAAACTCAAGCTAATACCGCATACGCCCTACGGGGGAAAGCGGGGGACCTTCGGGCCTCGCGCTACTGGATGAGCCTGCGTTAGATTAGCTAGTTGGTGGGGTAAGAGCCCACCAAGGCGACGATCTATAGCTGGTCTGAGAGGATGATCAGCCACACTGGAACTGAGACACGGTCCAGACTCCTACGGGAGGCAGCAGTGGGGAATATTGCGCAATGGGGGCAACCCTGACGCAGCCATGCCGCGTGTGTGAAGAAGGCTCTAGGGTTGTAAAGCACTTTAAGCAGGGAGGAAAGGTTAATGCTTAATAAGTATTAGCTGTGACGTTACCTGCAGAATAAGCACCGGCTAACTCCGTGCCAGCAGCCGCGGTAATACGGAGGGTGCAAGCGTTAATCGGAATTACTGGGCGTAAAGCGCGCGTAGGCGGTT
>CAMYIF010000082.1 GCA_947258415.1 uncultured Pseudomonadales bacterium
CGTGTAATCAACCTGTGTTGATCGTGTGTTTTACAAGCGATCTGGTTTACCATTATTTTTCCTTTTTTTTATGACTCATACCCTGTTAAACGAAGCAATCCACAAAAAGGGTTAACAGGATGCAAAAAATACTAATAAACTCTTATTGGCGTGCAGTAGATGGCGTTATCAATCATCTAAACCTATAGTTATTTCATGCAAAAACTAATTGAGAAGGTCGTCGATCAAATTGGCTCCGTGTTGCTCGGCAAGGAACACCAGGTCAAGCTTGCCTTGACCTGCCTGTTCAGCAGCGGGCACTTGCTGATTGAAGATTTACCCGGGATGGGAAAAACAACGCTGGCGCACGCGTTGGCGAAAACACTGGGTCTAAGCTTTAACCGGGTACAGTTCACTAGCGATCTGTTACCTGCCGATATCCTGGGGGTTACCGTTTTTGACAGGAATGCGGCCAGTTTTGAATTTCATCCCGGCCCGATATTCTGCCAACTACTGTTATCCGATGAAATCAATCGAACAACACCGAAAACACAGAGTGCCCTGCTCGAGGCCATGGAAGAGCGGCAGGTGACCTACGATGGAGAGACCAGGAAACTGCCTGTCCCGTTTTTTGTCATTGCCACCCAAAATCCGCATACCCAGGCGGGGACTTTCCCGTTACCCGAATCCCAGTTGGACAGGTTCCTGATGCGAATCAAACTGGGATATCCTGACCCGGCCGTTGAACGGGCCCTGTTTAACGGCATTGACCCACGCCAGAGACTGGAAGAAATGGAGGCGGCGATCTCACCGCAAGAGATTATCAGTATCCAGGCAGAAACCAGTAAACTCCACGCCTCGGAGGCTATACTCGATTACCTGCAGCGCATCGTTCAGTTTAGCCGCACCCGGCCGGAGTTTGCCTTTGGCCTTTCCCCGCGCGGTGCGTTGGCGTTATTGCACTGTTCAAAGACCTGGGCATATATTGAAGGTCATAAACACGTGCTGCCGGAACACGTGCAAACGGTAATGCCCTCGGTCATCGGCCACCGCTTAAGGGAAATGGGTGGTTACGACGAAGCTTCCGGTATGGCGCTGGTCGAGAGAATTTTAAATACGGTCGATGTCATCGGATAAGCTTGTCAAAATCATTTACTTTATATGTTTCCAATAACCGCGAAATCTTTAACAGACCAGGCGAGTAAAACAGGTTTCCTGCAGCGTCACTTTCAATCCTGGCTCCATAAACGTCTGCCTCCCGAGCGGTCAATTTTATTGACCAGTAAAAATATCTTTATTTTCCCTTCCAGGGCGGGTTTCGCGTTTGTATTCCTGTTCGTTTTGCTCTGGTTGGTAGCCACCAATTACGAGAACAACCTGGTTTTTGCTATCACCTTTTTACTATCCAGCCTGTTCATCGTTTCCATATTGTATACCTTCGGTAACCTTTCGGGGCTTCGAATATCACTGGTAAACAGCCACCCGGTATTTAAAGGTGAAGATGCGGGGTTTGAGTTACTGGTGGAAAAACAAAATAAACGCCTGTATGAAAATATCATGCTCAGCTGGTCCGGCAACCCGTCCGTTGTCGTAAATCTCATCGAGCATGAGCAAAAAAGGATCACCCTGCATTTCCCCGCGACCCGAAGGGGTAGGATGACGCCGGGTCGATTGCTGGTTGAGACCTATTATCCATTGGGATTACTGCGCGCCTGGAGCTGGCTCGACCTGGATGCGGCTGTCCTGGTTTATCCACAACCGGTAAAAGCCGGGCCGCTACCTGGCAAGGCAGGCAATGCCGAACAGGGTGATATTGTTAACCTGGCAGGTAATGACGATTTTTATGGTTTCAGGAAATACCAGCCCAGCGAGTCCCTGAATCATGTTTCCTGGAAGCATTATGCAAAGGGGCAGGGTTTGCTCTCGAAGGAATATTCAGAAACGGTCATGCAATGCCTGTGGCTTGATTGGGACGATTTTGACGGGCTTGGCAGGGAAAGCCGCCTGTCCAGGCTTTGTTACTGGGTACTGGAAGCGGCCAAGAGTAAGAATGAATATGGTTTGCGTTTACCAGGCATCGAGATTTCTCCCGGTAAAGGCGAGCAACACAGGAATAAACTGCTCGGGGAGCTGGCCCTGTTCGAATGGGAGAAACAGTCATGAGCCAGGTATACCAGATTCCGCGCAACAGCCTGGCCTGGATGCTGCTGGCCTTCGTATCCGTTATTGCTCCGCATGTGCTCTGGTTACCCCTGTGGATCACGCTGGCAGCGGCACTCGCTCTGTTCTGGCGTGTTCAGGTTTACCGGGGTTTGTGGCGGTTCCCGCCCGGCTGGTTTAAATACCTGTTGGCTTTTGTCAGTGTTGCCGGGCTTTATCTTGGTTTTGATCGTTACACGGGCCTGGAGCCAATGGTGGCATTGCTGATTATTGGTTATAGCCTCAAGTTACTGGAGATGCACACGCGCAGGGATGCCCTGGCTGTGATTTACCTGGCTTATTTTATTGCCGCTGCCGCATTGTTATTTGAGCAAACTATTCCGATGGCAATTTATGTCACCCTGTCATTTATCCTGGTGAGTACAGCCCTGATGGGGCTGAACCAGTCGCAGGGCTATCGGTATCCACTGTCGAGTTTACGTATTACCAGTAAACTGGTTTTACAATCGCTTCCCCTGATGCTGCTGCTGTTCCTGGTCATGCCCCGGATCGGTCCGCTGTGGCAAGTACCGATGCAGCAAACCGGGTCAAAAACAGGTGTCAGTGACAGCATGTCGCCGGGCGATTTCAACAAGCTGGGAAAATCCGGCGCGCTGGCTTTCAGGGTAACCTTCAAGGACAATATTCCGGAACAGCCCGGGCTGTACTGGCGTGGTCTGGTGTTTTCAAAGTTTGATGGTCGCAAATGGTCACAGGCTGATCCTGGCGACTACTTCAGGAATGGCCGTATTGTTCGCTGGCAAGGGCAAGCCAGGCAACCCTGGGAATCCAAAATTGAACGACGAGGCGAGATCGTCGATTACGATATAATTCTCGAGCCAACGCAGCAAATATGGCTATATGCACTGGCGACCCCGGTGAGTGAAGACCCGGCAACCGGCCTGACCCAGGATTTTAACCTGGTCACCAAGCAACCGGTACAGGCTCGCCTGAAGTATAGCGTGAGATCCTACCTGAATCATCGAACCGAAGCGAAGGGTTTACCCTGGTGGCGATTCCTGGACGAGACGCAATTGCCAGCCGAGTTCAATCCGGAATCCGTGTCCCTGGCACGACGCTGGCGGCGAGAAGCCGGGACAGATGAAGCCTATATCCAGCGCATCTTAACCTGGATAAACAAGGAGTTCGTGTATACCCTGGAGCCACCCTTGCTGGGTGAAAATAGCGTGGATGAGTTCCTGTTTACCAGTAAACAGGGGTTTTGTGAGCATTTTGCCAGCAGTTTTACCGTCATGATGCGCGCCGCCGGTATCCCGGCAAGAGTGGTTGTCGGTTACCAGGGTGGAGAGCTGAACCCATACCAGAATTATTTGCTGGTGCATCAATTTGATGCCCATGCCTGGACAGAAGTCTGGCTGGAAAACAGGGGCTGGGTCAGGGTCGACCCGACAGCTGCAGTCGCACCTGAAAGGATACGTAACGGCTTCCAGGATTATTTTGCACAGGAGCCGGGTTTTTCTGAAAATACTCCCTTATCCCTGATCCGTTTCAGAAACATTAACTGGATTAACAATTTCAGACTTCAATGGGATCGGGTCAACTATGGCTGGCATCGCTGGGTACTGGGTTATGACCAATCCCTGCAAACAGGACTGCTGACAAAATTACTGGGAAATACGGACCCTATTCGAATTATCGGGGTGATGATTTTATCCAGTTCCCTGATATTACTGTTTATCGCCTTGTGGTTGCTTCGTAATACCGGCAAAAAAGCCGCATCGCCAGGCATCAGGGCCTATTCGCAATTTTGCAGAAAATTAAAACGTCTTGGTATTACACGAGAAACAGGTGAAACACCCATGCAGTATAGCCGCCGGGTGGTGGCCCTGAGGCCCGACCTGAAAAATGAAGTTCAACGCATTGCCGGGCTATTCGAGCAAGTTACATACCGGGAAGAAACGCTACATTTAAAAGCATTAGTGGCCGCCGTTAAAAAATTCTCGCCAAGAAAAAGGCCACCTGCCGGCATTTAGTAACAATGAAAAGCCGCGAACCGGGTTCGTGCCAGTCTGGCACGGGCACACGCAGGGCGCGTTAAATTGTAATCCCGCCAGGATAGAATCCTGATAGTCACAGACCGTAATGGATAGCCATTTTTTCAAGGGATATCGGTTTGATTTTGGCGGCATGACCGGCGCAACCAAAGGAATTATAACGGGCCAGGCAAATTTCTTTCATTGCTTTTGTGGTTGCAGAAAGGTACTTGCGCGGGTCAAATTCCGATTTGTTTTCTGCCAGGAAACGACGCACAGCACCGGTAGAAGCCAGGCGTAAATCGGTATCAATATTGACTTTGCGGACACCATGCTTTATTCCTTCGCAAATTTCTTCAACGGGAACACCATAGGTTTCAGGGATTTTTCCGCCGTATTCATTGATGATTGCCAGCCAGTCCTGTGGCACGGAAGATGAGCCATGCATCACCAGGTGAGTGTTGGGTATGGCCTTATTGATCGCCTTGATGCGATCAATTGCAAGGATATCTCCTGTTGGCGGGCGGGAGAACTTGTAGGCGCCATGTGACGTGCCAATGGCGATGGCCAGGGCATCCACATTGGTTTTTTCGACGAAGTCCTTCGCTTCATCTGGGTCGGTGAGCAACTGGTCGTGAGATAATACGCCTTCGGCACCAACGCCATCTTCTTCACCGGCCTGCCCGGTTTCCAGAGAACCCAGGCAACCAAGTTCACCTTCTACCGAAACGCCGCCGGCGTGGGCCATGGCAACAGCTCGTTGGGTTACTTCAATATTGTATTCGTATGAAGAAGGCGTTTTCCCGTCTTCCATTAACGAGCCATCCATCATCACCGATGAAAATCCGAGCTGGATGGAACGCTGGCAAATTGCCGGCGTGGTACCGTGGTCCTGATGCATTACCACCGGAATGTGCGGGAATTCTTCGATGGCCGCCAGGATAAGGTGCCTCAGGAATGACGCGCCTGCGTACTTGCGGGCGCCCGCTGAAGCCTGAACGATAACGGGTGAATCAGCTTCGTCGGCTGCTTCCATTATGGCGCGCATTTGTTCAAGGTTATTGACGTTAAATGCAGGCACGCCAAAATCGTTTTCAGCAGCGTAATCGAGTAATTGCTTCAGGGTAATCAGTGCCATTTCTTATCCTCTAAATGCGTAATATTACAGAACTCATCAGCCTGATAGCTTACACCGAATGGCAGTATCCATCCAGACCATAACCTCTATAGAAACAGTTAAAAAAAGGGCAACTGAAACTGACAGCTATAAACCGCTTGCCGTTTGTCATCAGGTGATAGTTGTGCCGCAGGCCTCATCGACAAATCAACATGGTTAAAAAAACAGTTTTAAGCTCGAACATCTCTATGGCGCATAATAGAATAGGCGCGCGAAACAGATGACGACTAGAGGATACATAAACAATAGGCGTATCAGCTGCAGATTTCGTGTCGGGCAAATACTTTTTATTCCGGGTGGTTTACGGCGTTCGACCAGCAATATGAAAAAAGGGCATTAAATCACAGGTGTTTAGACAATGAACGAGCTTACCGGCCAATCATCTTTGGCAAAATTTCTAATTTATACCGCGGCATTTATTATAGTTGTTGCCGGTATGAAATCAGCCGAGACCTTGCTGGTTCCCTTCCTGCTTTCTGTTTTTATTGCCGTTATTTGCTCTCCGCTACTGACCTGGCTGCATGAGCGCGGATTGCCCTATATTGTTGCCATACTGCTGATTATTTCCCTGATTGTTGTCTTCGGTATTGGCATCGGTGCCGTGGTCGGCTCATCGATTAACGAATTTTCCAAGGATCTTCCAGTCTATCAGGACAAACTGCAGCTGATCACCGCTGATGCAATTGCCTGGCTGGAAGGGCAGGGTGTCAGTATTTCAGGTACCCAATTAAAAGAAAGCTTTAATCCGGGTACCGTCATGAAGATGGTTGGCACGACGCTGGCATCCCTCGGCAACGTCATGACCAATGCTTTCCTGATTTTATTAACGGTCATTTTTATATTGTCCGAAGAGACGGTATTTTACACAAAACTGAAAGCGGCTTCCTCGGATTCCGCTAAAACACTGGTCGCCATCGAACGCTTTACCAATAGCATTAATCGTTATATGGCCTTGAAAACGGCCTTCAGCTTGCTGACCGGTGTTTTGATTATGATCTGGTTATGGATACTTAATGTTGATTATCCTGCACTTTGGGGTTTGCTTGCATTCCTGCTAAATTTTATTCCCAATCTGGGTTCAATCCTGGCAGCGGTACCGGCAGTCCTGCTGGCACTGGTCCAGCTTGGCTTTGGTGATGCGCTGCTAACAGCCGCCGGATTTGTTGTGGTAAATGTTGTTATCGGGAGTATTCTGGAACCGCGTTTCATGGGCAAAGGGCTGGATTTGTCTGCCCTGATTGTCTTTCTTTCGCTGGTATTCTGGGGCTTTATCCTGGGTCCTGTCGGTATGCTACTGTCGGTACCCCTGACCATGACCATGAAAATCGCCTTTGAAAGTTTTGATGATACTCACTGGATAAGCGTGATTCTGGGATCCGGACAGAGCAAGGAGGTAGTTGAAGGGTAAATAACTTTTCAACATCTGCTGAAGTGGTCGGTTTTGATACCACGGACTGATACCAGACGATTAAAAAAAGCCCCGCATTTTGCAGGGCTTTGTAATAATCAGTCTTTCTGGAATCAGACTTAAGCCGTAACCACGTCAATCTGCTCGGCGGCAATGCGCTTGCCTTTTTCAGCCGAAGCCTGGAACGAGGCAACCTGGTCGAAATTCAAATACCGGTAGATATCGTCGGCCATGCTGTCAATCTGGTTGGCGTATTCCATGTATTCGGCCGGCGTTGGCAACCTGCCAAGAATGGCGCCGACCGCAGCCAGTTCGGCCGAGGTCAGGTAAACATTGGCGCCATCACCCAACCGGTTGGGGAAGTTGCGGGTGGAGGTCGACAACACCGTCGACCCGGCTTTTACCCGGGCCTGGTTACCCATGCATAGCGAACAACCCGGCATTTCCGTGCGGGCCCCGGATTTACCGAAAATATTGTAATAGCCTTCTTCCATTAACGCGTGCTCGTCCATTTTGGTCGGTGGTACGATCCACAGGCGTGTCGTCATCTCATCGCCATGTTTTTCCAGCAACTTCCCGGCCGCGCGGAAGTGACCGATATTGGTCATGCAGGAACCGATAAACACTTCGTCGACTTTATCACCAGCGACCTCTGACAAAAGCCTGGCGTCGTCCGGGTCATTCGGGCAACAAACCACCGGCTCCTTGACCTCGGCCAGGTCAATTTCGATAACCGCCGCGTATTCGGCGTCGGCATCGGCCGACAGCAAGGAGGGATTAGCCAGCCAGTCTTCCATTTTCCGTGCACGGCGCTCCAGGGTGCGCACATCACCGTAACCCTCGGCGATCATCCAGCGCAAAAGGGTAATATTGGAGCGCAGGTATTCGGCAACCGACTCTTCACTGAGCTTGATGGTGCAACCGGAAGCAGACCGCTCGGCAGAGGCATCGGATAATTCAAACGCCTGCTCCGCGGTCAGATATTCCAGGCCCTCGATCTCGAGAATACGCCCGGAGAAGAAGTTAATCTTGCCTTTTTTCTCAACGGTTAACAGGCCCTGTTTTATGGCGTAATAGGGGATGGCGTGTACCAGGTCGCGCAGCGTGATGCCTGGCTCCATTTTGCCTTTGAAACGTACCAGCACCGACTCGGGCATATCCAACGGCATGACCCCGGTTGCAGCGGCAAAAGCCACAAGGCCGGAACCGGCCGGGAACGAAATACCCAGGGGAAAGCGTGTGTGCGAATCGCCGCCGGTACCAACGGTATCAGGCAATAACATGCGGTTCATCCAACTGTGGATGATGCCGTCGCCAGGACGTAGCGATACGCCACCCCGATTCCTGATGAAATCGGGTAAAGAGTGCTGGGTATCAATATCAACGGGTTTCGGGTAAGCCGCCGTGTGGCAGAATGACTGCATCACGCCCTGAGTTATTCAGTCAAGCACTTTTTGCCACTGTACTCAACTGGTTGAGCAGTGGTGAACCACGCCGACGCAAGGCTTCCAGGTAGGTCAGTTCATCGTAGGGGGTTCGGGCTTGCCAGCATCGATACAGGATGCGGATCCACTTGAAGGCCAACGCCCGCACCGCTGCCTGATGGGAGCATCCCTTGGCCTTTTGTTGCCGGTAGTAGGCACCCGCCCAGAAGGACTTATTGACTGTTTGTGCCGCCCACTCGACAAAGGTCTGGCGCAAAAATGTCGAACATTGCCAGCGCCAATGGACCCAGTGTTTGCGTCCACTGCGCTCGGTCACCGGTGCCACTCCGGAGTATTTCTGCATTTCCGCTGCGCTGGTAAAGCGCTCTCGTTGTTCACCAAAGGCAACCAGCAAGCGTGGTGCCAGCGAAGGACCAGCACCAGGCAATGCACTGAACAGCTCAAAGTCGGGATGTTGCGGGGCGAGTTGCGCGATCTCCTGGTCATAGCGACGGATGGCCTGCAGCGTCACGCCCAGTTGCTCAGCCAGAACCAGTGTGTGTAATCGCTGTGGTGTCACCACAGCGGCATCCCGGGTTAACGGTGTCGCAGCCTTGATTGACTGGTAGCGTTTCTCCAGGACCTGTGGCCGGCACATGCTGTGCTGACGAAAGAATCGTTCCAGCGTACTCTTGCGTGCCCGCTTGACCTGTTCCAGGGTGGGCCAGCGGGTGATGAAGTCGCAGAACAGAGGTGTATTGATGCGGTCGAACCATTCCAGTACCTGCGGGTAGTATTGC
>CAMYIF010000083.1 GCA_947258415.1 uncultured Pseudomonadales bacterium
TAAAGATGCATGCAGGCACATTCCATAGGCTGTATCAATTCCAGCATTTTTAAATAAACTGCTTTTGGAAGCAGCCAATAATCAAGTAGTTTTATCGCATGGCCAGGTTGATACCTGTTATTAATAAAAAGCTTAAAACGAGCGTCACATGCCTGATATTGAATGGAGTAAACTTATCAAGAACCGCTACGCGGTTTCCGATCGCTACTCCTCAATATGGCGCGTACCCCTGGAAAAACGCTACAGTGACGTATTGTTCGGGTTATCTGTCCAACCAAAATTCTTCCTGGAATTCGGCGCAGGTGAGCGCAAACTGGCTGATAAAGTCGTAAAACACTGGCCAGGTTGCCAGTATGCCAGTTTTGATATTGACCAAAGCCGCCACCATGATTTTTACAAACTCGAGGATATTTCGGGTCATTATGATGCCGTCTGCATGTTTGAGGTAATCGAGCACGTCAGCCCGGAAGTAGCCGTCCAGATGTTAAATAAAAGTTTCGAGGTGCTTAACAGTGGTGGTGTACTGGTAATTTCTACGCCCAATATTTTTTACCCGCCTGCTTTTTTGCGTGATTGCACGCATATTACACCCTGGTGTTATGACGAACTGGGTGGTGTCACCTTGCTGGCCGGATTTGAAGTGCAGGATATCTATCGGCTTTACAAGGAATCGGTTTTTAAAATGCTTGTTCGCCGTTATCTGGGTTATCCCCTGTTCAGGCTGTTGGGTATTGATTTTGCCAAGCAGATTATTCTCGTAGCCAGAAAACCTTGAGTTACAGGCAATGCATAAAGTGATCCAGGAAGGATGGTAAAAAAAAGAATCCTGTTTTTATCCAAAGGCGCCCATTCGGCCTCAACCCGTTATCGCGCCCTTAATTATTTTCCTTATCTGTCAAAAAACGGTTGGTTACCCTCGTATCGGAGTGTGCATGGGACAGTTGCGGAAAAAATAAAAATGCTGCTTGAAGCGCGGGATGCAGAGGTTGTAGTTGTTTTGCGTAAAACCTTCGAACTCCCGATGTTGGTTTTGTTGCGGCTTGCAAGCCGGAAGCTGGTGTTCGATTTTGACGATACCATTTTTGTAGAAACCGACGGCAGTTCTTCCAGGGGACGGTTGCGACGTTTTAAAAGTATGCTAAAGTTTTGCGATCAGGCCTGGTCGGGCAACCAATATCTCGCTGAACACGCCAGGAAGTTCAACGCCAATGTCATCATTATTCCCACAGCAATAGACTTTGACCGGTACACTTTGAATGAGCCCAAACCACGTGACTTTATTGATCTTGTCTGGATAGGCAGTAACTCGACCAGTCGATACCTGAAGGAATTATTACCTGTTCTTGAGCAGGCTGCCCGGCGGATAAAAAACCTGCGGTTAAAGGTTATTGCCGATTTTGAGCTGGACTCCGATCGCTTACCCGTTAAAAATGTGCCATGGAGTCACGATACAGAAATACAGGAACTTGCCAGTGCTCATATTGGTATTGCGCCGATGACGGATAATAGCTGGACGAGGGGTAAGTGTGGCCTGAAGATTTTGCAATATATGGCTTGTCGTTTACCCGTTATTTCCTCATCTACGGGTGTAAACAAGGAAATAATTGTTCAGGGTGTGAGCGGATTGCTGGTAAATAATTCGCAACAGTGGGTGTCTGCAATTTCCCGGCTTGCAGAATCAGAATCGGACAGAAAAACGATGGGAGAGGCTGGCGCGGAAATTTGTCGTCGATCATACTCCCGGAAAATCTGTGCAAAAATCATGCTGGAGCGCCTCGACAATCTTTAAAAAATTTTATTTATTCTCCGGGTTGCTTGAGAGTCATAACAAGAACCTTGTCATTTTGTTTATTACTGAATGATTTGATCAGAACCCAATCGGAAGATTGCGCCAGGGCGATGGTTTTGCATTACTTTCGTGATGTTTTGCCTTAACTGAATGGCAAGCTAGTTTGCTTCTATATCCCTGACTTGTTGCAGAAAAGTGTTAATGTCTCTCTGGAAGCAATCATAATAACACCGACCACCGATGACGGCGATATGACCATGGTTTGTCATAAAGCGGCTTCCGACCGGTTTATTCAATGCAATCCACTCGGCTGCCCTTGCTATATACGCCTTGGAATTATCCGAAGTGATGGCGCTGTCCAGCCCCGAATAAACAAGCATGAAAAGCTGGGGAATTATTGGTTCAATAAAATGCATGCAATTTATATCTGGAGCATATTTTTTGGTTGTTTTCCAGGTGCGTCAACAATTCGAGCGAAAGCGCATCGAAACCCAGGATAAATATTGCAGGAAAGCAGCTTTACTGTTTGGGAAAACAGGCCTCAAAACAAGGGCGTAAAGTACCATGTGCAGCCCGATGTCCGCTTCGAAAGCCTTCTGGTCACGGTCATTATTGCAACTAGCATTATGCCTGTGTTTGAAGTGAAACTTTGCCCTGCTTAAATAATCTCGCCCAGGCCTAGATCGCCTAAAAATTCGGTCATTTGCTTCCTTATCGCGCTGGCGCTATCGAGCTGCATCACTTTTGAAGTTATATATTCGGCTTTTTTAATCGATAGACTCCTGATCATCCATTTGATCTGGGGTAACTTGGTTGCGCTAACGCTCAGTTTACGTAAACCAAGGCCGGTCAATAGCACTACCGCGACAGGGTCGGATGCCATTTCACCGCAGATACTGGCCGGAATCCCCGATGCTTTAGTGATTGAAATAATACGTTCGATTTCCCTGAGTACCGCCGGGTGCACATGGTCATATCGCGAAGCGACACGGGCGTTGTTACGATCCATTGCCAGAAGGTATTGGCTCAGGTCGTTGGAACCTATGGAAATAAAATCGATTTTATTCTTCCAGCTTGATATCTGCGATATTGCACCGGGCACTTCAAGCATAATCCCTACAGGCGGTCGAACAATACTGAGACCTTCATCTTTAAGCTGCTGGCAGGCATCTGACAAAAGGGATGCAAATGCATCAATTTCCTGGCTGGAGCTCACCATGGGCAGGATGATGTTCAGGTTATTAGTGTCTTTGGCTGCCCGCAACATGGCCCTGACCTGCGTCATCTGCAGATTACTGTTGTCCAGCGAGAAGCGAATGCCTCGCCATCCGAGGGCAGGGTTGTCTTCTTTATCAAACTGAAAATAGGGTAATGGTTTATCCCCGCCAATATCGATTGTGCGTATATATACGGGTTTATTTTGATAGGCAGAAAATACATGGCTGTATGTGTTTACCTGGTCATCTTCCGAAGGAAAACTGTCGCGCATCATGAATGCAAATTCGGTTCGATACAGGCCGATGCCTTCTGCTCCGTTATTGAGCCCCGGAGAAAGATCAGCCAGCAGCCCGGTGTTCGCGTAGAGGCTGATCCGCTCGCCGTCGGTTGTTTCCGCCGGCAGGTCACGCAAACTGTCGAGTCGCCTGACAAGGCGGAGGTTATCCCGAATCAAACTTTGATATTCTGCCAGCAGCAACTCACCCGGGTTGACGAAAAGCTGGCCCTGGTGACCATCGACGATCAATGTTTGTCCGTCTGTCAGTCCCGGAATGGGACCTGTTCCCATAAGTGCCGGTACACCCAGCGCATTAGCCAATACCGCGGTATGGGATAAAATTGATCCGCTATAGCAAACAACACCCTTTAAACGGTTACGCGGTATCGAAGCGAGATCCGATACACTCACCAGTTGGCCAACGAGCACGATATCAGATAAATCCTTGGTGCTTGCCGCCTTGGCACCCTTCCAGGTGCGGTATAGTTTGTTTCCCAGGTGATGAAAATCCTCGTGCCTTGCTTGCAGGTAGGGGTCGTCCATCGACAGGAAGCGTTCGGCAAGAAATTGTGTCGCCTGGCGCAATGCCCCCGGCAGCCAGTTGCCTTCCCGGATACGGTTTTCAACTTCCCGGCTGAACCCAGGATCCGACAAAAGCATCCGGTAGGTGGTAAATATAGCGCTTACATCTTCAACAATACCACCGGCGAGTGATGCTTTCTCATCGTCTAGCTGATTACTGACGAACGCCAGTAATTCGCGCCATTCATCCAGCTCGGTATCAATATTTTCACAGGGCGCATTCGGCGCCTGGAACAGGTCAAAATGATCACAAAAATGACAGTTGCCGATACCAATACCGGGGGCACCTTTCATCCCGGTAATAAGATTGGTCGCACCCTCATCACATTTTGGCAAGGGTAAATTAACCAGCAAAAGCGCCAGTTGAGCTGCCAATGTTACCAGGAAACTTTCTTCCATTTTTGAATACTTGCGAGCCGCCTTGCGTTGCACCACCAGCACCCCGATAGTTTTTCTCATGGAAACAAGGGGAACGGCGCAAAAGCCCTGGAAGCGCTCCTCCTTTGTCTGAGTGACATAAAGATAATTCGGGTGTTTCTGTGCATTTGCAACGTTTATGGGACGCCGGTTAATTGCCGCCTGACCAACGAGTCCTTTCCCGGCGGGTAAAATAATATTAGGTACCGCCGAACTGAAGAAGCCCTTGTTGGCGTACAACACCATGTCACCTTTTTCGTTGGCACGATAAAGGCTGCACACATCTGTATCGATAGAGTTGCTAATTGACTCTACGATCAGGGACATTTGTTCATTTGGTGATGTAGCGTGGGATACAGTCTGAACAATATGAGCCAGTTTTTGAATGACGTCTTTCATAAAGTTTACCAAAAGGTCATTTAGCCCAGCCAAGAGCCAACACAGCAGGTAGCCGGTTTGCCTGGCCAATAGGCAGACAGCATCGACCTGTTGAAAAAAATACCTTAAGGCTAGTTTACGTGTATCGTGTTGATATCTCTATATTAAAGTGATGACAATAAAAGCCGGAATGGTTGCCCGCGTTGGATTAGCAATCGCAGGGAGCCATCATAAAGCTGGTTGCAAGCGGGAAAGGTTGGAAACATCCTGCATAAACTGACCCGTTCAGTGTGGCATAATGTGCAAGTGATAATTATAAGCTGGTCAATTCAAATTCGCTGGGCTGTTTAGTGAGCCTCTGGAATTATTTTAAAAAGGGTAGAGTGGTTAATGGGCGATAAAATAAGAAAAATATTCGATACCGTCATCGATATCGTATTTGCGGTGATCCTGGTGTTTTTAACGGTTGCTGTGGCGATTGGAGCGATACAGCTGACACTCAATATCTGGGAGCTGGTCCAGTTCAGGGGTGGTAACGAGTACTACTTCAAGATGGTTTCCGATGTCCTGACTCTTTTTATCCTCGTGGAATTATCACGTTCGTTGGCCGACTATTTTACCCTGCACAGGCTGAGGCTGACTTTTATCGTCGACGCCGCCGTAATTTTTGTATTGCGAGAGATTATGATCCTGTTATTTAAACACGAAATAACAGCCAACGATTTTTACGGATACGCCGCGTTATTGTTTGTCCTGGGTGCGCTTCGTATCGGCTGTGTCCTGGTTTTCCAAAGGGAAACGCATATGTCCAAAACGATTGAAAAAGCAGCAGGGCAGAGCCCGGGTCACTAGAAGCAGGGTTTCAGACAGGGTCCCTTATCTGCGGACAGGCAAACCGGGCCAAGGCTGGCTTCATAGTACAGAGGGGTCGGGATAATCACCCGAATCGAGCCCCTCGATATGCAAATCCTGGAAATCCTCGATGGCTTTTTCAACTGTCGCGGCATTTGAGAACAGGGCAATATGGAACAGCGCGTCACCTTCGTTGACTACCGGTAGATTATTTCGGCCAATGATGATACCCGTTACCGGTGATTTTACCCTGGTTTCGTTTTCCCCGATGCTGTCGGCAATCCGGCCAATGACCTGGCTTTTCTTTACCCGGGCACCCAGAGGTACTGACATGCGCAGCAACCCTGCCTGTGGCGCCCTGACCCACTGGGATGAGCGTGCTACGATAACCTCGTGCTCGTGCGTCTTGCGCCGGTGTAACATTTTCAGTTCACGCAGTACGTTTAAAATGCCCCTTACCCCGGCGCGAATCGAAAAGGCATCAAAACGCAATCCTTCCCCGGCTTCGTAAAGCAACATCGATAGTCCTTTTTCAAGCGCATATTGCCGCAGCGAGCCATCGCGCAAGTTGGCGTTAATCATTACCGGTGCACCAAATGCCCTGGCAAGCCTGGCACACTCCTTGCTATCGATGTTTGCCCGAATATGGGGCAAATTGGCGCGGTGGTTTGAACCCGTGTGCAAGTCGATGCCGTGCGTGCACTTATTGACAATTTCCCTGGCAAAAATACGCGCTACGCGCGAGGTAAGGGACCCGTGTACCGATCCGGGAAACGAGCGGTTAAGGTCGCGCCTGTCGGGCAGGTAGCGGGTATGGTTAAAAAAACCATAGACGTTAACGATGGGTACGCAAATCAGGGTACCCTTCAGGTTATCTACTGCTTTTGTGTGCAGGATTCTGCGAATAATCTCAATGCCATTGATTTCATCACCATGAATGGCAGCCGATATAAACACGACCGGGCCGTCATTCTTGCCATGGATTACATGAACTGGCATCGACAAGGGTGTGTAGGAAGACTGGCTGGGTAAAGGCAGTGACATGGTTGCCCTTGTGCCCGGTTCAACCGTCTTTCCGCAAATCTCGAAAGCTGCCCGTTCCATTAGCCTACTCCCCGGGTTTTGGTTCTGCTGGGTTGGGCGTTATTTTCGATAAACTCGATAATGAGCCCGGCTACATCCTGCCGGGTCGCACCCTCGATACCCTCTAGCCCCGGTGATGAGTTGACCTCCATCACCAAAGGGCCGCGATCAGACCTGAGCAAATCGACACCGCTGACATTGAGCCCCATCAGCCTTGACGCGTTTATTGCCGTTCGCCGCTCCGCCGCCGTTAATTTGATCAACCTGGCACTCCCGCCACGGTGCAGATTTGATCGAAACTCTCCTTCCGGCCCCTGTCTCAGCATCGAGGCAATGACCTTGTTACCGACTACAAAGCATCGCAAATCTGACCCGCTTGCCTCCTCGATAAACTCCTGTACCAGTATATTGGTTCTAAGCCCCATAAAGGCCTGGATGACACTCTCGGCTGCTTTTTTGGTTTCTGCCAGAACCACACCGATTCCCTGAGTACCCTCGAGTAGTTTAATCACACAGGGGGCGCCACCGACTTCACGGATCAGGCCGTTTATATCATCCGGGTTATTGGCAAACGCGGTAGCCGGGATGCCTACCTTGTGCTTGGAAAGTATTTGCAGGGAACGTAGTTTGTCCCTCGCCCGGGTGATAGCAACGGATTCGTTGACACAATAAACACCCATCATTTCAAATTGGCGTACTACGGCGGTACCGTAAAAGGTAATGGAAGCACCGATCCTTGGGATGACCGCGTCGAAGGTATTTTGGTCAAATTCCTCTTCATTGTAATGAATGCTGGGGCTATCGGAGGTAATGTCCATAAAGCAGCGTAACGGGTCCAGTACCCGGACGGCATGCCCTCTTGATTTAGCGGCCTCGATCAGGCGACCGGTTGAGTACAGGGATCGCTTGCGCGACAGGATGGCTATATTCATAAAGTATCTTATTCATTGACTGTGGTCGATGGACCGTTAATTTCAGGATAAAGCGTTTTTTCGTCAAACGTACCCAGGGTCAGTTTTAAAGCCGGGTCTACAACAAAGCGGCGAACCAGGGATTTGCGGCCAATTAATAAACGAAAACCCATTACATCGCGGTTAGTCAGTGTCAGTTCCGTCTTGAAAGATCGGCCACCCATGACCATTGTCGTACCGATAACAATGCGATTTTCCGTTGTCCCGTTGGAGCTGGTAACCGGGCGTTCATCGACTACCCTGGCTTCGCACTTGATTTCCGGGTATCGACGCCGTTGCAGCGGGTGAACGATAAAGCGGACCCACTTTTCACCATCGCGGGTGAAAGGCTTAATTTTAAATGCATGCAGTGAAGAGGTCTTTGCACCCGTATCGATTTTGGCGGAAATCCCGGGTAAATTCAGATCCGGGAAACGACACCATTCGTACCAGCCAATAATCAGCTTGGCCCTGTATCTGCCTGATGCCATGGCTACAGGAAACTCATCAACAATGAGGCTATTCCGAGAAACGAGAAAAAACCGGCGACGTCGGTCACTGTCGTCAGGATGATAGAAGAGGATTGTGCCGGGTCCTGGCCAAGCCGCACCAGGGTAATAGGTACTACGGCGCCGGCAAAACCGGCAGCGATCATGGCCAGCACCATGGACATGCTGATGACCACAACCAGGCCAAGCGATCCGCTCCAGAAATAAACGCCAAGGCCGCAGGTCAGCGCAATACAAAGCCCATTCAGGAAGCCCACGCGTATTTCCTTGTACATGACAGTGAATAAATGCCGGGAAGTTATCTCCCTTAATGCCAGGCCACGCATGGTTACAGCCAACGCCTGCGCACCGGCGTTTCCTGATTGACCTGCAACGACGGGCAGCAGTATGGCCAGCGCCGTAAATTGCGCGATGGTACTTTCAAAAATACCCACCACGGCCGCAGCAAGAAAGGCGGTAAGAAGGTTAACCTGTAGCCAGGGCATGCGTTTTTTTACAGCAAACATGGCGCTCGAGAGGGCGCGTTCTTCGCGGCTGACACCCACCATTGTCTGTATATCGGCAGAAGTATCTTCCTGTACCGTTTGCATCAAATTGGCATTGACGATGACACCCAGCAGAATGCCGTTCACGTCAACCACGGGCAGGTCCAGAAATATATTCTTGGAGAAAATATCTGCGATTTCCTCGTGGCTGGCTGTTGCCGGAACCGTTACTTGCACGGGAACCGAAATGGAATCAAGGGTAGCCGACGGGTCGGCCAATGCCAGGTTTTGTAAGGTTAAACGACTGGTAATTCGCCCGTTTTCGTCAACAACAAACATCGAGCGCGCTGTTTTCATCTTGGCGCTGCGCAGTGTCTCCAAGGTCTCTGCGGCATTCATCGATTACCGCATGATCGGGTGGAATCTGGGTCAATATATCCTTCGCCAACTCATTCGGTATATAGGTTGTCAGGGTAGCTGCAAAGCGCGGGACCAGCTTTGTCCAGACCGGGAGCAATACCTCGGCAGGTTGATCGCCCAGTAACAGGATAATGTCTGACAATTCCATCGACTCAATGTGCCTGGCCGCATCGATCGGGTAATTCTGTAAGAAGTGTTTGCTGAGTATTTCTTCCACATCCGGAGTATCAGTGCTCATTGTCTGGCTCCTTCGATCTTTTTCGCGGCTGGCTGTGAAGGTGGTATTGGTTGTTGAGGCTGGTTAGCCTGGCTGGTAGAAATCAGCCGTAAAAATCCGGACATGGTAGCGATAAATGCATTGCCCATGTGAGCAGCGAGGGAGAAAGTATGGTTATTGTTCATGGAAATGGATGACTTAATCGTCCCGGTTTGCAATGAGTGGTGAGCCAATGCACCCAGCAGTGTGTTATTTCGGTCTACTACGGGAAGCGCAGGGAATTGCATCCAGCCTTTATTATTCCTGGCTTCGCTCAGGGTTGACCTGGCCGGCAAGGGTTTAATATCCCTGTTCACCAGGGTAACCAGTTTTTCGTTATTTTCGCTGATTAACAGTTTTTCAACCTTGACCAGGCCGACAAATTTCCTGCGGTTATCGACAATAAACACCACCCCGTTCAGTTGGGATTTTTGTCTCTTGATAAGATCCAGGCAATCATTAACGATACTGTCGGTTGAAAAATACGGATTCGAAGTATCCATCCACGCACCTACCGTGGTGATCGGGAAAGCCAGTTTGCGGGTGAAACTTTTGGCAAGCGACTTGTCCATGTAACCCAGGATGGACTCGCGCTGTGCGGTGCTCATCAGTCGTATCAGTGTCTCCGCCTCGACCATTGGCATACCGCTCAGGATTTCGGCAGCATGTTTCTCGGGCATTATGGATAGTATGCGGGTTGCGGGCCAGCTCGACATATGGTCAACGACGGGAATAATCAGCTCGACGGGGACTTTCATCAGGAAACCGACGGCCTGCTCCGGGGGGAACTCCTGCAATAATACCGCCGCCGCTTTTGGCTGGTCCTTTAGCAGGGCCAGGCTCAGCAAGTTGGCATCATGTTTCATCATGATCCCCGATCATCACTGTTACTACTTTTTCCTGGTAAAGTTTTGCCGGAATGGACGTCCTGCCGTCAGCGGTGTCAAGGATAACGGCCGTGGTCGTTAATTCCAGCACGGTCCCCTGTACATCTCCAATACGAATTCTCTGGCCGGGTTCGATCATATCTTTCAGGTAGTAAACGGCCACCAGGTTGCTCACCAACGAGCGTGCTCCGAATCCGAAGGCCAGGGCGAATCCAACCAGCACGGCTGCCGTGGATACTCCCAGCATGGTCGTCAAAAAGGTAACTTCGATACCGACCTGGTCCAATCCTATAATGATGGCGGTAACGAAAGTTACAGCCTGAGCCAGTCGACTGATCACTTCTGCTTCGGCAATTTCTGCGGAGTTCAATGAATCAAACACCATATTTTTTACCATGGAGCTGAGCACAAAACCGGTAAGCATGATCAAGCCGCCGGCTAGCAGGGCAGGCAGGTAATCAATTATGCCTTCAAGCGACTCGGCGAATCCTGTGAGGCCGGCAACACGAAAGGCAGCCGTGGTAAAAATAAACAGGGTAATCCAAAATAATGCCGTGGGCAGTATCCGGGTAAGGGTTTTCGAAATACGCGCGATCGTCGGCGTGTACCTGGTCATCAATCGTTCCGTGAACCGGTTTATCAGTTCGAGCAGTTTATTGGTTCCCAGCCTGACCAGGTAAGCTACCAGCCAGCCGGCAAGTATCAACAGGATGGCACCGGCCACCTTGGGCAGGTGCGCTACCACACTGCTCATCATTCCTCCCAGGGTATTACCCAGTTGTTCAGATATGTGCGATAAATCCATCTCGGGTTCTCCCAACAAGATAAGAGCGTTATAAAGCGAGGCTGCGAATGGCCTGCATTTTATAATACCGCGGGCCATGAATACTATATTATTCGGGCGTTAATGCCTTTCTGGCGGAAGGCCAGACTAAAAGATTGTTTTTAATAAGGATTCTAATTATTCTGCGCGCTACTTTATCATGATTTGGCAGTTTTTGTCCTGTTTGATACCTTTTACCAAAGGCTTCAGGTTTGTCTAAATATCGAAAAGCCAAATAACAGGGCACCTGGTTGTTTGCCATAACCAGTACCCTGCTGCCAAATAAAGATTCCTTCACTATCGCCTTATACGGGCCAGTGCCGGGCCGGGCCGGTCCTGATGCAAAAAAATTAGCTGCCACGCTTTGATACCTGCCGGATCGGCAAAGGGTCGGTTTCCGACCCTGCATAAAGCGATAAATGGGGGAAGGGTATTTCAATATTATGGGTATTAAACAGGTCTTTAACAGCTTTCATTAAATCACTTCGGAGTTCACGGTAAAACTCTTTTTGTGCCCAGACCGATAACTGCAGATCTATGGACGAGGAGCCAAATGTATTCACTACACAAAAAGGTTTTGGTTCATCGAGGCAGCGTGGTTCGTCATCGACAAGTGCCAATAGCAGTTTGATGACCTCGTTCAGGTTTTCCCGGTAGGCAACCCCGACAAAAATATCCACGCGACGAATGGGAAATTTGGTCAGGTTTATAAATTTGGTTTTTATCAGCACTTCGTTGGGTATTCGAACATACAGGTAATCAAAAGTACGCAGCTTGACCGAAAGCAGGTCGATGCTGATGACTTCGCCAGTATCATTTTCAACACGCAGTATGTCCCCTACTACGAAAGGTTTTTCGCCCAGCAGGAACAGGCCGCTAATCAGGTTGGAAGCCGACGTTTGTGATGCAAAACCGATGGCGACGGTTAAAATACCGGCGGCACCTAGTAAAATGGATATATTAAAACCAAGCTGATGAAGAGCGGTGACGAAAAAAAGCGCGAAAATGGCATAAAACAGCAGCCGGCTCCACATTGATAAATGATGAGCGCTTAATTTGTACCGGGACGTGTTTTTAAAAAGCCTAACAACCAGTTTTGCAATCAGCCAGCCGGCAAGCAGGATTATCAGCGCTTTAATTGATGAAACCAGGTTGAATCCGACCTGAGCGGCGGCTTCAGGAATTAATTCATTCATCGAAATACCCCGTATTTTTTACCATTATGGATGATATACCCGGTTGCTTAGTCGAACAGGTGATGCCAGGTATTTGCCAGGATGCTAGCATCGGACTTTAACCTGGGAGCGGAAATGATATTGGTTTTGGCCACCTTTCCAATGATAACGCCGCTCCTGAGTGTTGCTGGATCCATGGAGATTGTTATCGGTTCTGTTTCCAGTTGTTCTTCACCTTTGAAGATCGACAGGTAGGGAGCGGGAATACTCAAGCGCTCCATTTTAAGGCTGTCAGTGCCTGTGTTATGAACGGTAACCGGGGTCAATGCGCGGAAAGGAAGTTTGAACAACAGTTTTTTATCCAGCTGTGCGTGGGTAAACGCGCCATAACAAAGCTCACCCGCACCGGAAGGCCTGCCGACCCAGGTATCGGAAAGCTTGATTGACGGGAATTCCCTTGAAACCTTGCTGGAAAAATTAATACAAACCCACATCGGCGTACTTACATGGAGTGTAACGCGGTTTTGCCCCGGAATAATCAACGGAGAATTGGGCCTGACCACAACCGTACGGTCGGCGAGTCGCGGGGTCAGAAACAGTTCATGGGTCATCGATTCCATAACAATTCTGTCCAAGCTGACAGTTTCGTCAGGACTGGCATCGACATAGTCGCAATCAAAGGCGGTACTGGCGTCCTTTTTTTGCCATTTATAGTTTACTTTCCACTCGTAGTTAGTCCTGAAGATTACCAGTGACAGGGTGCCAATATTAACCGACAAGGGTTTTTCGGCTACTGGCCAGGTTTTAGTCCAAAGATTAAATTTTGAAGAGGCCGATGTTTTTGCATTACTCATGGCTGAACCTAGCTGTCCTGTAACAATCTGAAAAGCAGGAAAACGAATAAAAACGCGTGCTTACATGCTAGCCTGAAGACACCTTTGCCGGCATTAAATGGTTATCCTGTTACCGGGGATGGCTGTCTGCCTGGTCTATTAATTTGAGCTTAAATACCCAGTTTTTTTGTTCGGGAACATAAATCTTGATGCCCACGTTGTTATTTTCGTAGTCGTGTAAGATCTGTGCAGTCCTGTCCTGCCTGATCAATTCACCCGAATCGGAGATAACATTGATTTGATCAACCCTGTCCGGGTCTATCGGAACACTAATTTCAATAATCTGGATATGACTGGTTTCGTCAACCGTAATTCGTTCTACCCTGGCGCCCAATATATCGCCTGTATAATCTGGTCTGGCTTGCAATAAACCCGTTTCCATGGTCGAGGAAGGCGACGTGTGGGCCGGATTTTCGGTGCTTGAATCGCCAGTATGGTTTAGCGGGTTGGCGGTTGTCGACAGCGTTGTAATTGCGGCCAAAAACATAATGCAAAAACTCCGCACTCTCATCATAATAATGTTTATTCCCAATGTGCTGTCGTGGCAATGCGCCAAAGAATAACAGAACAAATGAAACTGTGGAAGGAATACAGGGTAACGACAATTGGTTATGCGCAGCATCATCGGGCTTCGATTTTTATCTGGATATTCAATCAATTGACAGGAGTCGTCCCTTGCCCTTAATTTACTGCTGCACTCGAGTGGAGCATGCAATGAGAACAATTCTATGAGCCAAAACTGGTTAGTGCTTGCCTACAGATTGAATGGAGAAGGTGGGGGTACACCGTTGGCCGCCGAAGAAATACAAGGCAGGATAGACGGTAAACACTGGATTCACCTGGATATTAACCATGTTGAAGCACTCGATTGGTTAGAAAAGTTCAGTGGACTGGATTCTTTGGTCATTGATGCGTTGACCGCGGAGCAAACCCGGCCAAGAGTAACAGAAATGGACGAGTCGGCAATTGTTATCCTGAGGGGCGTAAACCTGAATGAAAATGCGGACCCGGAGGACATGGTCTCTATCAGAATGTACATTGATGACAACAGGGTTGTCAGTACCCGGAAATTCAAGCTAAAAGCGGTAGCCGACATTGAAGAGCGATTAATCAAGTCAACTGGCCCTAAAACGACGAGCCAGTTGTTATCGATGATAACCGCTTCCCTCTGTGATCGAATGGAGAGTTCGGTCGCCCGTTTGAATGAGCTCACCGATGATGTTGAGGAAGCCATCATTGATAATCCGG
>CAMYIF010000084.1:0-8926 GCA_947258415.1 uncultured Pseudomonadales bacterium
CCGGCCTGGCATTTTGACCTGGAAACGGCGCATCGATTATTGACCCGGCAATTCGGCACCAAAGACCTGGCCGGGTTCGGTTGCGAAAATCTGACCTGCGCCCTGCAAGCCGCCGGTTGCCTGCTGCAATACGCCCGTGACACACAGCGAACCGACCTTCCGCACGTTCGCTCAATACAGGTTGAACAGCGCGATGATGGCGTGTTGCTCGATGCCGCAACCCGGCGCAACCTTGAGCTGGATACCAATCTCGCCGGTGGCCGCGACAAGACACTGGCCTCGGTACTGGACGCTACGGCGACGGCCATGGGCAGTCGCCTGTTACTGCGCTGGCTACACAGACCCTTGCGCGATCATGAAAAACTGAAGAACAGGCAGGCCGCAATCGCCAACCTGATCGATGACTATGCCTACGAGGCTTTGCATAGCCTGTTTAAATCGATCGGTGACATTGAAAGGGTTCTTGCCCGTGTAGCGTTGCGCTCGGCAAGGCCACGAGACCTGGTTCGCCTGCGAGAAGCACTGCTTCAATTGCCGGAATTACAGGCGCTGTTGGGCACACGCACCTGTCCGCACCTTGAGTACCTGTCCAAAATGGCCGGTGAATTTCCCGACCTGGCCGCACTGTTACAAAAGGCTGTCAAGGACAACCCGCCCGTGGTGATTCGTGAAGGCGGTGTGATTGCCACCGGTTATGATGCCGAGCTCGATGATTTGCGCGAACTCAGTGAAAATGCCGGGCAGTACCTGGTGGATCTGGAAACCCGGGAGAAAGAGCGAACCGGCCTGAGCACGCTCAAGGTTGGTTACAACAGGGTGCACGGCTACTATATTGAAATCAGCCGCGTACAATCGGCACAGGTCCCGGCCGATTATATCCGGCGCCAGACGCTGAAGAATAACGAGCGCTTCATTACCCCCGAGCTGAAATCTTTTGAAGACAAGGCCTTGAGCAGTAAGAGTCGTGCGCTGGCAAGAGAGAAATTGCTCTACGAGGAGCTTGTCGAGAAGCTGGCCGACAAGCTTGCCGAATTGCAGGATTCAGCCGCCGCACTGGCCGAACTCGATGTATTGGTGAACCTGGCGGAACGCGCAGAAACACTGAATTTTGCCTGCCCCGATCTGACAGCTGATGCGATTATTGACATTCGGGACGGCCGCCATCCTGTAGTCGAGCACAGCCAGGCGACGCCCTTTGTTGCCAATGACCTGTCTCTGACTCGACAACAATGCATGCTGGTCATTACCGGCCCCAACATGGGCGGCAAATCAACCTACATGCGCCAGACCGCATTGATCGTGTTACTGGCCCATATCGGCAGTTACGTACCGGCACAAGCTGCAACTATTGGCCCGATCGACCGGATTTTCACCCGCATGGGTTCGTCTGACGACCTGGCCGGAGGCCGCTCAACCTTTATGGTTGAAATGACAGAAACTGCCAACATCCTGCATAACGCCACGGCAAACAGCCTGGTACTGATGGATGAGGTAGGCCGCGGCACCAGCACGTTTGACGGGTTATCGCTGGCCTGGGCCTGCGCTTATCAACTGGCCACACAGACCCGGGCCTACACCCTGTTTGCAACCCATTATTTCGAGCTGACCAGCCTCCCTGAGATTTCATCACGCGCCCTTAACGTTCACCTGGATGCCACCGAGTACGAAGACCATATTGTCTTTTTGCACAGCGTTAAACCTGGGCCTGCGAGCCAGAGTTTTGGCCTGCAGGTTGCCAGGCTGGCGGGGATACCGGCACAGGTAATTGACCAGGCGAAAGACAAGTTGCACTCCCTGGAACTGGGTGAAGTCAAATCAACCCGGCAACAGGCCAACGTCAAAAAACACCAACCGGACCTGTTTTACCAGCCCCAAGTCGATGCAGTCATTAAATCAATCCAGGAGCTTGAGCCTGACCAGCTGACACCTTTGCAAGCCATGCAGTTACTTTACAAATTGAAAGACGCAGTTAAATAAAAATTGTGCAAAGACTTGAGATAACGCCCGGCTGAAACTAAAATGCCTTCTAAATATAAGGCCCAACCTGGAGAAACATCCCTATGACATTCGTTGTCACCGAGAGCTGCATCAAGTGCAAATACACCGATTGCGTGGAAGTCTGTCCAGTCGATTGCTTTTACGAAGGGCCTAATTTCCTGGTTATCCATCCCGATGAATGTATCGATTGCGCCCTGTGCGAACCCGAATGCCCGGTTGACGCCATTCTGGCCGAAGATGACCTGGAAGAAGGTCAAATGGAATTCCTTGAACTGAATGCCGAGCTTGCCGAGGTTTGGCCTAATATAACCGAACGCAAGGACCCGCCTGAGGACGCCGACGACTGGGTCGACGTGGAAAACAAATTACAGCACCTCGAGCGATAACAGGATTAGATTCGATCGCTTTTTAAAGGCATAAAAAAGGGTGGTTTTTAAACCACCCTTTTATCTGTATTGAATATACCCGCCAGGTTAAGGGCAGACGCCGGTTTTTTATCCGAAAATAGTCTCGCCTGTCAGTCCTTCTTTTTCCATGATGCCACGCATCCGCTTGAGTGCCTCTACCTGTATTTGTCGCACGCGTTCCCGGGTCAGTCCGATTTCCCTGCCAACATCCTCCAGGGTACTCATTTCGTAACCCAGCAGACCAAAACGACGGGCGATGACTTCACGCTGTTTTTCCGAAAGTTCGGATAACCAATCGGTCAGGCTACCGTGCAAATTGCTATTTTGAAGCAACTCGGATGGATCGGTGATGTTCTCACCGGTAATATTCTCGACTACCGACTTGTCAGAATCAGGCCCCATGGGGACGTCAACAGAAGCAACGCGCTCGTTTAGACTAAGCATGCGCTTGACATCCCGAACGGGTCTATCAAGCATTTCCGCTATTTCTTCGGGTTTGGGTTCATGGTCAAGCTTTTGGGTTAACTGCCGGGCGGCGCGCAGATAAACATTGAGTTCCTTGACAACATGGATAGGCAGGCGAATGGTACGCGTCTGGTTCATTAGCGCCCTTTCGATCGTTTGGCGAATCCACCAGGTGGCGTAAGTTGAAAATCGAAAACCTCGTTCGGGGTCAAATTTTTCAACTGCGCGAATCAGGCCGAGATTGCCTTCCTCGATCAGGTCAAGCAAGGTCAGCCCACGGTTAATATAGCGGCGTGCAATTTTAACCACCAGGCGCAGGTTACTTTCTATCATGCGTTTCCTGGCAGCATCATCGCCTTTTAATGATAACCGGGAAAAATAGACTTCTTCCTGAGCACTCAGAAGCGGTGAGAAACCGATTTCGTTGAGGTACAACTGGGTCGCATCAAGAGTTTTTTGATTACCGAAACGAGCGACATTTATTCCGTCCTTTTTCCTGGCTGCTACCCTTGCTCTTAGGTCTACAACATTTTCTTCTAGTTTTTTTTCTGTCATGCCCATAGCCATTTCCTTGATTGTCCGCTAGAAAGGTTACGCAGATGTTAATCGTTTATGTGTGCAATGTGAATTGTAATATTTTTCTTTTTCACTGACTTATCAACTTCAGTTAAAGTAATAATGCAGTAAACAAGCTTAAGTATTGTCCAGCTTTAGTTTTTTGGCAAATAATTTAACGGATTCACTGGCTTGCCATTCTTTCTTATCTCGAAATGTAGTTTTGTAATCGAGGCACCTGTAGATCCTATTTCGGCAATTTTCTGCCCTTCTTTAACATTATTTTTTTCCCTGACGAATATTTTCCGGTTATGTGCATACGCGCTCAGGTACGTTTCGTTGTGTTTGATGATAACCAGGTTGCCGTAGCCAATGAGTCCGTTACCCGAATAGACGACAATACCATCGGCCGCAGCTTTGATAGTGGAACCGGGGTCGGCCTTGATATCGATACCCTTGTTTGCGGTAACACCCGTCCCGGTATAGTGACCCACGATCGGACCCCTGAGCGGCCATGACCAGCGAATACGACCCGGTGGTGATCTATAGGCAGTAGAAGTCCGGGAGGCACGAGAGCTGGTGGACGTTTTTTGCGTTTTGACCTTGTTGCGTGAATAGGTTGGCCTGGATTTCAGGCTGATATACTCGCCCGGCCTGATCAGGTAAGGCGAGGGTATATTGTTGATCGCAGCCAGTTGACGGTAATCGCGACCATAGCGCCAGGCAATATAGTAAAGTGTCTCGCCCGGCTGCACCCGGTGCGAACCCCAGGTCACTTTTTTCGGTTTTTCCAGGTCTTTGACCGGTGCGTAGTTATGACCCGTACAACCCGGTAACACAGAAATCAACAACGCCAGCAGGAGAATTCCAACAAGGTAAACACAGCCGGGAGACCTTGTTGACACAGGAACTGGCATGCTTCTAGGCTTTTGGCCGTCCATTGCTCATACGATCAATCAAATATACCGTCATGATACCCATCACCAGTGCGATCAAAACAGGTATCAGCTGCGGGTCGGTCTGGGCCAAGTGCTGGTACTCGGCAGGTAAAACATTCACTTCGAGACGAAGATCGACGGGAACTTTCCATGGCCACACCTTGTTTAATGACCCGAGCATAAAACCGATAAGCACGGCAAAAGTAGCCTCCCTGAATTTATGTAACAACCACGACAACAAGTGGGTAAAACTCAGTAATCCGGTAATACAACCCATCAGAAAAACCAGCAGTATGGAAACATCGAACAGCTTGGCAGCCTCGATGATATATTGATACATGCCCAAAATAACAAGGATAAAACTACCCGATATACCTGGCAGAATCATGGCACAAATAGCAATGGCACCCGAAATAAAAACAAAGGTCGTTGAGGGGTTTATAGCTATGGAAGTTAATCTGGTGATCTGGTAGGCAAAAAAGGCGCCCAGAATTAGCAGAATAAAATTTAACATGGTAAGCAGCCTGGTTTGCCGGATCATTATAATTACCGAAACCAGTATCAAGCCAAAAAAATATGACCAGATTATCTTGGGATGCTCGACCAGCACCCAGGAAATCAATTTAGCCAAAGAAAATATACTTAAAAATATACCGGCAAATAACGAGGCTAAAAATGTCCCGTTTATATAATTCCAGAATTGCAAAAACTGGCCTTTGAAAAAAAACTTAAGGGCAGTCCTGTTAACCTGGCACAGCGAATCGACCAATTCCTCGTAAATACCCGTGATAAAAGCGACTGTGCCACCCGATACGCCTGGCACGACATCTGCCGCACCCATCGCCATGCCTTTTAAAAAAACTGATGGCCGGAATTTTCTTTCCTCAAGAGGAAGCATCAACTAATGGCTCCGCCCAGCAAGGGTACAAAGCGGACCGCTTCCAGTACTTCCTTTTTGTAACCATCGCCGTCCCGGGTTACCAACACCAGCTTTTGGTCCTGATCGGGGCCGATAGGTATCACCAGGCGGCCTTTTGGGGATAACTGGCTTATCAGGCCCCTCGGCAATGTTCTCGGTGCCGCAGTAACAATGATGCCGTCAAAAGGTTTCTTTTCCGGCCAGCCCATCGTGCCATCGGCATGTTTCATTTTGACATTGCGCAAGCCGAGTAATTTAATGCGCTCACGAGCCTGCTCCTGCAGCGGCAATATACGTTCAACACTGAATACCTGGCGCACCAGTTGGGCCAATATGACCGTTTGATAGCCAGAACCGGTTCCGACTTCCAGCACGCGCCGCATGGGCCCACCTGCCAGCAAGGCTTCTGTCATCCGGGCGACGATATAGGGTTGCGACAGGGTCTGGTTATGGCCGATAGGCAGCGCGGTGTCCTCGTAGGCGCGATGTGAAAGCGCCTCATCCAGGAAAATATGGCGGGGAGTATTGAGCATAACCTCGAGCACGTCTTCATTGGTAATACCCTCTTCGCGTAACCGGTTTATCAGCCGCTCACGTGTACGCCGTGATGTCATACCAATACCGGTTAATTTTTGATGATTCAAACGCCGTATCCCCATCGCGATTCAGTTTTTATATTATCATTCATTTACTGTCTTATAAGCGCTTCAATTAAACAAATTTAATGATAGGCACGCGTGCTGCAAATTTCCCTGATGACACTGGTCGCGTAACTGCCCGGAAGCAGGGAAAATTGTATCTCCAGGATACAATCGTTATTTTCCTGTATTATTTCCCATTCAAAATTGTTCAGGGTCAGAACCAGGGGACGACGTTCCTGCTTCAAACCGACATGCTCGAGCCGGTTACACCAGTCTTGATGCTGTCCCGTCACACGGGTTTCCAGATCCAGAATTCTACCCCATGTCGACAGTCGGCCGCGACCCCATAATGGGCCGCTGGGCACGGCCGATTGGGAATACCCGTCGCAGGCGATATCGCCTGTTTCAAGATCACGCCAGCTTGAGTCACCAACCCGGGCTGAAAGCACCTTATTAAACAAATAGGAGCGTGCGGCGGAAAGGTATAAACCTCTTTTCTTCCTGTCCCTCTCCGGATATTCGCCGGTCAGCAACCGGTCGGCGGACACCAGGTTGTTGGCGTTGATACCAAAGCGCTGCGGCCCGAAATAATTGGGCACTCCCTTGCTGGCAATTATCTTCAGGCGTGCTTCCAGTTGTGCCAGGTCACCGCTGAACTGCTTCAGGCGAATGTGAAAATGATTCGATTGGTGCTGCCCTCTCCGCAGTTTTTGCCGGTGACGGGTTTGCGACACAAGCCTGGCATTTTCGCCGTTAAGCGACTGCCATTCTATCGGTTTATCGACCGGTAAGTAGACACTGAACCACTGGCGGGTAATTGCTCTTTTGTCTTTAAGACCGGCATAACCAACGTCCATGTTGCGCACCCCGGCCAACCGGGCAATTTTTGCAACAAGTTCGAGCGTATTAAGATTTTTCTTCTCTACCTGAAGGTAAAGATGCTCACCATCGCCGGACAGTTCCATGCCAAGGTGCTCGGAAACCACAAAATCTTCCGGTTGCTGGCGTAAAGTTGCCTGTGCCCGGGGTGGATTGCCCTGCGCGAAGGCAAAATCCAGGCTAAACGACGGCCTGGCGTTGTCACTGGCTTCGGGTTTCATCGTCAAGGCCTTTCGACCAAACCGCTCAACGGGCTTCAAGCAATGCCACCGCGTGACAGGCAATGCCCTTTTTTTGGCCAATATAACCCAGGCCCTCGGTCGTCGTCGCCTTGATGTGTATTTGATGGCGCGAGCAGGCCAGGTCGTCTGCGAGTATTTTTTGCATTTCGGCTTTGTGCGGTAATATCCTGGGTGCCTGGGCAACAAGGGTAATATCGGCATTGGCCAGTTTCCAGCCCGATTCGGCAAGCGAATTGACCACCTTTCTTAACAACAGGCGACTGTCGATATTGCTGTACTGCTGATCGGTATCCGGGAAGTGCTGGCCAATATCGCCTAACCCTGCCGCACCCAGCAAAGCGTCACACAAGGCGTGAATTAATACATCTCCATCCGAATGGGCAACAAGCGCCCTTTCGCTTTTAATATGTACGCCACCCAGGGTTATAACTGCATTTTCCTGTGGCTGATCGCTGAAACGATGTACATCGAAACCATGACCTATGCGCATGATGTTTTACCCCGTGCTTGTGCCGATAAAATCAAGCTGGCCAGATCCAGGTCTGCCGGCCGGGTGATTTTGATATTTTGCACATCCCCTGAAATCATTGTTGGCTGGTAACCCATGTTTTCCATCGCCGAGGCCTCATCGGTAACCGCGAGCCCATTGTCAATCGACTTCCTGAGCGCGTTATACAGGGCATCCAGGCGAAACATCTGGGGTGTGAACGCGTGCCAAAGTTTCGAACGATCAATTGTTTTTTCCACGTAACCCTGATGACTGGCCTGCTTCATGGTATCACGCACGGGTATTCCCAGGACGGCACCCTGCTCGGACTGTATCGAGGTTGTAATAAGTTGTTCAATATCCTTGTGCGAAACGCAGGGGCGGACTACATCGTGCACCAGCACCCAATCATGATGATGTATCGCTTCCCTAAGCCAAACCAGCCCGTTTAATACCGATTGGGCGCGCGTATCACCGCCTGCAACCCGGATAACCCTCGGGTTATCTTCATAGGGCAGGTTTTTCCAGTAGGAATCAGTGTCTGCAACGGGGACTACAAGGCCGGCAATACCCGGGTGCGACAACAAATGATCAAGCGTGTGCTCGATGACCGTTTTACCAAGCAGGGGCAAATATTGCTTGGGTCGATCGGCCTGCATGCGCGCACCGACCCCGGCAGCCGGGACAACGACCCAAAACCGGGATTGATTCGAATTAACCGGCCTACTCACGGTCTTTTTGCTGTGCTTCGCTGGTTGACTGGTAAAATGTCTCGTCTTCTTTAACCATTCCCAACTCACTGCGCGCCCGCTCTTCCACCGCCTTTAATCCTTTTTTCAGGTCGGCGACTTCGGCTTTTAACTGCACGTTACGTTCCCTTAACAACTGGTTTTCAAGCGATTGCTGGTGAATTTTAGCCTTCATATTCCAGACTTCAGCCAGACTGCCCTCGCCTACCCATATCCGGTACTGCAAGCCGATAAAAACCAGGATGAGAAAAGCCCAAAACCACTTCATAGAATCAATACTAAATAAGGGGCTTTATCAAAAGCCCCTCAAAGGTAAATTACGCCTCGCATGGTTGGCCCGGCGATTATGCTTGCCCTTTTATTTCGGACAGCCCCCGGTATGGTGCCATACCGGACAACTCTTCTTCGATACGCAGCAAACGATTGTATTTCGCCACGCGATCCGAACGGCACAAAGAACCTGTTTTAATCTGGCCTGCCGAGGTAGCTACAGCCAGGTCGGCAATGGTTGTGTCTTCCGTTTCTCCTGAACGATGGGAGATGACCGCCGTGTAACCCGCATCTTTGGCAAGTTTGATGGCCTGCAGGGTCTCGGTCAGTGTGCCGATCTGGTTAAACTTGATCAAAATGGAATTGGCGATATTTT
>CAMYIF010000084.1:8937-11516 GCA_947258415.1 uncultured Pseudomonadales bacterium
TTTTTATCGATACCTTCCTGTAATATCCTGGTGTTGGTTACAAACAGGTCATCGCCAACCAGCTGAACGCTGTCGCCTGTTTTACGCGTCAGGTCAGCCCAACCATCCCAGTCACTCTCATCCTTGCCATCCTCGATTGAAACGATGGGATACTTGCCACATAATTCTTTCAGGTAATCGGAGAATTCGTCCGAACTGAATTTTTGACCTTCGCCCTTCATATCGTAACAACCATCTTTATAAAATTCCGATGAGGCACAATCCAGCGCCAGGGTCACATCTGTTCCCAGTTTGTATCCAGTCTTGGCAATCGCATCGCTGATCACCTCCAGTGCTGCCATATTGGTTGGCAGGTTCGGTGCAAACCCGCCTTCATCGCCCACGGCCGTACTCAGGCCACGACTTTTCAACTCTTTGGCCAGTGCATGGAAAATCTCTGCGCCACATCGTAGCGCTTCCTCAAAGGTGGGCGCCCCGACTGGCTGAATCATGAATTCCTGGATATCAATGTTATTGTCCGCATGTTCTCCACCGTTAATGATATTCATCATGGGTACCGGCATTGAATACTCGGACGGAGTGCCATTGATAGCGGCTATGTGCTCATAAAGGGGTACTCCCTTTGCTTCTGCCGCTGCCTTTGCAGCCGCGAGAGATACCGCCAGGATAGCATTAGCCCCCAGGTTCGACTTGTTTTCGGTGCCATCAAGATCAATCATTATCTGGTCAATCTTCGCCTGTTTGGTGACATTCTGCCCTATAAGTGCTTCCCTGATTTGCACGTTGACATTGCCCACCGCGGTCAGCACGCCCTTGCCGTTATAGCGCTTTGGGTCCTTGTCGCGTAATTCCAGGGCTTCACGAGTGCCCGTAGAGGCACCCGAGGGTGCGCACGCTGTACCAACCTTGCCGCTGCCAAGAATCACATCGGCTTCGATGGTCGGGTTACCCCGGGAATCGAGTATTTCTCTTGCTTTTATGTCTACAATTTCAGTCTTCAAGATAAGCTCCATTATAATTATTGGGGATCATCAATGGTTATTATTGGCTAGCTGCTTCGGTTTCAATATCCTGGCTTGAATCAAGCCGTATCCAAAGGTTTAAAACTTTTAATCAAATCATCAAGCGCCTTCACCCTGGCCAGGAATGGTTCAAGCTGGCTTAACCTGAGTGCACAGGGACCATCGCACTTGGCTTTTTCCGGATTTGGATGAGCTTCCAGGAACAAACCGGCTATTCCCTGTGACATTCCGGCAAGCGCCAGTTCGGTCACTGCGGCGCGTCGTCCGCCGGCCGAATCAGAGCGACCCCCCGGCAATTGCAATGAATGCGTGACATCGAAAAAGACCGGGTATCCGAAGTTTTTCATGATGCCGAAACCGAGCATATCAACGACCAGGTTATTATATCCAAAACTGGAGCCGCGCTCGCAGAGGATGAGGCGGGAATTGCCGGCATCCTCACATTTTTTCAGTATATGCTGCATTTCGTGCGGCGCCAGGAACTGGGCTTTCTTGATGTTGATAGCCGCCCTGGTTTTGGCCAGCGCAATTACAAGGTCCGTTTGCCTGGACAGAAAAGCCGGCAATTGGATGATATCGGCCACTTCAGCAACCGGCCTTGCCTGCTCGGGTTCATGAACGTCGGTAATGACGGGAATCGAAAAGGTGGACTTGATTTCTTCAAAAATTTTCAGGCCTTCATCCAGGCCCGGCCCTCTGTAGGAATTGATTGATGAACGATTGGCTTTATCAAAAGAGGCTTTAAAAACGTAAGGTATATTGAGTTTTTGGGTAATCTGCACATAGGCTTCTGCAACCGACATGGCAATATCCCTTGATTCGAGGACATTCATTCCGCCAAACAAAACAAAGGGTAGATGATTAGCCATGCTGATATCACCAACCTGTATTACTTTCTGACTCATTTATTTTTTAACTTCCGATTAATTCGCAATTTTCAGGCAGTTTGTTGATTCAGGTTACGTGTTTATTGCCTGTAAAACTAATTATTATTCTGCAGGTGCCGTTGGATCGCAGCAGTGACAAAACCGGTAAATAATGGATGCCCCTCGCGTGGCGTAGAGGTAAATTCCGGATGAAACTGACAGGAAACATACCAGGGATGATCGGCAACCTCGACCATTTCCACCAGGCTGTTATCAAAAGAAGTGCCTGCTATCCTTAAGCCGGCCTGCTCCAATTGCTGGACATAATTATTGTTGACTTCATAACGATGGCGATGACGCTCAACAATTTGGTCTTTGCCGTAACATTCACGTGCAATCGATCCAGGCCTTAGGTAGCACACCTGGCCACCCAGGCGCATGGTACCGCCAAGTTCTGACTGCTCATCACGTTTTTCAACAGAGCCATCCTGGCTAACCCATTCGGTTATCAGGGCAATGACCGGATGGGGTGAATTCTTCTGGAATTCTGTGCTGTGTGCACCAGCGAGGTTGGCAACATTGCGTGCGTACTCAATCACAGCAACCTGCATACCAAGACAAATACCCAAATAAGGGATTTTTTGTTCACGGGCAAATTGCGCAGTTAGGATTTTGCCTTCAATTCCACGCT
>CAMYIF010000085.1 GCA_947258415.1 uncultured Pseudomonadales bacterium
TGCTCACCGATGACGGTGGACTTCAGCACAGGATCAGTCATCCGCGCCACAAACTGGAGAAAATCTATCTCGTGCAGGTAGAAGGTGAAATTACCGATAGCGCCATCGATCATCTGAGACAGGGCGTCAGGCTAAAAGACGGGCTAACCCGGCCAGCCAAAGTGAAGCGCATCGAGGAACCGGCATTACACGAACGTGTTCCACCGGTAAGATATCGCGCCTGTATTCCAACCTCATGGATTGAGATTAAAATTACCGAAGGCAGAAATCGACAGGTAAGGCGCATGACGGCAGCGACCGGTTTCCCCACACTGAGGCTGGTGCGTATAGCCATCGGCAAATGGTCACTGGGCTCCCTGGCGCCGGGCCAGTGGCTTGAATTGCAATATAAAAAACCCGATGTCCGGCAGGATAATACTCCGCGTTTTCAATAAATAAAAAGGCGATCAACATGAACTCAAACTGGTACCCTCACCTGACTGTCGCAACCATTGTTGAGCAATCAGGGAAGTACCTGATCGTCGAAGAGTTTTCTCACGGTGTAAAAGTTTATAACCAACCGGCTGGTCACCTGGAAGAAGATGAATCATTAACCGAGGCTGCGGCCAGGGAAACCCTGGAGGAAACCGGCTGGCACGTACGTATTGATGCATTGGTCGGTTTTTACCTGTACACATCAGAAACCAATAATACCACTTATTTTCGATGTTGCTTCAAGGCCACAGCGCTTGAATACGACAAGAATTATACCCTCGATAAAGGCATCATCGGGCCTGTCTGGCTTAGCCTTGATGAATTAAGGAAACAGCAACACAGGCTTCGCAGCCCGCTGGTTATTCGTTGCATCGAAGATTGCCAATCAGGTAAATGCATTTCGCTGGACAGCATTTCCACAATCCGCTAGTTCCATAAAGCCCGTTATTTATCATTTCATGCTGGCATTATTACGATGCACCAAGGCCCGGTTTTTATCATGGAAGTTTTGAGTCGGTGTGATTTCACCGTTAGAATAGCAACAATTTTTATAATCCTGTGCTCCTGCAATGCTTTTTAAAAAATGAATAACTCAGAAACCCGTGTCATTGTTGGTATGTCCGGCGGTGTCGATTCCTCAGTCGCAGCTCTGATCTTGCAGCAGCAGGGCTATCAGGTCGAAGGCCTGTTTATGAAAAACTGGGACGAAGACGATGGCACCGAATACTGCACGGCAAAGGAGGACCTGCAGGACGCGCAGAACGTAGCCGTACGGCTCGGGATTAAACTGCACACGGCCAATTTTGCCGCCGAGTACTGGGATAACGTTTTCGAGCATTTTCTGGACGAGTACAAGGCCGGTCGAACCCCGAATCCGGACATCCTGTGCAACCGTGAAATCAAGTTCAAGGCATTCCTGGAATACGCACAACATCTGGGTGCAGATTTTATTGCCACCGGGCACTACGCACGGTTGCAGCGCCATAACGGTAAAACACAACTGCTTAGGGGGCTGGATCAAAACAAGGACCAAAGCTATTTTTTACACGCCGTCGCCGAGACACAACTGTCGCAGGCCCTGTTTCCCCTGGGGGAGCTTGAAAAACCTGCCGTCCGCCAGCTAGCCCTTGAACACGGCCTGATTACCCATGACAAGAAGGATAGTACGGGTATCTGTTTTATCGGTGAGCGGCGCTTCAAGGATTTTCTTGAACAGTATATACCCGCGAAACCCGGTGATATCGTCTCCCCTGAAGGTGACGTGCTGGGCATGCACCAGGGACTTATGTACCATACCATTGGCCAGAGACAGGGCCTGGGTATCGGTGGTATAAAGGGGCAACCGGAAGCGCCCTGGTACGTTGTGCAAAAAGACCTCGCAAATAATCGTTTGATTGTTGCACAAGGTGCCGATCACCCGTTGCTCTTTGCAACGGGTTTAACCATGGAATCGATACAATGGATCAACAACGATGGCCCTTCATTGCCGTTTCGATGCAGCGCAAAAATTCGTTATCGACAGAAGGACCAGGCCTGCACTATCACTGCTTCATCATCGGGTTACAGGGTGACATTTGACCAGCAACAACGTGCGGTTGCCCCCGGTCAATCGGCGGTGTTTTATCATGGTGATACCTGTCTGGGCGGCGGAATCATCACACATGCAATAAAAAAGGGTATGAATATCTGATGTTATTTTCATTGTCCGATGAACAGTCCTATAAAGAAAGTATTGCCCTGGCCGGACTGTTCCAGGCAGCCGCTATTGTCGACCAATTGGCAAAAACAGGTACAGCACCCGAAGAAAACATTGAAACCAGCATTGGCAGCATTTTTAAACTCGACCCCGAATCGATCGAGGATATTTTTAACGGCCAGGCGAATTACCTGCCGGGTTTGTCCCTTGGTTTCTCACAGTTGCAACTGGTGTTAGATAAGAAAAAGACGCTTAATTCAGATGTGCTCCGATACGTCCTGGGATTAATCAACCTTCAGGGCAAGCTGTTAAATGATAAGGATATGATGGCTGTGTTACGCAGTCGCCTTGAGCAGCTTGTTGAAAATCAAAATCATTTCGAAATAACCCATGACCGCATGCTATCCGGTCTGGCCAGCATCTACCAGGATACGATCAGCCAGTTCCGGTTTCGAATACAGGTAAGCGGCAACCAGTTACACCTTGAAAACCAGCGCAACGTGGATAAGATCAGGGCCATATTACTGGCGGGTATTCGTTCGGCACTGTTGTGGCGACAGGCAGGCGGCAAACGCTGGCACCTGATGCTTAACACCAAGCAATTGCTCAATACAGTCAATACCCTCGCCTGACTCTTGCGTCTGCCCGGAAAGCCAATATTTATCGCTGCGCTAACGACAATATTTGGTGTATGATTGCAGCGCATTTTATGGGCATATATGACAGGTAACTTTCAATGGATTTAACTGCGCTCACCGCCGTATCACCCGTCGATGGCCGGTATGGTAACAAAACCGGGGCACTTCGAAGCATCTTCAGCGAATATGGCCTGATGCGTTATCGGCTGATGGTGGAAATTCGATGGTTTCAGCAACTTTCATTCGAGTCACAGATCAAGGAAGTACCGGCATTCAGCGATGCGGCCAACACTTTTCTTAACGAATTAGTCGATAATTTCAGCCTTGAGGACGCCCGGCGCATCAAGGACATTGAAAAAACCACCAACCACGACGTCAAGGCCATCGAATATTTCATCAAGGAACGATTTGCAGCAAAAGCCGATGCGTTCCCCGAGTTACAATCGGCCAATGAGTTTGTTCATTTTGCCTGCACCTCTGAAGACATCAATAACCTGTCCCATGCTCTGATGCTCAAGGCGGGTATCGAGGCAACCGGTTCCCTGATGTCGGCTGTCATCGACAGCATTAAAACACTGGCGCTTGATTATGCCGACTGCCCCATGCTGGCGCGTACTCACGGGCAACCCGCCTCACCGACGACTATGGGTAAAGAAATGGCCAATGTCGTTTACCGGTTAAGGCGTCAACATGAACAGGTCCAGGCGGTTCCCCTGCTGGGAAAAATTAACGGCGCGGTGGGTAATTATAATGCCCATCTTTCGGCTTACCCCCGGATTGACTGGCCCTCGATGAGCAGGACTTTTGTCGAATCACTGGGCCTGAGCTGGAACCCCTATACCACGCAAATAGAACCGCACGACTATATCGCCGAGCTGTTCGACGCCATGGCGCGTTTTAATACTATTTTGATCGATTTTGACCGTGATATCTGGGGTTATATTTCCCTGGGCTATTTCAGGCAAAAAACCGTGGCCGGAGAAGTCGGTTCCTCTACCATGCCGCACAAGGTTAACCCGATTGACTTTGAAAATTCCGAAGGGAACCTGGGCTTGGCCAACGCCATATTCTCCCACCTGGCCAGCAAGCTTCCCATCTCCCGGTGGCAGCGCGATTTAACCGATTCCACGGTACTCAGGAACCTGGGGGTCGGCTTCGGCCATAGTTTAATCGCCTACGAGTCAACCTTAAAAGGTATTGGCAAACTTGAACTCAATGCCAATGCGATGAACGCCGACCTTGATAACTGCTGGGATGTGCTCGCAGAACATCAGTAAGGAAGCGCTGCAAGCATTCATCGATACCCTGCAAATTCCTGAGCAAGCCAGGGCAGATTTAAAACAGTTAACCCCGTCGAACTACACGGGAAATGCCGTGCAGCAAGCCAGGGAAATCTGAGCATCCTGAACCCGGACATATAACCAGAGTGAAACCGCCACGCTTTGCGCTTGGCCCGTTTTCGGCCGAGCAATTCCTGCGAGATTACTGGCAGAAAAAACCCTTGCTTATCCGGCAGGCCCTACCCGGCTTTATGGATCCATTGACGAGAGATGAAATTGCCGGTCTTGCCTGCGATGAACAGGTCGAGTCACGTCTCATCGTTGAAACCCGTGAAGTTAAAAACCCTGAAGCACCAGGTTGGCAACTGCAACAGGGACCTTTTGAGGCATCAGCCCTGGAAGCGCTTCCCGATAGCCACTGGACCCTGCATATCCAGGGCGTCGATCAATACGTCGCCGACGTTTATCGACTGCTCGATTATTTTCGATTTATCCCGAACTGGCGAATCGATGATGTCATGGTCAGTTATTCACCAGATGCAGGCTCGGCAGGCCCGCATTTTGACCAGTATGACGTCTTCCTGCTACAGGGAGCAGGCAAAAAACGCTGGGAAATCGGCCAGAAGTGCGATGCCAGCACCGAACTGGTTACCGGTTTGGAATTAAGCATCATCAGGGATTTCCAGGTAACCGATGACTGGCTTGTTAATCCCGGCGATGTTCTGTATATCCCGCCCCAATATGCCCATTACGGCGTTGCCTGCGGTCACAGCACAACATACTCAGTCGGTTTCAGGGCGCCTGGTTTCAACGAAATCCTGGGTGAGTTCAGTTTTTTTCAGGGACAGCGCTTAAGTGCCCATCAACGTTACCAGGATACGGACTTATTACTTCAGGATAACCCGGGTGAAATAAGCGAGCAGGCTATCGATAAAATGCAACAGATCCTGCTGGACCAGGTTAGTAACCGTGAGGCCATCGCGCAATGGCTGGGCGAATATGTTACCGAAGAAAAAAATCCGGGCGAAGAAATCCTTCCCGAAAAACCCCTGGATACTGAACAATTTATCGCAATGCTCACTCACGCCGGTAATTTTCACTGGAATGAAGGCGCGCGGTTTGCCTACATCGAAAAAAACGATGCGATCGGTTTTTATATCAATGGGCGGTGTTTTAATACACCCAACTCGACACTGCCCTGTATAAAATGCCTTTGTTCATCAACCTCGATTGCCGCCAGCGAACTTGCGATTTTTTTACAGAATCCGGAATCGACCTCCCTGTTATGCCAACTTTACAACCAGGGTTTTTGCTATTATTCCTGATATATTACGACAGGTTATTTGTTGTTTTTATAATTTCACAGTGACTTCTTTTGCTTTTTTAGCGATCAGGCGTCGCATCCACTTGTGACCGGAATTATGTTGCAGCAAGGGACTCCACGCCATAGTCAAGGATATGGGAGCTATTTCGAAAGGCGGCTTCAGCGCGACCAGTGAATTACTCCATGAATCCGTAAATGCCGCCCTTGCCGGCAATGTGGCAATCAGGTGCTTCTGCTTGGCCAGCAAGCGTGCAACCTGGTAGTGACGGGTAAAAACCCTTATCTCGCGTTTCTGGCCAATGGCATCGAGCGCTTCATCAACACGACCCAGACGAAGCCGGTCAGCCGGATTCATACCCACACCAACGCCCATGCCTGTTTTATTGACCCATATGTGTTGCGCCTTTAAATAATTATCCAGTGTGAAATTATCAATAAAAGGATTTTCCTTGCTCATCAGGCAAACAAAATCATCTTTCCACAAGTTGATTTTATGGAATGACAAGGGCAGCTCATCAAAACGATTGATGGCCATGTCTACTTTGCCCTGCTCCAGGTCGGGGAAACTGACATCACTGGGCGTTAAAACATCCAGTGTCACCTGGGGTGCCGTTTCATGCAGGCACGCCAGGATCGAAGGTAACAGGGTGGACTCACCGTAATCACTGGCCATAATCCTGAATACGCGGTCACTTTTTCCCGGGTCGAAGGCCTTTTGGGGCTGAACGGCTATTTCAACGCCGGCCAGAATATCCCGGATCAGGGGTTGCAGGTATAGTGCATACTCGGTAGCAGTCATCCCGCCGCTGGTCCTGATGAGCAAGGGGTCGTCAAACAGGTTACGCAACCTGCGCAAGCCATTACTCATGGCCGGCTGAGTAATACCCAGGTGATGCGCGGCCCGGGTAACGTTTTTTTCTCGCAGAAGCACGTCCAGGTAAACCAGCAGGTTGAGGTCTATACTCGAAAGATTCATACAATCAATACTAAATTAGTCAATAATAATATGGGTTAATAATTGCATAATCTCTGCCAATTAGCACCCTTTCCTGATTTATATCAACGCTTTTAAAATGGCCCATTTTACAGGGTTCTTCGCGGCTTTATTTCCGCCATTGTAAGTGGTATCTTGATACTCACTTATCGGCGTGTTGCGACTTAATAAAACTACTATAGCAACACAGGTAATCCTGTTTTCCTAACCACTAAAGAATTATAAAAAGTTCATCAAGAATTGGAGGAGTAATATGGCTACTAATTTTGAAAATATTCTGTATTCGTTAAAAGAAGGGGTCGCCGAAATTCGTCTGAACCGGCCCGATCGACTCAATGCAGTCACCGAAGGACTTTACGCTGAACTGCGCCAGCTTTTACAGGACCTGGAAAATGATGACGACGCACGCATGGTCGTCATTACCGGTGAGGGCCGCGCCTTCTGCGTCGGGGCCGACATGAAAGCACACGGCGCTGCCACTCGAACGGCTTACCAGCGTCGGCAGTACCTGGCGGGTGAACAGGACCTTTGCCTGACCATCCAGAAAATGTCCAAACCCGTGGTTGCTGCCGTAAACGGTTATGCCCTTGGAGCCGGTGCTGAAATTGCCGTTGCCTCAGATTTTATTCTCATGAAGGATTCTGCCCAGATTGGCTTCCCGGAAATAGGCATAGGAACCTTCCTGGGTGGCGGTGTTACCCATACCCTGCCGCGACTGGTTGGCCTTGCAAAAGCCAGGGAACTGGTTTTTTTTGGCGAAAAGATAAAGGGTCCGGATGCAGTTAGTATGGGTATGGCTAACCGCTCTTTCCCGGATGAAGATTTTGATGCAGGCGTCAAAGCCTTTTGCCAACAATTGGCAGATGGTGCACCTACATCAATGGCATTGGCCAAGGAGCAATTAAACGCATCAAGTGACCGTGACTACGAGTCTACTTTGCGCTTCGAACTTGAGGGAATGACCTTTTGCACCACGACTGCTGATTGGCAGGAGGGTGTCGATTCCTTCAAAGAAAAACGTAAACCCAACTTCCGACGCTAGAGGAAAAAATAATGACAAGTCCACTACATCCCGTTTTAGAACCCGGCTCTATTGCCATCGTTGGCGCCTCTTCGGATCCAACCAAGCGCGGCAACCAGGCGATACGCACGCTGGTTGATAACAGTTTTCATGGTGCCATTTTTCCAATCAACCCCAAAGAAACCTCCATTCGTGGCCTGGATTGCTATGCTTCCATAGATGCCCTGCCCGTGATACCTGACCTGGCGTTAATTTGCACCCCTGCCAAAACCCTGCCGGATATAGTCCGCGCTTGTGGCATGAAAGGCATAAAAGGCGCCGTGGTGCTGGCCTCCGGATTTTCCGAGTCCGGCCCGGAAGGAGCCGAATACCAGCGCTTAATGGTCGAAGCCGCAAAAGAGTTTAACGTAAGGCTGGTAGGTCCCAATACGTCGGGTATTTTCAATACTACGGTGGGAGCCAATATCGTTGGTTATCGCAATTTACAGAAAGGCCCTATCGGCCTGCTGTCGCAATCAGGCAATATGGCCCTGGCACTGGTAGTCGAAGGCACCCTGGATAAACTGGGTTTCTCAACCTATGTCGGCGTCGGTAACGAGTCGGATATTCAATTTCACGAGTACCTTGATTATTACCTCAAGGACATGGCGACCAAAGTTGTTGTCGGTTATGTCGAAGGCCTGAAAAGCGGGCGCGAGTTCCTGGAAACCGCCGCCAAGGTATGTGCTGAAAAACCGGTCGTGCTTTATAAATCGGGGCGTACCGCAGCGGGCCAAAAAGCGGCGCTTTCCCATACCGGCGCGCTGGCTGGCAGTTATTCCCTGGCCGAGGGTGTGATGAAACAGGCCGGTATCACACTGGTCGATCGCTCTGATGAGATATTGCCCATTACCGAAACGCTTTCAATGATTTCAGGGCAATTACCATTGAAGGGCAAAAACATCGCCGTACTGGCTGATGGTGGTGGCCACGCGGCTATTTCTGCCGATTGCCTCGACGCCCTGAAATTGAACATCCCGACCCTGAGTGAAAAATCCCAGGCTGCATTACGCAGTATATTGCCCGCCGCTGCCGCGGTTGGTAACCCGGTAGATGTCGCCGGTGGCACCGATAGTAATCCTGAAGTATTTGCCGATTGCGCCCAGATCATGCTGGATGATCCTAATGTTGATGCATTGTTGGTCTGCGGTCTTTTTGGCGGTTATGCGGTGCGCTTCAATGAAGCCCTTCTGGATGCCGAGCTCAAAGCCGCTAAACGTCTACCCGAGATTATGAAAAAATCGGGTAAACCTATCCTGCTGCACAGCCTTTATGAACCCATGCACACGAAACCGCTGATGAATCTGCACAAGGCTGGCGTGCCTGTTTTCCATTCGCTCAACGTGGCGTCACAGTGTCTGGCGGCCGCAGTCGACTACAGCACCGCGCAAAAACGACTAAAAGCGAGGAAAACTACTTCTTCCGTGGCCAAATCGGATGAGGCTAGCCAATTGATCAACCAGGCCAAAGCTGAGGATAGGGACTCCTTGTATGAATACGAAGGCATGGATGCGCTTGTCGCTTATGGAGCCGACGCTGTCAAACCGATCGTGATCCGTAGCAAGGAAGACCTGAAGTCGGTTCCGGCCGGTGATGACAAGCGCTGGGTTATGAAGATTGTATCCAAGGACATACTGCACAAAACCGATGCAGGCGGCGTGAAACTCAACCTGAAGAACGATGAGCTTGAGGCCGCCTACGACGCTATCATCGCCAGTGCCAAGAAGTACGACGCCAACGCTGATATCCATGGTGTCATATTGGTACCCATGGTCAGTAAAGGCGGTGTCGAAGTGATCATCGGCGTAACCAATGACCCGCAATTCGGTCCGGTTATGATGTTTGGTCTGGGCGGTATCTTCGTCGAAGTACTGAAAGACGTTTCGTTCCGGGCATTGCCGGTTACCGAAGCAGATGCGCGCGAAATGTTCAGCGAGCTAAAAGCCAGTAAAGTCCTGGGCGGAGTACGCGGACAAGCGGCTGCGGATCTTGACGCATTGACCCAGCTGATGGTTTCAGTTTCAAACCTGTGCCTGAACCACCCTGAAATTGACGAGCTTGATCTTAACCCGGTGTTGGCACGTGCCAATGACTACTGCTTGCTGGACGCGCGTGTCATTCTCCAATCAGACAAGCCTAAGAAGGGACACCACTAATGAATGACACTACCCTACCCAAACTCGTCGATGCAACATTAACACTCGAGGACCGCGTCGCGGTCCTCACGCTCAACCGTGACGACGTGCGTAATATTCTTACGGGTACCAACCTGACCGATGATATTGTCGATGCAGCTAGTTGGGTCAATGCCTGCCCGGAGGTTTCGGCGTTGATTATCACCGGTGCCGGGTCGGCGTTTTCAGCCGGTGGCAATATTAAGGATATGCGCGACCGCCAGGGCACTTTCGGTGGCGACGTGGAAACCGTTCAGCGCCAGTATCGTGAGGGTATCCAGCGCATCCCTTTGGCCATTGATACCATTGAGGTACCGGTTATCGCGGCGATCAACGGTCCCTCGATTGGCGCCGGTTTTGACCTGGCCTTGATGTGTGACATTCGACTCGCCGCCAGCAATGCGAAAATGGGCGAAACCTTCGTCAACCTGGGGATTGTTCCCGGTGACGGTGGCGCCTGGTATTTGCAACGCCTGATCGGATATCAACGAGCCGCAGAGTTAACCTTTAGCGGCAGGGTCATTGATGCTGCCGAGGCAAAAGAGCTGGGCATAGTGATGGAAGTACTAGAGGCTGACCAGTTAATGCCCAGAGCCATGGAACTGGCCCGTACGTTTGCCCAAAAGCCGCCGCAGGCATTGCGATATGCCAAGCACCTGATGAAAACTGCCTACGATGATACGCTTGAAAAGTTTCTCGATGCTTGCGGTTATTACCAGGGTTTATGCCACAATACCGAGGATCACCATGAAGCAGTCACTGCTTTTATCGAAAAACGAAAACCGGTATTCAAAGGAAAATAAACCAATAATGGATTAGGGTTTAAAACCTGTTAAACACGCCCATTCTTTAGTCACTGCTTTAAATCACACTAAAGGGGCAATAAAAAAGCGCAGTCTTGAATATCATTCAGCACTGCGCTTTTTTGTACTTATTCCAAAATACCAGGTTATCTCACCGACTGCGTTAGTCGAGGAGATAACAACCGATCATTTCATTTTTCTGGGTTTTGTCATGTTTTCAGGTTTCATGATGTCATCCAGTTGTTCTTTGGTCATTAATCCTTTTTCAAGAATCAACGCGCCGACACTGCCACCGGTATCAAGCGCTTCCTTGGCGATAGCCGTGGAGTTCTGGTAACCGATGTAGGGGTTAAGGGCGGTAATAATACCAATACTGTTTTCGACCTGTTCCCGACAGTGATCGGCGTTGGCGGTAATACCCTCCACGCATTTTTCCCTTAACAAATCGCATGCCTTGGTCAACATGCGCACCGATTGCAGCAGATTGTAGACAATCACGGGTTCAAATACGTTGAGCTGTAACTGACCGGCTTCGGTGGCCATGGTGACACAGAGATCGTTGGCAATCACCTGCATGGCAACCATGTTGGCCGCTTCCGGAATAACCGGGTTAACCTTGCCAGGCATGATCGAGGAACCGGGTTGCATGGCCGGTAAATTGACTTCGCGCAGGCCACAGCGGGGGCCGCTTGACAATAAACGCAGGTCGTTGCATACCTTGGATAGTTTAATGGAAACACGTCTCAGTACCCCGGAGAAAGAGATAAACGCGCCCATATCGGTGGTCGCATCGATCAAATCCTCGGCGACATGCAGCTTATGGCCGCAAATATCGGACAATGCCTTGCAAGCCAAAGGCGGGTAATCGGGATCCGAGTTGATACCTGTACCGATTGCAGTTGCACCGATATTAATCGAGCAGAATTCCTGTGCTATCGCTTCAAGTCGATCCATATCGCTGCTAATGGTTGAAGCAAATGCATGAAATTCCTGACCGAGTGTCATCGGAACAGCATCCTGTAACTGGGTCCGACCCATTTTGATCATATCACCGAACTCGAGGCTTTTATCCTTGAATGCACCGGATAATTTCTTCAAGGCAGTCACTGCTTCACCATAGCTAAGTAACATGGCAACCTTGATCGCTGTGGGATAGGCATCGTTAGTCGATTGAGCCAGGTTGATATGATTGTTCGGGTTGATGATTTTATAATCGCCTTTCTTGTGCCCCATTATTTCCAGCGCACGGTTGGCAATCACCTCGTTGGCGTTCATGTTGGTAGAGGTGCCGGCTCCACCCTGGATCATATCGACCTGGAAATGATGATGCAGCGCACCGTCAATCAACTCATCACAGGCCAGACAGATTGGATCAAGGATGCCATCTTCCAGGTAGCCGAGCTTATTGTTGGCAATTGCGCAGGCCTTTTTGACCATGGCGAAAGCCCGGACAAAATTAGGGTAATCGCCGACCACGGTGCCGGTAATCTTGAAGTTTTCCATGGCTCGCAGTGTTTGCACACCGTAATAAGCATCGCCAGGCACTTTTCGATCACCCAGCAGATCATGTTCCATGCGTGTCGAAGCGCGGTCATCAAGCAAGACTCCGCCAGAACGCGAGTAATTGGCTGTTTTCAATCGATAGGCGACTGTGTGTGCTACGGAACTCAATACGTGCCTGGCCAGTGTGGGGCTTTTGTTAAATACCGCCTCGCCTTCGGCACCTTTCAGGATTTCGACTTCTCCGGAGAGAATGACATACATGTTTTTTCGTGGCTCACCCCTCTGGTAGAGATAATCACCTTTATCAAATTCTTTTTTCTGAAAAGCATCCGCAAATAACTGAAGATCAGCATCATTAAGTTTTTCAAAAATTGGTATGCTCTTTAAACGTTCTAATCTCTTCTGCATTGTGTCGTCCCCCCTTCCCTTTATTTATCATAAGTTTCTTAATGGCAGACAGAAATTCTACCCTGATTTACTGACTTTTACACATTCAATGCCGCATTAGTTTCAGGAAATTTATTTTCAACCACAATGCGATTAAGACACCGCCAGATATCTGAATTGGATAATACTGTATAGAGTATCGGGTTAAGCGGTAGCTGGAATTTTGACCAATATGATTGTCTAGCAGTGAGACTGCCGTTCGCAGGATGGCTCCTCGATGAATGCAATAGTGGCATTCCGGTATTTGGGCTTGGCAACTTCAGCGGCAAATGACTTCATGGTTTGGTAGGGTGTATCCACCAGAAGCAAATTGGTAATCCACCCGGGTAAACTGGAACCGGGATCTATATGGGCCTCGTTGCTGACTTCAATCGCGCCGGACGCCAGGGGTTTGAAACGCCACTTGGCCATGGCTTTAACCAGGCGCAACCTGCCTTTAACTTCATCCATCAAACCGGTTGTTGCCTGGCTGCTCATAACCACTTCGAAGGTGACCGGATCCTGGGTCCAGGTAACATGCGCCAACACATCCCTGTCCTTTACCGGGAAAGGCATCGCGTTATGGGTATAGACATAGGCTTCGGTTTCGCTTAAACGCTTGTGAACATAAGATTCGGCGCACCTGTCGGCCCAATCCTTACAGGCGGCAACGTCTTCAATTAACGCAACCAGAGAATTCAATGAGACGCCTTCCAGGACAGTTACCGCCATCACGACATCATGAGAAGAGCCCTCAACTTTTTTGGTATAAACCTGTATGTTGTCCTTATCCTTGCGCAACTTCCATTCAGAGTCAGCACTTGTTAACCCGGAAAACCCGAGTACAAGGCAAAAAGACATCAGTACGGATATTTTTCTGATGATAATCATATATTGAAAACCCTGTTGATATTTTATCCTTCGGCCTTTCGACCCCGGCAGATATTATTTTCTTCTTTTCAAATGTAATTAATTTAAACCAGGTCGCTGTAAAAAGGGGATGCAACCAGGTTTCGCTGCAGGTATTCATTCAGCGCCCCGGTCAAATGATAGCGTAACGCCTGCGAAACTCATTGGTAATTTCCCAAAGATCCGCTGTCAGGAAGTCCTTTACCCGGTCAATAATTGGTTGCGGTACATGGCCATAATAAGCCTCGGCAATCCCGCCGCAAATGCAGGCCATGGTATCGCTGTCGCCACCCAGTGATACAGCATTGCGGATGGCATCCTCGTAGGACTCTGATTCGAGGAAACAAATAATTGACTCAGGTACCGATCCCTGGCAGGAAACGTCAAAGCTGTAGCCGGGCCGAATTTCAGCGAGCGAACGGGAAAGGTCATAGCCGAATCGCGCTTCAACCTCACTCTTTATCGCCGATTTGCCTGTGTTTGTGCGCGCAAGGAAAACTGCCGCCGCCGTAGCCTGGGCTCCTTTAATACCTTCGGGATGGTTGTGGGATATCGCAGCCGACCGCGCGGCCTCATCCAGTACTTCCTGCAAGGAATCGAATGCGAACCCAATCGGACTCACCCGCATCGCCGACCCGTTTCCCCAGCTGTTATAAGGTTGGGGGTTTTCTTCACGCAGCCATTTGTAAAAGGATGCACCGTAACCGGCACCCGGGTATTTATTACCAAACTTCCTGACTTTATTCCGATAGTCGCGATCACCCAGGATTGCGGCTGCAATTGCGACGGTCAGGACCGTGTCATCGGTAAACCGACATTGTTGATCGAATAGCGGAAAATCCTTGCTCCTGGTTGGTTCGTGCTCGTATACCGAGCCAATGATGTCACCTGCTATTGCTCCGATCATGGGGAGAAGTTGTCCATGCTTTGTACAATTGCTTTTATCTACTAACGCTCGACTTGCAGAAGGTCGGTCATAAGACTTTGATTTACCTGTATGAGACCACGTTTTGGCCTGTCGAGGTCAATAATGATGAAAACTATCAATGTAATTAATAAAGAGACCAACGATATTGGCGCAACAATACGCTTGCCACTCAGGCCTGATGAATAACCCATTATTCCGCCAGACGAGATAAAGACAATAAACAGTAAAATTAATACAACTTCCGGAACTTGCATCTGGAGTAATGCATTTCTTTTGCCTTGGCTATCAATAAGATCATTAAGCGATTTAACAAAGGCACCTGTAGTTACCGGTCGCGGGTCGTCGTTTGTTGCCGATATTGCCAGTAACCATAGTTCATTCTGCAGACTGGCAATTTTCTTATTAAAGGCATTTCGTTCCTCAAGCCGGGTAAGATCCAGTTGACCAATGGCTACCCGTAAACTCGTATAATCCTGAAGCAACCTGTCGGCTTGATTCTGGTATTGCTCCGGCAACAATTGAACGCGCAACATGACCGTTCCAATTGCATTAGCCTCATCAATCAGGGCCATGCTTCGATTATCAAAGCGTTGCATGGACATGCTGAATGTAAAACCGAGCAATAAAGCCAATAAACCCAGTATGCTGGCCTGAATAGCGCCAGTGAGCGCTTTGACTTCAGTATCAGTCCGGGTTTGGATGTACCGACCGACTCTAAAACCAAGTTCGTTGAATATAACTATCGCAGCAAAAAGCGCCGCCGCAATAGCAATACTGCTGTAACCGTAGAGCAATTCATGTTGATTCATAATCTTCCTGGATTCGCATGAAGCCGATATAAACGACGCAGTGATGCTGCGCGCGGAACCGAACGCGGGTAACTATCAAGCTCTAAATATTTCACACTCAAAAGGCCAGGCTCTTGATCTGTTCCTGCTCATAAACCGAGCAAACGATGTCGCCGGCTACTGTTCCGATCATGGGTGATAATTGCCTAACAAATTGAAACCCCGAATCTTGAAGTGCCAGGCCCACACGAGCTGGCTGGCGGCACTTGACGAGCATATTATAACGGGTTATCGCGGTCATCTCTTGCTATGGTCCGACTGTTTTTGGTTCAGTGCCATCCGAAATAACAGCATCAGCCTCGAACTCAACAAGCCATTCTGGATTCACAAACCTGGAAACTTGCATAATGGTATCAACCGGCCGGATGTTTTTAAAATATTCAGCCCTGACTTCAATTACTTTTTCCCAGTCATCAATATTGGTCAACAGAACGCGTGTCCTGACTACATCATCCATGCCCGATCCCGCATTTTCCAATGCTTGCCTGATAATCTCAAGGCATCTTCGAGCCTGTGTTGCCGGGTCACCGGCGCCAACCGTTTTTCCTTCTGAATCTACTGGCGCTGTGCCTCCTACGGAAATGTAAGGGCCCACCCTGACTGCACGACAAAACCCGACAACTGCCTCCATCGGGTTGCCGTTCGATACCAGTACTCGTTTCATAGCATTCACTTTGTAATAATCAAGAAAAAATGGGTGGCATCAATCCATCAGTAGATTTGCACGATTTCTGATAATTGCAGCGCCTGTTTTTATTTTAATTTCTGTTTGAATGGTTTTTATTTGGCGCTTTTAACCCAAGGCGGTGATCGCTCCAGTATGGCATCATAAACCGGGCAACTGCTTTTATGAGCGCCTGGCAAATACCCGGTACTCATCAGGAATTCAGCCACGATTTCTTCTCCGGTAAACTTGAAATTGGCCCTGAACAATTTGACCCATTCTTCTTTCGACAATGACTGATGGGCATCCAGCCAACCGGAGAACGAGCCAAAATCTTCACTCAGTTCAACGAGTTTCCGGGCGTTTTCAATCGCAGCATTTATTTTAAGGCGGTTTCGGATAATGCTGGCATCATTTAATAACCGAACCCGGTCATTTTCATCGAAGGCTGCAACCCTGTCTATATCGAAGCCGGCGTACGCCTTTCGAAACCCCTCGCGCTTTTTCAGTATTAATTCCCAAGAAAGCCCGGCCTGGTTTATTTCAAGAACAAGACGCTCAAAAAGCACCTTGTCGGATTCCACCGGAAAGCCGTATTCGGTGTCATGGTAGGGACCGTGAACGGGATGATTGATGGCGAATTCGCAATAAGCACTCATGCCAGAGGATGCTAACTGTAATCGTGGATATGATCTATAACTCCAGTGATTAAATATGAGAATTGAAGCGCAAATATTATTCAGGTAACGCGTATCCCGCCAATAAGTTGCGCCCTTTTTCAAATTATTTCAGAAATGAACTAATTAATACCTTCCTATGGGCAATTTCACGGATTTAATTTTTTTGAATTTTTTACGTTCAATATTTTTAATTTTGGCTGCAATTACCTTCACATAATAGTAATTACCGTTTCCTCCAGAACAAGGTGGCATATAGGCACCGGCAATATCCCAATCAGGATTTCTATGTTCTCTCACTAAAATCACACCCGGAGGAAGGGTAAAAGTATGCCCGGCTACTGAAGGGAATTTCAATTCGGACGCATTTGGTTCAACGAGCATTGCGATACTTCCATGCCCACCGTTATTCATTCTCCTGCTATGCCTGTCGCTAAATTCTAATACAACTATCTCTGTACCTTTTGGCAACCCACTGATCAGCATCTCTGGTGTAGAACCTTTGCCCCCGAAACGATCACATTGCTGCCCTTTGGGTACCAACGTACCATTCCAGGAAGGATCAACAATCTCTGCTTTCAACGGTTTAGCAAAACTTATTGATGTAGCTGCGAAAAACAATATGACGACATATAGTGTCCGTGAAAATATTTTTGTGGCACCTGGCATGATAATTACCTTTATAAAATTAGTTTTTTTTATTTTTGGAAGCAGAGAAAATCTGTAAAGATTTGTTTACTGCTACTTAATCCCTGAACCCATCGCAGCCAGTGGGCATTTCACCTTCGCCTGCAAGGTTGGTAGCAAAACCATTTGGAATCTCGATTGATTCAAACCCGGTTTTAACCGACCCTTTCATCCCTTTGTTGCTATAACCGAAAGGGTGCATGTGTGCTCTTACAAAAAAAACTGTGTCTTTCTTGATCGACTTCGCATGACCTCCCCTGGTAAATGGCTGTTCTTTGGAATGCGGGTGGCCCAATACGCGCCTGAATAACAACTTCCCGTCCTCTGATACTGCTTCCCACCAATTTACATAATGATCGCAATTCTTATCCGAACTCTTGATTGTTGCGTTTATCGAATAGCTGGACCCAAAAAGTGCCTTGCTCATATTTACCCTGGTGATCTCGGCATAGTATTCATTCGCAAAAGATAACCCCGGTGCCATTAATACAAGGGTTATGAATAGAGTCAGTAGGTTATATTTTTTCAAGCTTTTACTCCTTGTTATCGTGGCTTCCAAACAGCTGATATTAAATCAGGAAACAGGAGTATATATTTTGTGAAATGAATTGATATAACCAATAAGATCTAGTCTTAATGATTACTTTTTCATGGGGTTGATGAGGAAGATACAAATGTATTTTATTTAATGGAAAATATGACTGAGTCAGCGCATATCCATCTGTTAGCGTGTAGCTGTTCTTTTTGTCTTTAACTCCTGAACAGAGTTTGTGTTGCCAGTTCGGCTAGACAGCCACTGTGAGAAATCGCTCAAAGGCATGGGTTTAGCCAATAGATGGCCCTGGATCATATCGCAGCCGAGATCGGAGAGAATTTGCTTCGCTGGCTCGCTATCAACCCCTTCTGCAACAACCTTGAGACCCATGTTATGCCCCAATTCAATCGTGGACCGAACGATCACCGGGTCATCATCATTTTGATCCAGGTCGAGCACGAATGACTTGTCAATCTTTAACTCGTCAAAAGGCAATTTCTTTAATTGCGACAAGGATGAGAAGCCAGTACCAAAATCATCAATCGACAAGCGAATGCCCATCGACCTGAATCGTTGCAGCATGAGCATACCGCAATCCGTTTCTTCCATGATCGAGCTTTCGGTTATCTCAAGGCAAAGAAGGTGTGCAGGCACGGCATGTTTTTTTAGCATATAGGCGATGTAGGCAGGCAGATCATCGTCGAGTAGATCGAGCACAGAAATATTAACCGACAGGTCCAGCATGCAACCGTTGGCAACCCATCGACCCAATTCCGAGATGGCCGTCTCAAGTACCCAGTGGGTAAGTTGCGAAATATTACCGGAACTTTCGACCAGCGGGACAAAATCATCGGGCAGAATATAACCATATTCCGGATGAAACCAGCGTACCAGAACCTCTACCCCGAGTTCATCCGGGTCCTTGAGGCCAACCTTGGGCTGATAAAATAATTGCATATCATCATTGTCCAGGCTGCCGCTGAAATCCTGCAGCAGTTCCAGCCTTCGCAGGTGTAATTCATCCTCGCCTTCCTGGTACACAGCAATATGCCCACCCGTCTTTTGTGCGCTGAATTTTGCAAGGTCAGCACGCCGCATCAATATCTCCGGCGTATTGGCATCTGCCGTATAACTCGCAATTCCAATATTGACTTCGAGTACTATCTGCATGCCCTGAAGGTCAATGGGCAAGGCCAGGCGGTTTAAAAGGTGGTCAGCTACAACCATCGCTTGCTCATTGCCACCAACACCAAGAATCACCATATATTCGTCGGCGTTAAGCCTGACAACGGTATCCTGAGCTTTTACAGATGCCTTTAATCGCCTGGCAACCGCCTGCAACACATAATCACCCACCTTATAACCAAACGAATCATTGATCGCCTTAAAACGGTTCAGGTCAATGACTATGACGCTAATGCGGGTATTGTTGAGTTGTGCCTTTCGAATTACTTTCTCCAGTTTTTTCATTGCATAAAACCGGTTGGTCAACCCGGTTAAATGATCGTGCTTCGACTGGTAAAGAATACTGTCTTCCCGCTCGGCAATCGCCGTTTGCATTTGATTGAAAGCCTTGGCCAGGTGCCCCAATTCATCGTCAGAAACCAGGCTTAACCTGGTCTTGTAATCACCCTTGATAATACGTTGTGACGCCTCAGCCAGGCTGCTTACCGATCTTGTTAACTTAAAGGCAAAAAAACCGGCGATAAGTATGGATATCAAGCCGACTGGCAAGGTTAACCATAAAAGTTGATCGTTGATGCGGTGGTATGGAGCCAATATGTCAGACATCGGCAGGTGCAGAACCGCCGAAAAAGTCTCTCCCTGACCGCTCAAGGGTAGATACAGGGATAGCACCTGGTCATTATTGAATGATTGCGCTGTTAACAGCTTTGATAATGGAAGAAAAGCCGGCGATTCAATGAAGCTGTCCAGGTCAGTATATGGCTGCAGGTCCAATGTTGTGACTGGCTCGGCTCCCTTTAAAACAAAGGATGCATCGAGGCCGGTAAGTGTTTTCAGGCTTTCAACCCACACAGGGTCAATCGCAAAACCAAGTACTATCCAACCGATTGGTGAGCCTGACTCTATACTCGCGGCAACCAAATGATAGGCTTGGCCGTTAATCGCCTCGGTAGCCAAAACGACGCCCTTATCGCTCGTGCTTTTCAGCAGGTTCGGGAATGGAAAAGTCTCTGCCGTTTCTACATTCTCGGTTGCAAAAACCAGCCGATTGTCAACGAGCATTCTGTAGGAAGAATTATTAGATGATGAAAATTCCTGGATAATCGCATTTATTCCGGATGTGTCGCCTTTGGTAAAAGCTTTTATGAATTGAGCGTTGGCCGCGAGAGACTTTACACTTGCCAGCAAACGCTCCTCCCTTTCGAGCATTAACTGTTTGAATAGCGTACTACCAACCTGCATTTCTCGCTGTGCATTTTGTAACACTGTGTCACGTATCACGGCACGCGCGGTTATCAGTGACACTAGCTGTGAAACCAGCACCAGTCCGATAATCATTACCAATAATTTAGCCAGATAGCTGCGCCGCACTTATACCTGATACCCCAATCCCCAAACACTATTAATGAGTATAGGTGCCGACCATATTTACACCAGCTTTGGGCATACAAAAAAGGTCACGCTATCAATTGGAGTTTATATGCAAAAATCCGGGGATAGACTGAAAAACAGAATTTACCGGGTAACCAGCCAAGATAAGAGCACTAGCTAATAGCGAAACTCCTCAAACGATTTCCTGGTTTGGCACAAATGACGACTTGCCGGAATTATGATACAAATCAATCCGGATCATCCCCGCTGGTATTATTGTTGCATTTATAGCCAACGTTCGTAAAAATAAGATACTTATTTTGCCGACACTTTATTAGGAGTTATATTATGGCCAGATTACTCACAATGATTGTGCTTTCGTTATTTGCGACAGTCAGTATAGCCGGCAGCACGCCCGCCCCGGCCGATGCACAAGTAGATTTCGTGGTCCCCTCAGATGGTAGCGTTGTTACCAGTCCAGTCACCATTAGCTTTTCATTGATGGGAATGGATGTAGCCCCGGCCGGAACCATGAATGAAAACTCAGGGCACCACCACCTGATCGTAGACGCCGAATTACCCGATATGGACCAACCCATTCCCAGTAACAACAACTATATACACTTTGGCGGTGGACAGACAGAAACCACACTGGAGCTGGCGCCAGGTGAACATACCCTGCAG
>CAMYIF010000086.1 GCA_947258415.1 uncultured Pseudomonadales bacterium
ATTTTTTACCTGAATTACCTGAATTACCTGAATTACCTGAATTACCTGAATTACCTGAATTACCTGAATTACCTGAATTACCTGAATTACCTGAATTACCTGAATTACCCGTGCATGAATATATTTTTAGTTAGTAATTCATGAATTTGTTGGTAAGATAACAGCGTTCGTTTCCTCAAACGGTAAACCTAATAAATCAATAAAAAAATAATAAACAAGTTATAAAGAACATAGGAGTTGGTCATGTTTGTATTCATCAAGAACAAATTAATTACTGTCGCGCTGGCGATTACGCTGGGCCTGGCAACCCTTGCAACGGAAGTTTCCGCTGCCGATTTCAACTGGCGTTTCAGCAACCTGTATAGCCGGGGCACCGCCTTCGGTGATGTCTACGAAAACCTGGCAAAAAACATTGAAGAATTGTCCGGTGGCCGTATCAAGGTTCAGGTACTTTTCTCGGGTGAAGGAGTCGGTACCAGCGGGCTCCTGTCTGCGGTCAAGTCGGGCCTTATCACCATGGGCGCACCTTTCCAGTCCATGCATGCCGGTGAGTTGCCTGCGGGTATCGTGGAAATCGGCCTGCCGGGTGGTACCGATGATCCAGCCAAGTTGCAGGATCTGTTTCGCAACAAAGGGTGGGACAAGGTTCTGACCAAGGCTTACGGTGCACAGGGCCTTGTGTGGCTCGAGCCTTACATCCAGCCACCGGTATACGTATTAACCAAGAAGCCCATTAATTCTGTAGAAGACTTCAAGGGACTCAAGATCCGCGCACCGGGTGCCTATGGCAAATTCCTGCGTAACCTGGGAGCGTCGCCTGTTTCACTCGCATGGAGCGAGATCTACACCAGCCTGGCAACCGGTGTAATCGACGGTTCCATCGGCAGTAATATGATCGACCACCGTGATGGTAACCATGTAGAAGTTGCCAAGTACATGTACCGCCTGCCGCTGGCTGGCGCCCAGGTGTTGCCAATTATCGTCAACTATGGTGCCTGGAAAAAACTGCCTGAAGACTTGCAGGCCGCTGTTAGAAAAGCCACTGAAATGCATGCCGAAGAGCAATTGCGCATGTCTAAAAAGTGGGAGTCTGAAGCGATTGCCGAGATGGAAGCCAAGGGACTGCAATGGAGCCCCGAGCCCAGTGAAGCTGACCGCAAAGCCTGGGTAGAGGCGGGTGCCGGCCTTTGGGATGAATACGCTGCTGCTGACAAGTACAGCAAAGAGCTGATCGATATCCTTCGAACCACTCAGTAACAGTCAGTTATTCCTTTGTTGATTTGAACCAGGGATGCCCTGCCAGGGCATCCTGCTGTTACAGGGGCCTTTACCATGATTACTCCAGTTTTACGGGGTATATGCATAAACCTTGATCGCCTGGTGACCCTGTCCGGCAAGGCAGCCTCGCTGATTATGCCGGTTTTGGCATTTACCGTCGCTTTCGAAGTGTTTTCCCGCTACATACTCAATACACCCACCATCTGGGCATTCGACCTGTCCCTGTTTATGTTCGGCTATGTTGCCGCCCTCGGGGGCGCCTACGCGCAACTCAAACGGGCGCATATCAATGTTGATATCCTGTACGTAAAAGTATCCCGAAAAGTCCGTTGCTGGTTTAACCTGTTATCCTTTTCTTTCGGCATATTTTTCCTGCTGATCATCATTCAATTGTCCTTTGGAAAATACGAGGAAGCCGTTGACCTTGATTATCGGCGCGAGAGCGAGTGGGCGCCGCCCATGTTCCATTTCTGGGTGATGATGATTATTGCTTGCGGGCTGTTTGTCGCTCAGTTGTTAAGAGACATCCTGGTTGAGATTTATTTCCTGGTAGCCGGTACGGAACTGTTTGAAGAGGAGATCATCGATGGGCATTGAACTATTAACCCTGGTACTGCTCCTCTGTATCTTTTTCTTTTTTGCCTTAGGCGCCCAGGTTGCCCTGGCGCTGGGCGGTATTGCCATGGCCATCGGTTACATGACCTGGGGCGAAGGCATTTTCAACGTCATACCCACGACCCTTGAGGCAACCTTCTTCAGCTTTATCCTGCTGGCCATACCCCTTTATATCTACATGGGTCAGTTATTGACCAAGTCGGGTATCGGTGACGCCATGTTCAATTTCAGCCAGATGCTGATCGGCAGGGTCAGGGGTTCGCTGGCCATCAGCGTGATTGGCGTTTGCTCGATGATCGGAGCAATGGTTGGTATTATTGGTGCCGGCATTATGACTTCAGGCAGTATCGCCCTGCGACCGATGCTGGAAAGGGGTTATAACAGAAACCTGGCGCTGGGCGTGATCATGGCCGGTGGCGGACTGGGTATCCTGATTCCACCCAGTATCCCGATGATTATGTTTGCGGCCTCGACACAGAATTCGGTCGGCAGGATGTTCCTTGGGGCAATGATGCCGGCCTTGCTGACTGTGGTCCTGATGATTCTCTACGTGGTGATCAGCTGCCTGCTGAAACCCGAGCGAGCACCCAAGGATACCGACGCTGGCATCGAAGTGCCAAAGATAGAGCCCCGGGAAAAATTTCGCATTGTCCGTGACGGCTTGTGCGCGATGCTGTTAATCGTCGCGGTACTGGGCAGTATTATTTCCGGTATTGCCACGCCTACTGAATCGGGTGCCATCGGCGTGGTCGGGGCCATCCTGCTGGCGATATTATTCAAGCGCTTTAAGGTAGATATGTTCATGCATGCCGGCTTCCAGACGGCAACACTGGTAAGCGTGGCCATGTGGATTATCTTTGGCGCGTCCGTGTTCAGTAATTACCATCTATTGATGGGTGTACAGAGTATGGTTGCTGATTTTACCGCAACCCTGGACCTGCCGCCGATCATGATTATCATCATGTTCCAGGTAATCATGTTGTTGCTCGGGTTCATTATTGATGAATTCATTATCGTCCTGATGTGTGCACCATTATTCACCCCGATAGCCGTTTCCCTCGGTTATGACCCCATCTGGTTCGGGGTGCTGATGATTATCAACATCCTGATAGCAGTGCAGACACCACCCTACGGGTTCGCGCTTTTCTACTTAAAGGGAATTGCGCCACCCGGTGTTGGGATGTCGGATATTTACCGGTCGGTAACACCCTTTATCCTGCTGATTTTATGTGTGCTGGTGCTGTGCATGATTTTCCCCCAAATCGTTCTTTGGCTGCCAACCACGGTGATGGGATAGGAGGTTTAAAATGTTCAAGGAAATTTTGATACCGGTAGACCTGGCCCACGAAGAGCAGATGCCAGGATTGTTCAGGATTGCACAGGGCCTGGCAGGTGAAGAGAAAGCAACTGTACACTTGTTGTATGTAGACCAGAGCCTGGTGCATCAATCCAGTTATCCTTTCCTTGATGAAGAGCATTTTGCCAGGCATAGGGAAGAAGCCGAAAAAAAAATGGCCCAGCTTATGAAGGATTTGCCCGGGAATTTAAAAGGTGCCAGTCATTCAATGCAGGGTGTTGCACACGATGAAATCCTGGTAGCGGCCGACAGGCTGGGTATTGATGCCATCATCATGGCGGCACGCAACCCGGGTATTCGCAGTTATTTTATCGGTTCCAATTCTGAGCGTGTTGTACGTCATGCCAAGTGTTCCGTGTTTGTGGTTCGCAAACCTGACATTTAATTACCCTGTATATCCGGACTTCCCCCAAAGACCCTGTGTGTCCTGCTAACTGATTAATATTCATTGCCAGGTTAGCAGGCATCCTGATACTTTCTCGCGCACCTGTTTGTGATAGAGTGCACCCATTATCCTTCGAGAAAAACAGAACCAGAGAATATAAATGGACGCCTTAACCACATTGCAGTCACGCGTCTCCAGTTCCTTGCTGGAGAACCCCGGGCCAACGCCTCAACAGATAGATGAAATGATAAAGGCGGGCAGCCGGGCTCCCGATCATGCCGGTCTCAGGCCCTGGCGGTTTATTTTAATCGAAGGCGATTCGCGATTACGTTTTGGCGAGTTACTGGCCAGGTCTAACACCCCCGAAAATGCCGAGCCTGATCCGGCTATCATCGAGAATGCCATGCGCAAAGCCCAGCGAGCACCCACCATCATGGTTGTTGTTGCCAGCATTACCGAGCACCCGAAAGTACCCGAAATTGAACAGATAATATGTGCAGGCGCTGTCGCCAGTAATATCATCACGGCGGCATTTACCCTGGGTATTGGCGCCTATTGGCGAACCGGGGCCGCCGCTTTTTCACCGATCGTCAAGCAGGGCCTGGGTCTTGAAGAAAACGAACAAATCGTCGCGTTTATCTATATGGGAACGCCCAGGGTGAGTCTCAGGACGCCGCCATCTATTACCCCGTCGGACTATATAACCCGCTGGTAATCAGCGATCATAATCGACACTTGTCAGGTTTCAGGGGACGTTGCATTTAGCGGATTGCTGGTATACAGTACGCGCTCTTTTTTGCAGCTATCCTGGCTGCCAGCAAGCGTTTGAAAACTGCAGGGTGAGGTGTCCGAGTGGCTGAAGGAGCACGCCTGGAAAGTGTGTAACGGGTTAAACCGTTCGAGGGTTCGAATCCCTCCCTCACCGCCATTTATATATCATAATATCAGTTAGTTAACATTTTAAGTTAACCTTAATTCGAGTTACTACCAATCATCATTGCCGCATTAACCCGGTCATTTTCATTATTGCCGGTTCACACAGTTATATTTTTACGTCCTTCGTGCATTCAGTATTAATTTGGACTCAAGCTAAATAGGCTATAACAGGATAACCCGAGTGGCGGTTTTATTATTTTTTGGTGACGTCGATATGAACTTCATTGCGGCGTAGAAAAGGTAAAGTCCACGGAGGATCATAGCGTGCCGAGCGAGGTCCGGAAAGTACCCTGTAGCCATGGCTATCCAGCCAGGCCTCAAGATTTTTAGCATGGCTCTTCAGCTTCTTTTCATCGGTTAAACCGGAATAGGAATAAACAGCAATAGTCCGGGCAGGAAGTTCTTCGATGATAATATCGGGGTCATTCGGTTGAGGCAGACTTTCCCTGGTATATTCCTTGGGCATGACAAAATACATGGTCGAACTTTTTTCTCCCGGCTCCTGAATCACGGGGGCTGTCATCGCAATCTTTTGGCTTTCAGGCTCTTGAATCACAGGCGCAGTCATCGCGACTTTGGTGTTAAGCGAGTTGTTACCAAATATAAAATCGGCAATCTTGCGAAAACTTTTATTAGAGTTATCGTCCATATCCCCGGCCATAATTGTTTTGGCGACGAGCAGGGCCGGGTACTGGCGAATTTCATTCTCCTTTTCTTTAAAAATAACTCGATATTCGGGCTCTTCAACACCGGAACTACCGAACATAGAACAGCCTCCCAGAAAAAAAATGGCCATCAAACCCGATATGGATATTCTCATGCATTTATTATTAAACAAGGGTACCAACTGCTGTCAAGGTTTGGAGCCTCCCGCTCTTATTCTAGCTGGATAGTCTGTGCAGTTATATCTTGCAGCAATTTATACAGGCAAGCGCCGGCATTCAGCTCGAATGGAAAAAGTACCCCAGTATAAAACACCTTAACGGTTTGAGACAGGACGGGCGTCCGCTTCCGGGTATCAGCTTTATCAGGGGGGCTGGTATTGACAGATCTTTAGTTAATGAGATTTGATTGATCGAGCTAATAGGATGTACAAAGAATCTCTAAATAACTTAGAATCTAGCATAGGGAAACGTCTGAATTCTTGTCTTTATCAACATCATCAAGTTTATTGGTGTAACGCGTGTTTTATTAACAGGCTGAATGAAGATTACCCGCTTATACGAACCATTCGGATTTTTAAAGTTTGGCTGTAAACAGGTCGAAATTTATTCGAATTCAGCAATAATTATTAAGGAGAAGTTTCATGGCTGCACATACTATCGAACCCCTGGTGACCGCCGTCGCCAAATCAACCGGAGGCCGCAATGGCCATTCCGAAACCTCAGATAAATCGGTCAGCGTCGATCTTTCCGTTCGCAAGGAGATGGGCGGTCCCGGTCTACCGAACACGACAACCCCGGAGCATCTGTTTGCCGCCGGTTATGCTGCCTGTTTTGGTGGCGCAGTCGATTTCGTTGCCAGCCAGCAAAACAAAAAGGTACCCGATGCCGTGGTTAAATGCGAAACATCGGTAGGCCCCCGTGAAGGCGGCGGTTTCGGAATTGCCGTTAAAATGCATGTGAAGATCCCCAGCATGAAGCAGGCCGAAGTCGAGGCATTGGTAAACGAGGCGCATGAAAAAATCTGCCCCTACAGCCATGCGACTCGGGGTAATATTGATGTCGATTTTGTTGTCGAAGGCAGCTAGCAGGTCAATATCACCTCGTTTCTGAACCGGGTTGGCAATGAGCACACGCACGCTTAACCTCACTGACGAGCTTTACCAGTACCTGCAGCAGGTATCCTTGCGCGAGAGCGAGTTATTGGCTGAATTGCGCAAGGAAACCGCCGGGCTTTCAATGAGCGTGATGCAGGTTTCCCCCGAGCAGGGCCAGTTCATGGCCTTGTTGGCGAAGCTGACTGGTGCGCGGCGGGTTATCGAGGTAGGCAGCTTCACCGGTTACAGCGCCCTGTCAATGGCCCTGGCGATGCCAGCTGACGGCGAGTTAATCGCTTGCGATGTCAGCCGGGAGTGGACGGATATTGCCAGGCGTTATTGGCAACGGGCGGGGGTCGATGACAAGATTGACCTGCGCTTGTCACCGGCGCTTGAAACACTGGATAGCCTGTTGAAAGCAGGACGAGCCGGTGATTTTGATATGGCTTTTATCGACGCCGATAAGGAAAACTACCCGGGTTATTACCAGCGTTGCCTTGAGTTATTGCGTCCGGGTGGCCTGATAATGATAGATAATGTGTTGTGGGATGGAAGGGTCGCCGATAGTACCGACCAGTCAGCAGATACGGTGGCCATACGGGAACTTAATGATCTTGTGCACGGGGATTCGTGCGTAGATATCAGCCTGGTGCCCATAGGAGATGGCCTGACACTGGCGCGAAAACGTTAACTTAAACGGTAATTGAGTAATCCGGTACGAGTTGCGCCTTTTGCCATACCGCTAACGCGGATAAAGACATGGTGTTTACCGACCTTTATCCGTCATTACGCCGATGCCTAAATACGCTGCCTCAATCGGGGCCGGGCACCTGCCTGCAGGGTGAGCGGAACATACCGATAAAAATTAATAATATATATAACAAATAGATAGAAATAATAATTAAATTAGATTCTAATCTATAATTAGTCATGCGAAGAAATCCGGGAGCAGACAGGTTTCCGTATCCGGGCAAAGCCTGTTGAAAACACTGCTCTACCGTCCCGGTTAAAATGCCTTCGCTATCGACCAAAAACGGCAGCTGCTTCCTGCAAATCATGCAGAGCTTGCAGACCAAGTTTCCTGTTCTTTTCATTCAATTTTCTGGAGTCAAGCAAATGCTTTTTCAACGTCTTCGCGGCAGCATCTCCTTTGGGCAGTTCTTTAAGCTCTTTAGACGCAACTTTAAGGATATTTTCAATATCTTTTTGACGGTTAGCCAAATCGGTAAACCGGGAAGCCAGGGAATTCTCAAACGTTTTTAAATTATCACCCAATTCATTTGCAATTTCTTCAATCGGGTTGACCAGGTTGCGGATATTACTTTTTATATCCTCGCTCACCTTCGGTACTCGTATGATGAAGCCCTTGCGTACCGAGTTAAATGTTTTTAACTCCGGGTTAGCTTTCAATAAGGCTGCTTTGGCCTGTTCGCGTTGCGTTGATGATAGTTTTTTGAAGGCCCTGTCTGCGACCTCATCCACTGATTTTTCATTACGTAACAATAAATATTTCATGCCTCAAATTCCTTCTTAAACACACAATTTCAATAGTTTAAATAATGATATTCAAAGATTTCCATGGTTCGGGTGGTCTTTTGATTTCGCCATCCTCGGCAATGCCAATATTACCCGTCGACATATTGCCCATAATCACGTAACGGCGGGATTGGATAATCAGGATATCCAGGTCGTCGCTGGTCATCAGCCGGTTATTGTTTGCGCCAACCTGGTCGGCAGATAACACGACCAGTGCGCCGGGATTGTCCGATATGACTTCATTGTCAATAAAACCGCAGTAGGCGGGGGCTAATATATAAACCGCGATGGAACTACCGGAGCTTCCATCGAGGCGGTTACGGGTTATGTTGACAGCCTGTCTGCCAGGCGTGCTGGCACCCAGGTTTACCAGCCTGGTTGCCCTTAGCGCGTAGGCCCGGTTATTGACATTTACCACCGGCGCCGCGTTATCCCTTAGCGTAACCGAGGTTTCCGACAACCCGGCTAGAAACCGGGTATTGCCAAAACGGCCAACACCCGCAGCGTCGTCGATTGCGGATCGTCGTTCGCCATTAACAAATAATGGCAGCCATATTGCCGCTGACAGGTTTTCGCCGGAACCATCATCATAGCTGGCTGCACGGCTCACTTCATTGTTGCTGACTTCGAAGCTGCCGACACTGCTGGAGATAATAATACCAGCCCCGAGGCCGGTGTAACTTGGGGGCGTGACAGCGATTATTCGGTTACCGCTAATCTTTACATCGTTGCTGCTGGCAACCTCAATGGCAGACCTGGAGGTGGCAGGGTTACTGGTCTGTACAATACCGTCAAACAGGTTATTGGATATGTCGGCACGTATACTTGCTTCGAGAAAGACCGCGGCAAAATGGTTTTCATTTGCCGAAATAACGCCGCCGACATCGCTGAATTCTGTGACGGGTGGATGCCGTGCCTGCACGGCAATGGCATGGCCCTGGTAATTACGAATTCGGTTGCCAATGACTTGCTGGTTATCGGTGTCAGCGGGATCGAGGCCATCGATAAAGGTAATGCCATTACCGGCGTTTTGTCCGTCACTTTCCGCAATCATGTCGTTATTATGAATGCGCAGGTTGCCAACGCCACTGCGAATAGCGTTCTGGCAATTGACCAACAGGTTATTTTTAATATTGGCCACGGTATTCTCGAAAACCACGCCACCCAGCTCGATGCCCGCATCACGTGAATTGCCGATATGGTTATCGGTCAAATCCAGCTTGTTAAGATGAAAACTAAACCCGTTAAAACTGACACCCTGTAAACTGCAGGACAGAATGCAATCTCGCACGGAAAAATCCATCGTTCCCAGCATCTCATCCTGCAACCTCGGGCCCGTAATACCCTGTTCAGCGAGCAGATTACATTGGCTTACCGCGACCATCACCGCCAAACCGGTAAACCGGATACCCTGGCTGGTACCACCACCCGCTGCCAGGTTGGCAATAAAACAATCATTCAGGCACAGGCCCATGACATTGTTTACCGTGATCGCACTGGAAACGCCCTGTACAACAGAGGTAAGACACAAAATATTTTCAACGCTGGTATCCGTGGTTACGGATTCGCCGCCTATTTCGATCAGGGACGCAGAGTTGCGGCTGATCAGCATGGTTTGCCAACCCTGCCCGCGCAAGGTAACCGAGTTTCCCGTAATCCTGACGGGTTGACTGATCTGGAATTCGCCGGTACTCAGGCAAACAGTGCCACCACCCAGCGCGTTAACCTGGTCAATGGCCTGCTGTATGGTGGCACTGCCATTATTGTGTCCATCGGGGTGAACGCAGACAGTGCAGGCGCAACTCTCGGCCCCCGATTGTGGCGGCCAGAGGGTTCGGCAATCGGATATACCGCTGGCGCTGACGATTGCCAGTTTCGCGTAATGGTGATGAATACCCTCGGGAGGTACACGGTCCAGCAATTCGATGGAGGCATCGTTTACCCGCGCGGAAAACAGCCAGTAGTCTCCCGTTTTGAATACGGGGTCAAACGAGGCTTCATCGACAACGCTTTCCAGGTCAAAATCAACCAGTATGCCTTTTTCAAGAAAAAGCCGTGTGCCGGCAGCAGGTATTTCAATGGCTCCTGTGCTGGCCGGTGCATCGAGATCGGTATATTCGCTTTCATCCTCGCGAAATACTATACCCGCCTGGTCCCAGCGAATAATGCGCGTATTACGTGTCGGCTCTGTCTGGTCATTGCCGTCAACGGGAAACTCGCCCACCCCCGAACCGATGGGCAGTGCATTTCCTTCCAAGGTGATGGTGCGGGTAGAGGTGTCGATACCATCACCGAGCTGGATACGGCGCAGCTCACCGGGCATGCCCATGAGATCCCTGTGATCGTCGGTGATTTCCAGCCAGTCACCTTCGTTAAAACCGAGTACCGCGTCGCGCCCGAGAGAATCAACGACGATCTCGTTGCCTCCCGGGATGGCGCTGACCCGTGTTGAAACCACGGCATTATCCCGGGACCACTTGAAAGTTGCGCTGCCGACCGGGCCGCCATCGTGTACCTGCACACGGTATAGCTGGTTCTCCAGGCCCTTATAGCCGGCCTGTGGAGGCAGCAGGCAGGGGTTATCATCATCGGTCAGGTCACCGGTCGCGGTGGACAGGCGCGCCGAAGACGGATGAATCGTTTTCAGCCAGCCAGGAATGTCGACATCCTCAACTGTCGGGTCCAGCGCGCCGACATTATCGAGAAATTTTACTTGCCAGACGGTTTGTTGCCGGGCGGTAGTGTCAACGCCTACGGCAGAATCGACCAGGCCTGCATCCTGTAAATATGTGATATCGCGTTGCCACACATCGAGATAAACCAGGTAAGTTTCGCCGTCGGGTAAAGCGGGTGGATCAGGGTAATAGGGCTGGTTATCGTAAGCCGTGGTACCGACCAGCCCCGTGGGTGGGGCATCGACATCGGCACCGGATAATCTCGCGGTACCGGATATTTCGGCGAGGCGGGCATCCCACTTTAAAACGTCGGTATGGTTTTCGGCCAAAAGCCCGTCAACGTAAATACGCCCCGGCCCGATTTCAATAGCGGCCACGGGTCCGCTGATCAGAAAACCGTCGGGCGTTTCTCTCGGGACCACATCGGGTCCAAATGTATCCAGCGATTCGGCCTGTATGCGTCGTTTGAACTGGTCAACCAGGGTGTTCCAGTCAGCGTCCATTTGCACGCGTCCCTGTTGCATAACCACACCAAAATAGTCATCCAGCGGATTAAATATTTTTCGACTCAGATCGTTACTCATGGTCAATCCTTTCGCATCCCTTTCCTGTTATATTTTCATCAACCGATTGCAGGTCGCATTTAAATTTTGCCTGATGGTTTCAATCATTCGCTCAGCTTTCATAAAAAATGCCTGCCTCCAGCCCGACACGTAAATATTCGCGCAGCCTGATGCGTAAATTTCGATCGCGCTGCGGTGCGTACAAATGATGGAAAGCACCCATTTCGCTCTCATCGTCGGCGCCACGCCATATTTTTTCCGACGTCGATGGCGATAATTGCGCATATTCCGGCTGGCCATACTGGAGTGATTCAAAACGCGGTGACAAACGCCGCGCGGAGTCGGCAGAATCGGGCTGGCAGCGATAACGCCGGGGTACGATCGAATCGTAGGGCAGGTAACTGAAGCGCACACAACCGGTTTGTTTTCGCTCGGTCCACACCGGTGCGTTCCAGCTGTCTGTAGTGGTCAGCCGC
>CAMYIF010000087.1 GCA_947258415.1 uncultured Pseudomonadales bacterium
CCACTTCGAATACATTCTCTCCGAGCTTGTTACCATTGGTTTTAATGTCCAATTGAACTTCCGGTTTCCATGCTTCCTGGAAAGATTGAGGTGCTCGCGGGGATTCAAACGACAGGTCCTTCACATATACCCGCTGCAGGGCAAATTGTGCCTGAACCTGATCACCGCTATTGGTCTTGTCATTCTTTGGTTCGTTATCAGCCATACTTATTCCTTTCAATTCAGCCGTTAAATTATGTTCTGGAAATTTCTACATCAGGCATTGCTGAATTCATCCAGCCCGTCATTACCAGCCAGTATTCGCAACTCGTTAAATCCGCCTATATGTTTGCCCGCCAGCCAGATCTGTGGCACCGATGTCCTGCCGGTCAATTCCTGCATCTTTACGCGCAATTCCGGCTGCTCATCGACACGAATATCCTCATACCGGATATTTTTTCCATCCAGTAACATACGCGCACGCACACAGTAGGGGCAATACGCGGTGCTATACATCAGGGTCTTGCCGGCCATTTTCATTCCACCCCATTCTCAGACATCATTACCCATGGGTAATGACTGAAATCCGGACGCCGGTAGTTATACATTCATTGTTCCCGGGTTATTTTTTTGACTTTACCGTCGGTAAATTTGCCGCTTGCCACTCACCCATGCCGCCCTTTATGCTCTTTATCGTGCCAAAACCGGCTTTCTTCAGTACCGCACCTGCCGCACCGGAATGCTGACCGATTTTACAAACAAGAATGATGGGGCGCTCCTTGTATTTTTCGAGCTCCTTCATTCGTGTTTTAAGTGCATCATAAGGAATGCTAAGCGCACCTGCTATGTGACCGGCCTTGTATTCCTGTGCGGATCGCAAATCAACCAGGATCGCCTTGTCCCGATTAAGTAACAATGTCGCTTCATTTATCGATATTTTCTGTCCACCCCTATTGCTTTCGGATACGATAAAAGCAATAAGTAAAATAACGAACGTGATGACCAGCAGCATGTGGTTACTGACAAACTCAAAAAATTGCTCCATCGGTTTTTTCCATGCCCAGCGTGTAAAATGATGCGGAAGTATACACACCTATCAGCGCATTCTAAATGCCTGTAAAGAAAAATAATAATGAGCCACCCTCTGCCGACTCTAGTCAACATAAAGCAATGAAGTTAAAATTTAAGAGCCCTTCGCGCCAGCCTTACAGAGAGAGTTAAAATAATATGATACCAGCACCTAAACCCGTTGCATTGATTGTTCTCGATGGTTGGGGACACAGCGAAACAACCGACTCTAACGCGATACACGCGGCCAACACACCTACCTGGGACAGGCTGTGGAAAGATTTTCCACACACCCTGATTGCCGCTTCCGGGCTGGAAGTCGGCCTGCCCGAAGGCCAAATGGGCAATTCCGAAGTTGGCCACATGGCCATGGGCGCCGGACGTATTATCTATCAAAATTTTACGCGCATTAGCAAGGATATAGAGAACAGGACCTTTTTCTCCAACCCGGTTTTATGCGCTGCCGTTGACAAGGCCATTGCGGCCAGGAAGAGCGTCCATATTTTCGGCCTGTTGTCGCCCGGTGGTGTACACAGCCACGAAGATCATATCCATGCCATGGTCGAGCTTGCTGCGCAACGCGGTGCATCATCCATTTACGTGCATGCTTTCCTGGATGGTCGTGATACACCACCAAAAAGTGCAGAGCTTTCATTATTGAAACTGTCTGAAAAGTTTGCCCAACTTAATTGCGGGCGGATTGCCTCAATTATCGGTCGGTATTATGGAATGGATCGCGATAACCGCTGGAACCGCACCGAAAAAGCTTTCAACCTGATGACTCTGGGCGAAGCCGACTACCGCGCTACAACCGCGGTTGATGCCTTGAATCAGGCCTATGCCCGTGGTGAAAATGACGAGTTCGTTCACGCCACCCTGGTCCAGGCCGACAACCAGGAACCGGCGATCATCGAAGACGGTGACTCGGTAATCTGCATGAATTTCCGGTCAGACCGTGCCCGACAAATTACCCGCGCCTTCGTTGACCAGGAATTTACCGGCTTCGAGCGCAAAGCCAGGCCGGTGCTATCCGAGTATGTCATGTTAACCGACTACGCTGCAGACATAGAGGCCCCGCGCGCGTACCCCCGGGAAGAATTACACAATGTTCTGGGCGAGTACCTCGAGAGCCTGGGGAAAACCCAACTGCGGATTGCAGAAACCGAAAAATATGCGCACGTCACCTTTTTCTTCAGTGGCGGCAGGGAGCCAACCTTTAACGGTGAAGAGCGAATCCTGATACCGTCTCCCGATGTCGCCACCTACGATCTTAAACCTGAAATGAGCGCCCCCGAGATAACCGACAAGCTGGTCTCGGTTATTGAAAATCAGCAATATGATGTCATTATTTGCAACTTTGCCAACGGCGACATGGTTGGCCATACCGGGATTTTTGACGCCGCCGTGAAAGCCGTTGAAACCATTGACTCCTGTTTGCATCGAATTATCACCGCCCTGCACAACGTCGGCGGCGAATGCATTATTACCGCCGATCACGGCAACGTTGAAAAAATGATGGATCATAATTCAGGGCAGGCGCACACCGCGCATACCTCCGAGCTGGTACCCTTTATTTATTTTAACCAGCGCGACTGCATGATTGAAAACCGCGCCGGCGGACTCGCCGACATCGCACCCACCCTGTTATACCTGATGGGTATCGAGCAACCCGAAGAAATGACCGGTGAATCACTGGTGCGCTTTGTTTAATCTATTTCCGCGCTGAACTTGCCCTGCGGTTAACTTGATCATGCAAAATCTGCCAACCGGAACCGGCCTGGTCAAAATATTATTTTTGTCGGTTTGCCTGTGTTTTTCTGCCCTGGCACAGGCAGCCCTGCCGGAATCTCTTGACCAAAAAAACAGGGCGACCGAGCAGCAGCTAAAGGCGTTAAAAAAAAATATCGCCGAACTGCAGAAATGGCTTGATGAGGCCAAGGGCGAAAGAAAAGAAGCACTCACAGCGCTCAGGAAAGTCGAGCTTGAAGTCAACCGGTCGGCAAGAAGGATTCGGCAGGTATCGGCTGATATACGAGAATTAAAGTCAAGGTTACAAGCATTGCATCAACGACGCGCCGAACTACTGGCTGCCAGTAACCAACAGGCCCAACTCCTGGCGCGGCAAGTCAGGGCGGCCCACAAGATTGGCAAGCAGGAATACCTGAAAGTACTGCTCAACCAGGAACAGCCAGAACTGGTAGCCCGAACCCTCGAGTACTATGAATATTTTAACAGGGCTCGCACCGATCAAATTGAAACTCTCAAGCAGGTAATGACACAGCTGGAGGAAAGCGAGAAACAGATCATCCTTGAAAATGAAGCGCTGCAGTTGGCCAGGAATGAGCTGGAAGAAAAACAGGACGAATTGAAAAACATCAAGTTTAAGCGAAAAAAAATAGTACTGGCGCTGGAAAGCAACATAAAAAATAAAGGTAGCAAACTGGAAAAGTTGCTGGCTGATCGTGAACAACTCCAACAATTGCTCAAGGCCGTTGAGGAGGCAATAAGCGAACTGAAAATGCCGGATGCATCTATTCCAATCGGCAAGCTTAAAGGCAAACTGCCCTGGCCAACAAAGGGGAAAATCGTCCGCCATTTCGGCAGTCGGGATGTTGCATCAAGCACCCGCTGGAACGGACTGATTATCAGCGCACCCGAGGGCAGGGATGTCAATGCCATTCACCATGGCCGGGTCGTTTTTGCCAACTGGCTGCGCGGATTTGGCATGCTGGTTATTATTGACCACGGTAATGGTTACATGAGCTTATACGGGCACAACCAGGCGCTTTACAAGGAAACAGGTGACTGGGTCAATCCCAGCGAGGTTATTGCCAGCGTCGGTAACAGTGGTGGCCAGGAAAACAGCGGCTTATATTTTGAAATTCGCCGCAACGGTAACCCTGAAAACCCGCAAAAATGGATTCTCGCGCGCAGGTAAACAACCGCGTCAGGCCGAATATTGCTGTTAATGCCGGCGCAATATTTATCAACCTGGGGATGTTTCAAAGCCACCAATACGCTTATAACCAACCTGGAATCTTCCGGGAAAACAAATAAAACCTTGTTCCGGGTAGGTATCCGGTCGCGCTTCATACTACAATGAATGAAGATCAATGAATCATAAATGATCATATGTGAAAAATCAGGGTCAAAGTAAACGTATCAACAGGTCCAGACTTTATATGCCATCACTACGCCGCACCTTGCTGCCACACATCACGTGCATTTGCTTCATTCTCTTTCCTTTTTTCGCAATGGCTTCGGAAACCGGAAAAGCAGAAGCCGCGCTGCCGCTGAATGACTTGAGGACATTCACGGAAATTTTTTCGCGCATAAAACAGGCTTACGTGGAACCTGTTGAAGACAGAACCCTGCTCGAAAACGCCATCCACGGCATGCTGGATGGTCTTGACCCCCACTCGCTGTACCTTGAAAAAGAAGCTTTCAGCGATCTGCAAATCAATACCCAGGGGCAATTTGGCGGCCTCGGCATCGAGGTGGAAATGGACGGCGGCTTTGTTCGTGTTATTACACCCATCGATGACACACCTGCCTTAAGGGCCGGGATTTTACCGCGCGATTTGATTATCAAAATTGACGACAAGCCTATAAAGGGATTGAAATTGCAGGATGCCGTTAACCTGATGCGCGGCGAACCCGGGACGCAAATCACCTTGACCATCGTTCGCGATGGTCAATCCAAACCACTGGTAATCACCCTGGTACGCGACGTGATTAAGGTTGCCAGCGTCAAATCGCGCACCCTCGAAAAAGGCTATGGTTATATTCGAATTACCCAGTTCCAGGTTTCGACCGGAACCGACCTGCTTAAGGCTATTCGTGAATTGCAGCATGACAATTCACCTTTAAACGGCATCGTACTCGATTTGCGTAACAATCCCGGGGGCGTTTTAAGTGCCGCCGTTGAAGTCAGCGATGCTTTTTTGACCGGTGGCCTGATCGTTTACACCAAGGGACGAATGGAAAATTCGGAAATACGTTACAACGCTGTGGCAGATGACCCCAGCAAAGGTGTGCCGCTGGTAGTATTGATTAACGGCGGGTCTGCATCCGCCTCGGAAATCGTCGCCGGCGCACTCCAGGACCACCAACGGGCTGTGATCCTTGGTACCACCAGTTTTGGCAAAGGCTCCGTGCAAACCATTCTGCCGCTGAACAATGAGCGTGCGCTTAAACTGACGACGGCGCGTTATTTCACCCCGAACGGACGTTCTATCCAGGCAGAGGGTATTACACCCCACCTGGTCATCAATAACGCCAAGGTCACGGCGCTTACAGAAAGCAGCATCGGTTACAAGGAGGCCGATCTCAAGGGACATTTGGAAAACGATAACGGAAACAAAGAAACCGCAAGTGCAGGCAATCAAAAAAGCCTGCCGGAAACCGATTTCCAGCTCAATGAAGCCCTCAACCTGTTGAAGGGCATCAATATTATTAGCCGCTATACACGCCAACAAATACCCGCTACCCAATAATTATGTTATTTTGAGTTACCGTTAATCGATTAACGAATAATAAAAACCATGCGGGCATATTGTTATTTCCTGTTTTTGCTACTGGCCCTCACTCCCGTGGGTGTATCAGCAGACTCCGTCAAACAGGCCGCCATCACAATTATTATCGACGACCTTGGCAATAACCTGCCGGCAGGGATGCGCGCCATCAGGTTACCGGGGCCCATCACTTATGCCATCCTTCCACACGGTCCCTATAGCGCACAGTTAGCCACCGCCGCACACAATTCTGGCAAGGAAGTAATGTTGCATATGCCCATGGATAACAACCAGGGACACCCCATCGGGCCCGGTGGATTAACCGTCAACCTGGATCACAACAGTTTTGAGCATCGGGTCAATCGTGCCATTAATTCAGTGCCCTATATCAAGGGTGTCAACAATCACATGGGTAGCCGATTAACCCGGGACCCGGTCAAAATGAACTGGTTGATGGCAATGCTAAAAAAATACCCCCTTTATTTTGTCGATAGTCGTACCAGTTCCGATTCGGTTGCCGGTTATATCGCTAACGGAAACAACATTCCCAACCTTGATCGCGATGTGTTTCTTGACCATGACACCGACCCGGAAGCGATCGCCTTCCAGTTCAAGCGGCTACTTGAGCTCGCCCGAAAACAAGGCGCCGCAGTCGCTATTGGCCATCCCTACCCAAGCACCCTGGGATACCTTGAAAATGTATTACCCAAACTGGACGCCATGGGGATCAGCCTGGTTTCGCCTTCCGGGCTGTTGCTGATGAAAAACCGGAAACTCATCCCGGACAGGCTGGCGTCGAAGATAACGGCGTCAGTTCCGACCATTGTCGAGCAATGCCGCATCATCGAGCAGGTTGACGTCACCCGCGTCAATTGCAGCTAGTCAATTAAATTGCTGGCTTCAATCTAATCTTCCGTTTCAGGCAGCTGCCCGGTAAAGCAGCCGGATCAAGACCGGTTTGAAAACGGTGGGAAATCCCGTATTATTTGCAACCCGCATCACTCTTCCGGAGAAAGAAAAACATGATCCAGACAGGCGATAAAATTCCAGCCGTTAACATCACCCTAGTCGATAACGAAACCTGGGAGACGATCAGTACCGATAAGCTCTTTGCCGGTAAAAAAGTCGTTCTTTTTGCTGTACCCGGCGCCTTTACGCCCACCTGTTCAGAATCCCATTTACCCGGGTATATTGTTAATGCGGACAAGTTCCAGGAAAAAGGCGTCGATATGATCGCCTGCACGTCGGTCAACGATGCCTTTGTAATGCAAGCCTGGGGAAAATCCCAGAATGCCGAAGCGATCGCACTGCTTGCCGATGGCGGCGGCACCCTGGCATCGGTACTTGGTCTCGAGATGGAAACCGGTGACTTTGGTGGCAAACGCTCCCTGCGTTACGCCATGGTGATAGAGAATGGCGTCGTCACCCGTTTAAACGTGGAAGAAAAAGGCAAATTTGAAGTCAGCAACGCCGAAACAATGCTGGAGGCTGTCTAGACAAGACCGGGTGTTGGTAAAATCTGTTGGGTCCGGTCAGGGCTTGAATTGCTCACGCACTTCAATACCTTTTGATGCCATGTATTGCTTGGCCTGGGGCACCGTGTACTCACCAAAATGAAAAATACTGGCAGCAAGCACGGCATCTGCCTTGCCCTTGATCACCCCGTCCACGAGATGATCAAGGTTGCCAACCCCACCGGAAGCGATAACCGGTACGGGGACCGCTTCGCTGATCGCCCGGGTTAATTCCAGGTCAAATCCAATCTTGGTTCCGTCCCTGTCCATGCTGGTAAGCAGCAGTTCGCCGGCGCCATAGTCGACCATCTTGCGCGCCCATTCTATCGCGTCAAGACCGGTTGGCCGGCGCCCCCCGTGGGTAAAGATTTCCCATCTGTCAGGCTCGCCCGGTGCGCTGACTTTTTTCGCGTCTATGGCGACAACGATACATTGCGAACCGAAGCGCTCCGAAGCCTGCCGGACCAGTTCCGGGTCGTTAACCGCGGCGGTATTGATACCGACCTTATCAGCGCCGGCATTGAGCATGCGACGAATATCCTCGACCTTGCGAATTCCACCCCCCACTGTCAGCGGGATAAATACCTGGCTGGCAATTTGCTCGACCACATTGACCATGGTTTCGCGGCCCTCGTGACTGGCTGTGATATCCAGGAAAGTTATTTCATCCGCGCCCTGCTCATCGTAGCGCCTGGCAATCTCGACCGGGTCACCGGCATCCCTGATTTCAAGGAATTTAACGCCCTTGACGACGCGTCCGTTATCGACATCAAGGCAGGGAATAATACGTTTTGCCAATCCCATGGGGGTATCTCCAGAACTGAATCGAGACATGAAAAACCTTGTGCTGACTGTCCCGTTTGAATTAATAAACCGCTATGGACCGCCGATCGCATCACAAAGCTGCTGCGCTTCGCGCAGGTCCAGCGTGTTTTCGTAAATGGCACGACCGGTAATGGCACCGGTAATACCCTGGTGTGCAACTTTTGCCAATGCGCGAACATCTTCTATATCGGTGACCCCACCCGAGGCAATAACATTAATCTCACAAGCCTTTGCCAGGCGAACGGTGGCGTCAACATTGACGCCCTGCATCATACCGTCCCGGTTAATATCGGTATAAACGATAGCGCTGACACCCGCCTGTTTGAATTGCCTGGCTAAATCAATCGCTTCTATTTCAGACACCTCGGCCCAGCCGTCGGTAGCGACTTTGCCGTCTTTGGCGTCCAGCCCGACAATGATACGCGATGGAAACCTTTTGCAGGCTTCGAAAACAAAGTCAGGATCCTTTACCGCTTTGGTGCCAATAATGACGTATTCCACGCCGGCATCAAGGTACGCCTGTATGGTTTCAAAATTACGAATACCGCCACCTATCTGGATAGGCAGTTCAGGGAACTCGGTGGCAATGGCCTTTACAATATCACCATTCACCGGCTTTCCGGCAAACGCGCCGTTCAGATCGACCAGGTGCAGGCGGCGCGCGCCAGCATCTACCCAGCGGCGCGCCATGGCTACCGGGTCATCAGAAAAAACCGTGCTGTCATCCATTAAACCCTGGCGCAAGCGTACGCATTGACCATCCTTTAAATCTATGGCCGGAATTATCAGCATTCTGAGCTCCCATCCCAACTTACAAAGTTTCGCAGCAGCTGCAATCCTGCCCGTTGGCTCTTTTCCGGGTGAAACTGCAC
>CAMYIF010000088.1 GCA_947258415.1 uncultured Pseudomonadales bacterium
GCTGGCCCCGGCGATCATTATGATCTGTATGCTGATGTCCTTTGCCGTTGTACCCATTACCCCTGATATCGGCGTGATTGACCTGAATATCGGCCTGCTGTTTTTTCTCGCGATGAGTTCGCTGGCAGCCTACAGCGTGTTGCTGGGCGGTTACGCCTCGAATAGCAAATATGCCCTGATGGGCAGCCTGCGCGCTGCCGCCCAGACCGTCAGTTACGAAGTCTTAATGGGCATCGCCATGATGGGTGTTGTCCTGCTGACCGGCTCTTTTAACCTGCGTGAAATCGTCGAGGCCCAAAGTGGTGGCTGGTTTATAATCCCGCAGTTTATCGGTTTTGTTATCTTCCTTATCGCGGGTGTGGCTGAATGTCACAGGGGACCATTTGACCTGCCCGAAGCCGAACACGAAATTGTTGCCGGTTTTCATACCGAGTATTCAAGCATGAAGTTCGGTATGTTTTTTATCGGTGAATACCTTAGCGTGGCGCTTATTTCGGCCATGATTGTTACCCTTTACTTTGGCGGCTGGCAGGGACCCTTTTTACCGCCACTCGTCTGGTTTTGCCTGAAAACCCTTGCCTTTATTTGCCTGTTTATCCTGTTTCGGTCGGTTGTGCCACGTCCCCGGTATGATCAGTTGATGAGTTTTGGCTGGAAAGTAATGTTGCCGTTGTCGTTGCTGAACCTGCTGGTTACCGGTGGCCTGGTATTGGCCCTGGAGGGCTCAGGGTGATCATATGCTGAGTGTATTAAGGACCATCTGGGCGGTTCTCAAGCACACCTTTACAAAACTCGATACGGTACAATACCCCGATGAGATGCCGTACCTGCACCCGCGTTACCGTGGCCGCATTGTATTAACGCGTGACCCGGATGGCGAGGAGCGTTGCGTGGCCTGTAACCTGTGCGCTGTGGCATGCCCTCCTGATTGTATTTCCCTGCAAAAAACAGAAGATGAAAATGGCCGCTGGTACCCGGAGTTTTTCAGGATCAACTTTTCCCGCTGCATTATGTGCGGATTGTGCGAAGAGGCATGTCCTACCAATGCAATACAACTGACGCCCGATTTCGAAATGTGCGAGTACGACCGCCAGAATATGGTTTACGAAAAAGAGCACCTGCTCATCGACGGTCCGGGTAAATACCACACCTATAATTTCTATCGGGTTGCCGGCAAAAGCGTCGGCGGAAAAGACAAGGGCGAAGCGCAAAATGAAGCACCACCCATCGATGTCAAGAGCCTGTTGCCATGAGCCTTGAATTGTTTTTGTTTTACCTGGCATCGGCGGTGGCTGTGTTTGCGACCTTGAGGACCATTACCTGCCTGAATGCGGCGCATGCACTGCTTTATTTAATTTCTTCACTGCTCAGTATTGCGGTTATTTTTTACCTGATTGGAGCTCCTTTTGCGGCGACGCTGGAAGTGATTGTTTACGCCGGGGCGATCATGGTGCTTTTTGTGTTTGTCATCATGATGCTGAACATGGGCAAACAGACCGTCGAGCAGGAGCGAAGCTGGTTGAACCCGGTCATCTGGATCGGACCCGGTATTATCTGTACCGTCCTGCTGGCCGAGCTGGTCACCTTGCTGGTACAAAAAGAACGCCTGCTGGAAACCGTTATCGTTACCCCCAAGGAAGTGGGCATCAGCCTGTTTGGACCTTACCTTCTGGCTGTTGAGCTTGCCTCTATGCTGCTTCTGGCGGGCCTGGTCGGTGCCTATCACCTGGGACGCCCGTTAACGCAAAAACAACCGGGGAGCATTAAATGATCGCAATCCCGGTAGAGCATTGTTTACTCTTGTCGGTGATGCTGTTTTGCCTTGGGCTTCTGGGTGTGCTGGTAAGGCGTAATATTATTTTCGTGCTGATGTCGATGGAGATCATGCTTAATGCCATTGGCCTTGCCTTTGTCAGTGGCGGTGCCCGCTGGGGCCAGGCCGATGGGCAGGTGATGTTTTTACTGGTGATCACGCTGGCTGCTGCGGAAGTTGCTATTGGCCTGGCGCTGGTCCTGCAGTTATATCAGCGTTATAGAACGCTCGATATTGAAACCATCAGCAAGATGAAGGGCTGACCGGGTATGCTCGAATTTCTCTGGCTGGTCCCCCTGTTGCCACTGCTCGGTTTCCTGCTGCTGGTACTGTTGCCGCTAACCAAAAGGGCAGCAGCCATTGTTGGCGTCGGCTCGGTTGGCGCCGCTGCCTTGCTGACCTTGTTGATCGTTGTCGAATTATTTGGCCTATCATCGGACGCACAGGTTTTCAGGCAAATCTACTGGACCTGGATGCAGGCTGAGAACTTTACCGCACAGTTTGCCTTTTACCTGGACCCCCTGGCAGCCGTGATGATGGCTATCATTACCGGTGTTGGTTTCCTGATACATCTGTATTCGGTCGGTTACATGGATGAAGATCCCGGCTTTGCCCGGTTTTTCGCCTATATGAACCTGTTTATTGCCGCCATGCTGGTGCTGGTGCTGGGCGATAACCTGGTCGTGCTTTACCTCGGCTGGGAAGGGGTAGGCTTGTGCAGCTACCTGCTGATCGGGTTCTGGTACGACAGTCATGCCAATGGCTACGCAGCCCGCAAGGCATTCGTGGTAACCCGGGTAGGCGACGCCTTGATGGCGCTGGGTATGTTTTTGCTATTCCTGCACCTGGATACATTGGACATCCAGCAATTAATGGCCAATGCCAATGACCAATGGCAGACTGGATCTTCCTTGCCGACCATCGCCGCGGCGCTTTTGCTGGGCGGCGCGCTGGGCAAGTCTGCGCAGATACCGCTGCAAACCTGGTTGCCCGATGCCATGGCGGGGCCTACACCCATCAGTGCGTTGATTCACGCGGCGACTATGGTCACCGCCGGGGTTTACCTGATAGCCCGGACCCACGAACTTTTCCTGCTGGCACCCGATATCATGTTCCTGGTTGCGCTGATCGGCGCGACCACCCTGTTTATCTCGGGTTTTACCGCGCTGGTGCAGACGGATATAAAGCGTATCCTGGCGTTTTCGACCATAAGCCAGCTCGGTTATATGTTCCTGGCGCTGGGCGTCGGTGCCTGGTCGGCGGCGATATTCCACCTGATGACGCACGCATTTTTCAAGGCGCTGTTATTCCTGGCCGCCGGCGCGGTGATTCTCTGCGTTCACCACGAACAGGATATTTTTAAAATGGGCGGGTTACGCAAGCGTCTGCCGGTTTCTTTCTGGAGCTTCATGATCGGTGGTTTGGCGCTGGTGGCCGTGCCCCTGACTTCCGGATACTACAGCAAGCATGAGATTCTTTTTGCCGCTGCCGGCAACGAGAATTCCGGGCAACTGCTCTGGTTGCTGGGTGTGCTGGGCGCCGTCATGACAGGACTCTATACCTTCCGCTTGATATTTACCGTTTTCTTTGGCGAGGAGAACACCCGTGTCCATGAATCGACGGTGGGTCTGGTAGTCAAACTGCCCCTGGTCGTACTGTGCCTTCTATCCATAGTCGGTGGCTGGTTCGTTCTGCCGCTTGACCATGTCTTTCCCGCCAGCGAGGAGCAAGCCATTTCCGGTATAACCAGCCTGGTAACCGACGTGGCACCCTTCGTCGGTATTTTCATTGCATACCTGGTTTTTCATCAAAACAAGGCTTTGGCAGATGCCGTTGTGGCGCATACGCCCGGGAGGTTGTTACAGCGATTCTGGTTTAGCGGCTGGGGCTTCGACTGGCTTTACCAGAAAATCCTCGTCAACCCTTTCATGCTGTTTGTACGCATCAATAAAAATGACATTGTAGATTCATTCTACCGGTTGGCGGCCTGGTTGATGAGGCTGATCCATCGCCTGTTTGGATTGACCCAGACAGGACGAATGCAGTGGTATGTTGGCAGCATTGCGCTCGGTGTCGTGCTCATTGTTGGCGCAGGGATTTTCTCATGATCCTGGCATGGTTACTACTCATCCCGTTTATCGGCGGCCTGGTTGCATGGCTTGCCGACCGAAAAAAACTGGTGGATCCGGCCCTGGTAACACTGGCGACCCTGTTGCTGGATTTGCTGATTGTGATTGGTTTTTATTTCACCCGTGATGCGCCCATAGAGATTAGCGGACAGCAGTGGATGGCCGTACTGGAGCTGGCCTGGATTCCGCGTTTTGGCATCGGCTTCGTGCTCGCGCTCGACGGTCTGGGTTTACTGATGGTGCTACTGACACTGTTCCTGGGCGTGGTGGCCGTGCTGTCGTCGTGGCAGGAGATAAACCACAGGAAAGGTTTTTTCTATTTTAATATTTTATGGACCATGTCCGGCGTAATCGGTGTTTTTACTTCGCTTGACCTGTTCCTGTTTTTCTTCTTCTGGGAAGTCATGCTGATACCCATGTATTTTATTATCGGGGTTTTCGGTCACGAAAACAGGATTTACGCGGCCATCAAGTTTTTTATTTTTACCCAGGCCAGCGGGTTGCTGATGTTGCTGGCAATCATCGCCCTGGTTTACTTCCACCACCAGTCATCGGGTGTCGTTACTTTCAATTACTTCGAACTGCTCGGTGCCGAGTTATCTGCATCAGTCGCCTACTGGCTAATGCTGGGCTTTTTTATCGCCTTTATTACCAAGCTGCCGGGTGTTCCCTTGCATACCTGGTTGCCGGACGCGCATACGCAGGCACCGACCGCGGGCAGTGTCATTCTTGCCGGGGTTCTTCTCAAAACCGGTGCCTACGGACTGATTCGCTTCGCGGTACCCCTGTTTCCGGAGGCTTCTGCCGAATTTGCTCCTGTCGCAATGTCGTTGGGAGCCGTCAGTATTATTTACGCCGCGGCCATGGCCTTTGCGCAAACGGATATAAAGCGGTTGATCGCCTATACCAGCGTCAGTCATATGGGTTTTGTGCTGCTGGGTGTTTACGCGGGCAATGAAACGGCGGCCAGGGGTGCGGTGATGACCATGCTGGCCCACGGTATGACATCGGCGGCTTTATTCGCTTTTGCCGGCGCCATTGGCCAGCGTATTCATACCCGGGATATGCGACAAATGGGTGGATTCTGGCGATCTGCACCACGCATGGGTGCTATTGTCCTGTTTTTCTCTGTCGCGGCACTTGGCATGCCGGGACTGGCCAATTTTGTCGGTGAGTTTTTAGTCCTGTTGGGTGCCTTCAAGGCCAATATGCTGCTGACCTGTATAGCTGCTATCGGCCTGATCCTGGCGCCGGTCTACTCGCTGATCGTGATTCAACGCATTTTTCATGGCAAGCGACTGGTTGAAAAGCCGATACCCGATGTTACAACGCGAGAAACAGTAATGATGCTGATGATGATCGTGGTTACAGTGGGTCTGGGTGTTTTCCCTCAGCCGGTAATGGAGTTAATGGCTTCGAGCCTCGACCTGTTGCCCGTTGTTGCCTTTAATGACGAAGCAGGCATGGTTAGCCAATGATGACGCAAAATAAAATAATAAAAAAAACAGATGACTAAACAATGACAGCCGAACAATTACAGGCATTACTGCCAATTATAATGATGGCCTCCACCTCGGTGATAGTAATGCTGGTGGTTGCCTTTATACCCAGGCACTCGGTGATTAGTAGTGTCACAGTCCTTGGATTTATACTGACCTTTGCGTCCCTGTCCTGGACAGGAGAAGTCGGGCAGGGCTTGCAGGTAACGCCACTCATTGTTGTCGACCGGTTCGCGCTGTTCTACAGCGCGCTGTTGTTACTGGCAAGCCTGGTTATTACCCTGCTTTCGTTTAACTATTTTACTAAAGGGAGTGGCTCGGAAAATCAGGTGGAGCCGGGCGAATTCTATATATTACTGACCACCGCAACGCTGGGTGCCATGGTGCTGGTTTCGAGTAACCACTTTGCCTCGCTATTTGTCGGCATGGAATTGCTGGGTATTTCCCTGTACGTGCTGGTCGCCTACCTTTCCCATTACCGGCAAGGAAGGCAGGGGTCACTCGAGGCCGGCCTGAAATACCTGGTGCTTTCCGGCGTGGCATCGGCCATTTTATTGTTCGGCATCGCCCTGTTATACGCGGAGTTTGGTGTATTGGGTTTCGGTCAACTGGGTGCGCTCTGGTCGAATATTGGCGCCCTTAACGGTATCTACGCCATGGCCGGACTTGGCCTGCTGCTGGCCGGTATATGTTTCAAGTTATCGCTGATCCCTTTTCATATGTGGACACCGGACGTCTACGAGGGCGCCCCTGTTATGGCGACGGCTTATATTGCCACGATTTCCAAAGGGGCTGTCTTCGTTCTGTTCCTGCGCTTTTTTATGGTTAGCGGCGCTTTCATGCAGGAGATGGCCAATAACCTGTTGATCCTGATTGCCATCGCATCCATGTTGGGTGGTAATTTGCTGGCGCTCATGCAGTCTAACGTATCACGCATCCTGGCCTATTCATCGATAGCCCATATGGGTTACCTGCTGGTTGTTTTACTGGTAGCCAATACGGGCAATGTGCCCGTCAGCACTATCAGCGAATCGGTGGGCTTTTACCTGGTGGCCTATATCATTACCACGCTCGGCGCATTTGGTGTTATGGCCGTACGTTCAAATATGCTGGATACCCGCGATACCGATCAGGTAGCCGATTACAAGGGGCTATTCTGGCACTCACCCTGGTTGGCATCCGTGTTGACAGGCATGCTGCTTTCGCTGGCCGGAATGCCCCTGACGGCCGGCTTTATCGCCAAGTTTTATATTATTACTATGGGTGTGGAGGGCCTGAAATGGTTACTGGTTTCGACGCTCATTATCGGTAGTGCCATCGGGCTCTACTATTACATCCGAATTATTATCGTTATGTTCATGCGCCACGACGAGGAGCCTATTACCGGGAAGCGCGACAGGGCTGTTTCCACCATCGACGGCCTGGTACTGGCGGCGCTGGCTGGTGTGTTGATCTGGCTGGGTGTCTACCCTGGTCCCATGATAGGCGTCATCCAGGCGGCTTTTCCCGGTTAGACTTTATCCTGCGTCTTTAAGGCTGGCTTTTAACCCAGGTAATGAATTTGAATGGCGTAGCAAATCACTGCCAGCGTAACAATGACGACGGCAATTACGCCGAGTAATCGGTAGGGGTGATACTGTTGTTCGTTTTTGTCAGTCATATAACTTTTGAATAGCCGAGGAAGAAATGAAAGCAGTTTATCCCGATTGTACGCCATAGATCAATTGCGTCATTTCCCTTAGAAATTTACCGGGATTGGTGGTGATCATCTGAACAAGATATTCGCAACATCGATGACCTATAGTTTAAAGGCGGCGCAGTTTTTGATTCTGCGATCTATCTCATTATCCACTAACAGGTATGCCGGGTCATTTATTGCTATGTATTTGTGATTAAAAACCAGCTCCTGGATGCCTTCGGGCAGGTTATCGATAGCCGGCATAAAGTCGCTTTCATCACTAACCATGGACATGTTTTTTTGCACGTTGACGGCGGTTCGTGGACTGATTGATAATTCGGCCAGGTGAACGCCTGCCTTATCGGCGGCCAGATCAGCGAAACTGAACCCGGTACCCCCCTGGGAATCCCTGAGTTCCTTGAACAGGCCCAGCGCGTCAGCGATACCTTTTCCGGCTGAGGCTGTAATGCCCGCAGAAAGTACAAAATGCTTGGCAAGGTCCCTGCGTTTGGCCAGGGTCAGCGTCAATCGCCTGGGTTTGGCAAGGCTGGCATCATCGGAATTATTAAAATGCTTGTTTACATCCGTGCCCATTATGTAAAAGGTAAGGGCAATCAGCATTGCCCGGTTTTCGTCGGATGCATCGAGTCCCTGCATGGTTTGTAAACGGGTTTCTTCATAAAGGGGTTTCAGAAGTCTTTCCAGCGACGTTTGCCGGGGTAGTGTGAGGGATAGTTTGGCAATTACATTGCTGTAATGGACCATGCGTCGGGCATCATCCTCCGAAATAATGAGTTTCTTGCCGGTTTCATGCACTTGCCGGGCCAGCTCGGGTTGCCATTCATAGACAATAACAAGGTTGTCATCATGGATGCGGTACTGTTGTACTGCGCTGACAATGGCGCTGTATTGCTGCTTCCGCATCATCTGTGTATGCAAAAGCCTGGTGAACCCTCTTGAAATCCAGTTCGGAATACCCAGGTCACCAATGGTGACATCTTCAATAACCAGGTACCCGGCTCGATCAATGAGATTTAAGGAGAAATTGAGGTAACCGTTGATCTCCAGGGAGTGAAGGTCGGTTGTTGTTTGCAGGGTGGCAGAATTCTCGGATAACCGGGTTTTCGCAGCCAGTTTCGGGTGAGCCTTGAGCAGATATCCGATGACCAGGTTTATATCCTGGTCGTTGGCCGATACCGTATAAACCTGGCCAACCCGCATTCTCCTTGGATCGTGTTCGTGCAACAGGTGTTTTACTCTGTCCACGTGTGCCTGGCTAATCAGCGCGTCATTGACTACCAACGGCTGGGATTGTATTCCCCATAGCCAGAGGGAAAAGATTAACCCGAGAGAGGTGAACAGGCTGAGCCAAAAAACAGTTTTGAAAAATAGTGAGAAAAATCTGGCCATGTGATCGGGTTGCTATTAACGGGTTGCTATTCTAGCCCGCCGGTAGCGCTATTGTCAGCATCGCTTTTGCAGCGATCAGTTGGTTTCTAATGGGAGAGTTGTTGAAAGGGAGTGGCATGGAGATTCAGCAAGTCCGTGGATCAATTGCACAAGCTTCATTGCTGGCTATGCCCCTGCAACCGGAGAGTCTTGGCCTGGACTGCGTATAGATTGGGCTTGTCGTCGGAATCCGGATTCTGG
>CAMYIF010000089.1 GCA_947258415.1 uncultured Pseudomonadales bacterium
TGAAAAAATCCTGCTGGCCAGTATCAAGGCTGCGAGTGATGCTTACCCTCTGCGCGGTTCATTGCGTGTCTCGGATTTTCCCTACGGCCCGGATATATCCATTCGTGAACCCCCGGGGAGGGGAGAGGTCTGGGTTGGCCAGAGGGTCTTGAACAGGCTGGATGCCAACATTGGTGATACAGTCCAAATTGGGGCCGCGAATTTCAGGATCCAGCGTATTTTAACCTTTGAACCCGACAGGGGTGGAGACTTTTTCAATTTGGCTCCCAGGGTTCTTATGAATATGGAAGATCTGGAGTCGACCGCCATCGTCCAGCCCGGAAGTCGGGTACGTTACAAGTTTTTATACGCAGGTAGTAATACAGAACAGCTTCGCCAATGGTTGCAACCTCAGTTAGGCGTCGGTCATCGACTGATCGACGTGAAAACGGGGCGTCGAGGTGCAGGCAAGGCCCTGGAGCGTGCCGAACAGTATCTAGGGCTAACCACGTTGCTTGCTGTGATTCTGGCGGCGATTGCGATTGCGGTAACGACCCGGCGTTATAGTGAAAGGCACTACGATGTCAGCGCCATGATGCGCTGCATGGGTGCCAGCCAGAACATGATCATCCAGGTCTACCTGTTTCAATTACTGTTGTTGGCTTGTTTATGCGGTTTGGCCGGATGCATTAGTGGCTGGGGCGTGCACTGGCTGCTGATAGAAGTGTTAAAAAATATTTTACCGGACACGCTGCCTCACGCCGGATTCAAACCCGTTGTTGCGGCATTTATAACCGGTATTGTTATTCTTCTGGGTACGGCACTTCCACCGATTCTGCGCCTGGCCAGAGTATCTCCGTTACGCGTGCTCAGGCGTCAATTGATACCCTTGCCTCTAAGCGCCTGGGTCGTATACGCGCTCACGCTGATTTCAATTTTATTACTCTCCGTGTTACTGGTTAACAACCTGGTTTTGGCACTGACCGTATTCGCCGGCATGGCTTTTATGGCGATGCTGTTGGCCGGCTTTGTTTACCTGCTTATGAATTACAACTGGAGCGCGAGGAAACAGGAGAGTGGTTTTGCCCGTCACGGACTATTGGTTCGTGGATTCAACAGTTTATCCAGGCGTGCAAAAGCGAATGCCGGCCAGATTGCAGCGTTTGGCATCACTATTATGCTGATGCTGGTAATGTTTTTGTTAAGAACCGAGCTGCTGGATAGCTGGAATGCCCAATTACCGGCCGATGTGCCCAACCATTTTGCCTATAACATTTTACCGGAGGACAAAAGCCATGCGCAGATGTACCTGAAGGACAAGGGAATCCGGCAAGCCATTTTTTATCCCATGGTCAGGGGTCGATTAACCGAAATCAATGCCGAGCCGGTACGTCAGTTAACCCAGAAACGTGGCTCGGATGAGTCCATTAATCGTGAGTTAAACCTGACCTGGGCGTCTGCCCTGCCCAGGGATAATAAAATTGTTGAAGGGCAATGGGGAGAAATTGATATCAGCGAGCAACCATTGGTTTCGGTTGAATCGGAGCTGGCGGAGCGTTTAAAAATTCGTATGCATGATACGCTCACATTCAATATTGCCGGTCGCGAATTACACGCCCGTGTCGGAAGCTTGAGAACGGTGAAATGGGAATCTTTCACGCCGAACTTTTACATGATGTTTACCCCTGGAACGCTTGACGCTTTCCCGGCAACCTATGTGACCAGTTTTCGTCTGGAGGGTGAGGATCGGAATATCCTGGCTCAGTTTGTGCGCCAGTTTCCCTCGGCTACGGTGATTGATGTAGGCTTTGTTGTAGCCCAGATACAGGGCATATTACGACAGGTCATTATGGCCGTTGAAATAATGTTTGTGTTTGTTTTATTAGCCGGTTTCGCCGTGCTTTTTGCCGGAGTGCAGGAAAGTATGGATGAACGATTGCGCGAAGGTGCATTAATGCGAGCCTTTGGCGCTTCAAAAAAGTATCTTAATCATACAAGCATTTCTGAATTTGCACTCCTGGGCTTATTTAGTGGTATCCTGGCCATCCTGGGTATGGAGGCAGTTAATTATTACCTTTACCGGATACTTTTTGATTTGCCATATCAGGTTTCATTTTTTGCCTGGATGATTGTTCCGTGGATTTCATCACTCTTAATTGCCGGTGCCGGCTACTGGTCAACCCGGTCTGTAGTGAATGAAAGTCCAATGGTTTTGTTACGTCAATACTAGGAATTCCGCATATAACGTCTTCTGGATTTGATGAAAACCTGATTAGTGTAATTCTCTGTTGTTTTCAATAAAGTTTGGCCCAAGAGTAGATAGCTAATTTGGCACGACTGGGTTAAAGTTAGTGGTCGTGGAATAGGGTGGCTGTCCGGTTGAATTTGATTCCGGTTAGATGGCTTTCCCTGAGGGTAAATCTAATAAACGACTGGTAAAGATTACGACGGTTTCATTTACCAGTCTTGAAATTCAAAACAGTACAATTTTTTGTGCTCAAAAAATAATTGAGGTGAATATATGCGTGACGTAGTAATTGTAGCCGCCGGAAGAACGGCAATTGGTAATTTCCTGGGTTCTTTATCCGGTTTGTCAGCTGACAAACTGGGTACGACTGTGATTAAAGGCCTGTTGGCCAAAACCGGAATTGCTCCCGAGCAAATCGATGAGGTTATCCTCGGCCAGGTTTTAATTGCAGGTATGGGTCAAAACCCCGCACGCCAGGCATCAATCAATGCCGGATTACCACATACAACACCGGCCATGGGAATTAGTAAAGTCTGCGGATCTGGCCTCAAAGCGCTGCATTTGGCTGCTCAGTCTATCGCCCTTGGTGATGCCGATGTCATTATTGCGGGTGGTCAGGAAAGTATGAGCCAATCGGCGCATGTCCTGTTGGGAAGCCGCAATGGCGTGAAAATGGGTGACTGGAAAGCTTTGGATACCATGCTCAGCGACGGCCTGATCGATGCGTTTCAAGGTTACCATATGGGTATCACTACAGAAAATATCGTTGAAAAATACGGTATCACGCGTGAGGAACAGGATGTGTTTGCTGCAGCCTCCCAGAATAAGGCGGAAGCCGCGCAGAAGTCCGGTCGTTTTGCCGACGAGATCATTCCTGTTGAGATTCCCCAGCGCAAGGGTGATCCGGTTGTATTTGATAAAGATGAATTCCCGAAACATGGTGTAACGGCTGAAAGTCTGGGTAATCTCAGACCTGCGTTCAAAAAAGACGGTTCGGTTACAGCCGGTAGTGCATCAGGTATTAACGACGGTGCTGCCGCCGTTATCATGACCAGCGCCGAAAAAGCGGCCGAACTTGGCTTGCCGGTTTTGGCCAAGATTAAAGCTTACTCCAATTCAGGTGTTGATCCCTCAATCATGGGTACAGGCCCGATTCCGGCTGTTCAGCGTTGCCTGAAAAAAGCCGGCTGGACTGTCGATGATCTGGACTTGATCGAAGCCAACGAAGCCTTTGCAGCACAGGCAATCTCCGTTAACCGTGATCTTGGATGGGATACCAGCAAGGTTAATGTTAATGGCGGAGCCATCGCATTGGGTCACCCGATTGGCGCTTCCGGCGCACGTGTTCTGGTTACACTGGTTCACGAAATGATCAAACGTGATGCCAAGAAAGGCCTGGCTACCCTGTGTATCGGTGGTGGCATGGGTGTTGCGTTAGCAGTTGAGCGTTAATATGCTAATGGGCTTTTAAGTAAGCTTATCCGGGACACACAAAAAACCAGCCTGAAAGGGCTGGTTTTTTTGTTTGGTATTAACTCATTATGCGCCATTGGTTTTTACTTTTTAGGCCAAATGAAAATTCCAGGGCGATAATGATTTCGTCATATCAGGGCAGGTCAGGGATCAATACTAAAAAGTTTTGAGCGTACCAGGCGCCGATAGCTTTTTGGGTTTAATGACACCTGTTTTTTAAACTGTTTTGAAAAGTAACCCGGGTCTGAATAGCCAACCTTGTAACTGATATCGGCAACGCTCAAGTTGCTTTGCTTTAATAGATCCTTTGCAGTGCCAATGCGAATGCTTTGCAGGTATTCCATTGGAGTGAGTCCGGTGGCCAGCTTGAAGCGCCGGTTAAAGGTGCGCAAACTCATATCAAAATGGGAGGCAACGCCCTGTATCGTAAAGCTGCCACTATAGTTCCTTAAAATCCATTGCTGTGCCTGGATTATTTCTTCGTCATGATGTACCGAATGGTCATCAAAAGAATAAAATATGCTCTCGTAGGACTGTTTTATTTCATGTGCGAAGTGGCGATCGATCTGGCGGGCAATATCATTTGAATAAAATCGTTCAATGAAATGAATGATAAGGTTGGTGATCGAATTGATGCGTCCTGCACAATAAATATTTCCTGCGTTAGTGATAAACCGTTTCGTCTCTAGCTTCACTTTCGGGTAGTGTTTCCTGAACTGGTCGAAATAATACCAGTGGGTTGTCGCAGGTTTATTATCCAGCAATCCGGTTTCTGCAACAAAACAACAGCCTGTTCCTGTGGCGCAAATTAATGAATTATTTTTATATTGTTCAAGTATCCAGCGCGTTATCATTGGGTAGCGGTTAATAACAGGCATTGGATTGCCCCACATGGCCGGGATAATCACCAGGTCGGTTGATTCAATTTCAGACAGTTTCCTGATTGACTGGAAAACAAGTCCACCGGTGATTTCAATTGGTTTACCCTCGACACTGGCCAGGTCAATTTTAAGAGGGGGGCGCCGAGGGTCTTTCAGGCGCATCATTACGTCTGCCGCATTAAACATTTCTACGGGTAATGTGATGCTGGTGCCTAGTGCACGAGGAAAGACCAGAACTGTAATGTGTTTCATAATAGTAAAAAAATTGCGGTACCATGGCCGGAATGTCAATTAAAATGGCGAATACAAACTAGTTTGTCTTATACTTAAAACTGTAATATGAGTCTATTTTATTTGTCGCAAATTGTGTGTCCTTGGTTGCGGCCGTTACGGCATGATTTTGGGAGAACAAAATTTTGGCATCTTTACCTGTAATAGTTGGGTTTGGCGGGATTAATCCTGCCGGCAGGACATCTTTTCACCATTCTTATCGAAAAATGGTGTCGAACGCTCTTAGCACTGAGGATTCAAACGCGACCTATACTGACCTTGCCATCCTGATGAATTTACTTCGTTGCGAAGACGGGACGTATAAAACGGCGGGGGGAGAAGCCGTTGAACTGAACGACTGGTTGCGTGCAAACAAGGACCTAATCGACGCAGGCACATTTATTCGAAAAATCGAGAATAATCTTTTTGACCCGAAGAATATAACTTCCCATATAACCACAAGTATTGCACCTTCCGGTCAGGAATCTGTCAGTTTTCAGATTCGATCGCGTGATTTACCGAGTCATATTCCCGATAACTGGACGGTCGTTCCAGACAGTGAAAATAAAAATGCAAAGGTGACAATTAACGGTAGCCTGGAACTGTTATTACCCGACAGGCAGGCGTCTCTTGTCAATAGCGCAGGACAACTTCCCTCCGGCTTCGATCCGTCATTATTATACCAGGCGCGTAGCCATCCGCGCGCTTTACAATTGACCGTCTTTGGTGCTTCGGATGCGGTTGAATCCATGGGTATTGACTGGCAAAGGGTAATGTCCAGTATTTCTCCTGACCAGATGGGTGTCTACGCCAACAGTTTGATGAGCCAGTTGGATGAAAATGGCAACGGGGGTTTATTGCAGGCGCGGTATAAAGGCAAGCGGGTTTCTTCCAAGCAAGTCGCACTTGGCCTGGCTGAAATGCCCGGTGATTTTATTAACGCTTATGTTGTCGGGAATGTTGGCGGCACCGGTGGTAGCCTGGGCGCGTGCGCCACTTTTTTATATAACCTGAACCAGGGTATGGAAGCGATTCGTTCGGGCCAGAAGCGAGTCGTCATTGTTGGTGCCAGCGAAGCACCAATTCTGCCCGACGTGATTGAAGGTTACCGAACCATGGGCGCGCTGGCTGAAGATCAAAAATTAATAAAACTCGATGGCAATGGAACAATAGACCATCGAAGAGCCTGCCGGCCATTCTCGGACAACTGTGGATTCACCCTTGCCGAGGCTGCCCAGTTTGTCATTCTTTTTGACGATGCGCTGGCTGTTGAATTGGGAGCGACTGTTTACGGGGCGGTTTCCGATGTTTTTATCAACGCTGATGGCTTTAAGCAATCGATATCCAGTCCGGGCGTGGGTAATTACATCACCATGGCTAAATCTGTTGCATCGTTAAGGGCTGTTCTGGGTGACGCGGCTTTGCAACGCACTTACGTTCATGCCCATGGAACAGGTACGCCTCAAAACAGGGTGACTGAATCCCACATCCTGAGCGAAGTAGCCAAAACCTTCGGGATTGAAAAATGGCCTGTTACCGGGATCAAGTGTTACCTTGGGCATAGTTTGGCTGCCGCCGCAGCCGATCAGCTCGTCAATTCTTTGGGCGTTTGGAAATACGGGCTCATACCGGGTATAAGCACTATCGATCATCTCGCCGAAGACGTAATCACGGACCACCTGAATATATTGATGGAGACTATGGACGTGTCGCCCACGGGTATGGATGCTGCCATTTTAAATTCAAAAGGATTTGGTGGTAATAATGCTTCGGCATGCGTTTTGGCTCCGCACATTGTTGAGAGAATGCTGACAAAAAAACACGGTCAGCAGGCGATGGCCAACCATGCTAAAAAGAACGAACTGGTTCGTGAAAAATCGTCACGGTATGACCTTGAATGCCTGCGCGGTAATGCCCAGCCCCACTATTATTATGGTGAAAATGTCAAAACTCCGGATGATGTTTCCATCACTCCGCACGAACTCAAAATTTCGGGCTTTTCAAAGGCAGTCAATCTGGACCTGGATAATCCTTATTCGGACATGTGTTAACGGTTCTCGCTTAAGATTCAGAACCGGCTAAACTCGTTTATTCAAGAACAAAAAGTCAGGATTTTGTGGTATTTCGTTGTCTTTTCCTGTCATATTTTACGGGTAAAGAGAAAAAAATCATGTATAACAATATATTTAGCTTCGTTAGTTAAAAAAATAATTTAATTAATCCAGCTAACCTTATGATCCATAAAATAACTTAATAAATACCGTTATAAATCGGGCCGGGGTACATGTTTGAGTTTTTATACACAAGCCAATAAATTCTGTCGTTTTAATATAAAAAAAACCAGGAATATACAGTTCGACCTATTGACAAATCGTAACGTGTTGAAATTAGTCAATAATTCATAAATTGATTAAATCTTGTACAAATTTCAATAAGCCCATGCTGACACGACCTTTATCCGACTATCCAAAATATATCCCCAAAGTTATCCACAAAATCTGTGGACAAACGCATAACCCGGTTTTAGTTATTATTCTTTTGGCGTGTATCTTCTCGGGTTGTGCCAGTAAACCACCACGAAACCCCGATAATATTTGTCATATCTTTGAAGAAAAGCCGGGTTGGTACAAAGCCGCCAAACGGGCTGAGAAAAAATGGGGTGCGCCATTACAAGTGCCAATGGCAATGATGTATCAGGAGTCAAGGTTTAACAGCAAGGCCCGTCCTCCAAGAAACTATTTATTAGGCTTCATACCCTGGACCAGGAAAAGTTCCGCGTTTGGATACTCGCAAGCCAAAACGGGCACCTGGAAGGATTACAGACGCGAAACAGGAAATGGCTGGGCGGACCGGGACGACTTTTCAGATGCTATCGATTTCATGGGCTGGTTCATTGCCAAAACCCATACCATTAACAAGGTATCAAAATGGGATGCACGCAATCAATATTTTAATTATCACGAAGGTTGGGGTGGATACAGAAAAGGAACGTATAAAAGGAAGAAATGGCTGATCAATGTGGCTGAAAAGGTTCATATCAGGGCCAGTAATTATGGTGCGCAGTACCGGGCATGCAAAGCCGAATTGGACAAGGGCTGGTTCTGGCGATGGTTTTTCTGAAATCATGCAACAATAGCCCCGTACCTTTATGCTACACAGGTTGGCAGATAATGAAACCGGGTGAAATTGCATTTAATGGATGATGTGCTATTACTTGACAGTAGCAATTGATATGTAAGACAATTGCCACTACTTGTAGGCGCTAACTAAAAATAATTTAACGACTCAAATAGCAATTACAGGTAAACAAAAAAAGTCCTGACGTTTTCACGTATGGGGTAAATGCAAATCATCAATACCAATCAATGAGAGGGATAGGTGGAGATTTTTGCAATTTTTTTTAATAAACATGTTTATAAAGAAAAGGAAATAAAAAATGAAAAAATCACTATTAGCTACTGCTATCGCTAGTACTCTGGTTTTTGCAGCCGGCGCAGAGGCAATGTCAGTCAAAGCATCTGGCCAGGTCAGCAGAATGGTTGTTGCCCCTGATGACGCAGTGGGAGACGAAATCCAGCATCAGGATATTGGCTGGTCAGGTACACGCTGGAGACTCACCGGTAGCGGCGATGTTGGTAACGGTATTACAGCTGCATTCCGTTTGGAAGAGCAATTACAAACGAACGCTTCAGACCAAGGTCCTAATGCGACAGCAGGTTCTTCTGGTGGTGTTGCTAGTTTAACCGCAAATCCTGGAAACAGCGGTGCTCTGGAAGGCGATTCCGTATCGGA
>CAMYIF010000090.1:0-8544 GCA_947258415.1 uncultured Pseudomonadales bacterium
CAGCTGCGTAACAGAAACGACCTAAAAAACCCCGAAATCAATATCAGGATTGGCAGTACTTACCTGAGGGGCCTCTACGATGAATTCCAGGGCAACAGTATTTACGCAACCGCTGCCTACAATGCCGGTCCCTACAGGGTCAAAAAATGGCTCAAGAACACCGAGCACTTACCCCTGGATATTTGGGTTGAACAGATCCCCTATGCCGAGACGCGGCAATATGTTAAAAATGTACTGGCTTACAGCGTAATTTTTGCCCTCAAACGCAGTAACAGCGAATTTCGGATGGCAATGGCCCCGTACCTGGCTGACCTTAGTTCGTCCGTGGCAGTAACCTTGCCTGCTACAGAAACAGAAACGGTACAAAACTAGTCATCGGTCCAAAGTTAAATATTTGAAATTCAAATTCCTGAAAGAAAACTTATCGAAAATTCCCGGCCTGCTGATTGAAAAACGCCATTACATCCGAAGTAATTTCCTCCCTGGCTGAATTTCATTACTGGTTCAAATTTCTTTTTCGGGTTTATTTTAATTCCCGCTTAACTTATCCGGATTCGCATCTACACTGTAATTATCACCGGTATTTTTCCACTTGAAAAATTAAGAACCGATACATGCAAAAAAAAGATGTGTTGCTTGCACGCCAGCCTATTTTTGACAGGAAGTTAAATACCTACGCATACGAATTACTTTTCAGGCCCAATATAACCGAAAGTAATAATGGTTTAGTGGATAGTGACCAGGCCACCTCGATGGTGATGCTCAATGCGTACACGGAAATCGGCATTCAAAACCTGGTCGGTGAGCACAAGGCCTTTATCAACTTTACCCGCAACCTTATTCTTAGTCCGCCACCCTTTACCAATAAGGAAATTGTGATCGAGGTTCTCGAAGATATCTCGCCCGATGAGGAAATAATCAAGAGTCTCGCCGACCTGAAGAAAAAAGGATATTTGATTGCACTTGACGATTTTATCTATCATGACTCGTTGCTACCACTGGTTGAACTGGCACATATTATTAAGGTAGATGTACTGGCCCTGTCCCAGGATCAATTGTTCGAGCACGTTACCCTGTTAAAGAAGCATGATGTCCTGTTGCTGGCGGAAAAAGTCGAAACCCAGGAAATGCAGGAATACTGCATGGATTTGGGTTTCGATTATTTCCAGGGTTATTTTCTAAGCAAGCCAAAAACGATTACCGGTAAGAAGATTCCTGCCAACAAACTGGTTGTAATGCAGCTGTTGGCGGACCTGCAATCACCTGATATAAACTCGGATAAACTTCACGATACCCTGTCGAAAGACCCGGGTTTAAGTTTTAAGATGTTACGCCTGATCAATTCTGCAGCTTATCGTCGGCCTCATAAAATAGAATCCCTTCACAGGGCGATTATTCTTATCGGCTCCAATAATATAAAACGCTGGGCCAGCTTGCTGGCATTAACCAACCTTGATGACAAACCAAGCGCCCTTCACGAAGAGACTATGTTGCGCGCCAAGATGTGTGAATTCCTGGGTAAACGCATTCAATCGAACGAAGACGATTTGTTTTTTACACTCGGCATGTTATCCATGCTCGAGGCCTTCTTCGACGCACCCATGAAAAAATTGCTGGAATCAGTATCACTGACCAATGAAATGAACGAAGCCCTGCTGGAACGAAAAGGCCTGCTCGGCTTCGTGCTTTCAACCTGTGAGTCTTATGAACAGGGACGGTGGGATAACATAGACTGGAAGGGCCTGAAAAAACAAGGGTTAAGTATCAATGATGTCAGGGAAGCCTACCTGGAAAGTCTCGAATGGACCATGGAAACCGGTGGCGTCGTCATGGGGTCGGCCGGTTAATAAGGAACCACCGTGGAATCGTAATGACTTACCCGCTCGTTGACATCGGCGTAAACCTGACCAGTTCTGCCTTCGACAGTGACCGCGATACGGTGGTATCAGATGCCCGACTCAATGGCGTAACTACCCTGATTCTGACAGGCAGCAGTGTGCAGGACAGCCAGTCTGCCGCAACACTGGCGGACCAGTATCCTGGCTGTTATTCAACGGCCGGGATTCACCCGCATCACGCCAGCGAATTTAACAGCGACTCAATCGACCAGCTTCGCCAGTTGACCCTTGTGCCCCAAGTTAAAGCAATTGGAGAAACCGGCCTGGATTTCAATCGCAATTATTCCACGCCTGGCGAACAGGTTGACGCGTTCGAAGCCCAATTGATGCTTGCGTGCGAATTGAACCTGCCACTTTTCCTGCATCAGCGCGATGCACATAAAGAATTTTACGCATTATTAAAACATTACCGGGATAGGTTTCCGGATGGTGTTGCGCACTGCTTTACCGATAGCAAACAGGCCTTGCACGCCTACCTTGACCTGGATTTGCATATTGGCATTACCGGGTGGATTTGTGACGAGCGCCGGGGAATGGAATTGCGAAAACTTGTACGCGATATACCATTGAACAGGTTAATGCTGGAAACAGACGCGCCTTATTTGTTGCCTCGAACCATCAAACCGCGACCAAAGCCGGGTAGAAACGAACCCGGTTTCCTGCCCTTTGTGCTGAGTGAAGTTGCACGCTGCATGGACAGGACGGAACAGGAAATTGCCGAAGCCTCAACGGCAAACGCGAGAAAATTCTTCCGCCTGTAATTGATCAGGCTGCAAATCCGGTTAGCCAACCTCGGAATATGGATTTTGTTCAAAAGGTTTCTTGATCAGCAGTTCCCTGGTTTTTTTCTCCGGTATCGGTTTCCCGAAGAAGAAACCCTGCATTTCAGAGCAACCCCGTTTATGTAGATACTTCACCTGCTCTTCGGTCTCAACACCCTCGGCAATCAGGTTCAACTTTAACCCTTTGGCCATTGCGATTATAGCGTCGACAATACAGGCTTCTTCCGGGTTGCTTTTGATTTCGTGAACGAAGGATCGATCAATTTTCAGGGTATGAATGGGCAGTTTTTGCAGGTAACTCAATGATGAATAGCCGGTACCGAAATCATCGATGGCTATCTGGATACCGCTGCCGGTCAGTTGAATGAGTTTTTGAACGGTGTTTTCCATATCCTGCATGATCAGGTTTTCGGTAATTTCCAGCTCCAGGTCTTTCCCGGATAGGCCGAAGTCTTTCAGTATTTTGACCAGTGTTTTTACAAAACTCCGGTGTTCAACCTGCAATGCCGACAAATTCACCGCCATGCGCACGTCCGAGGTACCATCATCACGCCATCTGCGCAGCGTTTCGCAAGCATTCCTGATCGCCCATTCACCTATGGGCAAGATCAGGCCCGTATCCTCTGCAACAGAAATAAAATCGGAGGGTGCAATGATACCCAGCTTGGGATGTTGCCAGCGTATCAGGGCTTCGACTGCCGTGATTTTTCCTGTTACAACATCGACTTGCGGCTGGTAATGCAGTACAAACTGTTCGTCTTCAACGGCCTTGCGCATATCTCTTTCCAGCGACAGGCGCTGGATGGATACATCGTTCATCTCCCTGGAAAAGAACTGGTAGTCGTTTTTACCCCGACCCTTGATATGGTACATGGCAATGTCAGCATTCTTGACCAGGACATCCATATTGGTACCGTCATGCGGGTACATGGCAACACCGATGCTGATAGTGACATAAAGCTCATGACCCTCGACATAGAAGGGTTCGCGAAGCATATGGATAATCTTTTTACAAATCGCTTCGGCATCTTCCTGGCCATAAATTTGCGGTAACAGGAGGGTAAACTCGTCCCCGCCAAAGCGCGCCAGCGTGTCACCTTCCCGCAAGCATTGCTGAAGTCGATGACTAACAGCCTGCAACAACTCGTCACCAAAAATATGACCCAGGGTATCGTTGACCAGTTTAAACCTGTCCAGGTCAAGGAACATGACTGCCAATCGCTGGCTGGAGCGTTTCGCCTGGGCAACCGCAAGATTAAGGCGATCCTTGAACAAAGCCCGGTTTGGCAACCGGGTCAGCAAGTCGTGGTAAGCCTGGAAGTTGATGGTGCGCTCCGCTTCCTTGCGATCGGTAATATCCCTGGCAACACCGTAGGTCCCTATAAACTGGCTCTTGCCACTCTCCTTATTCCTGTAAACACCGGTGGCCGTTAATTCGATGGGAATAGTATTGGTGACAAAGTATTTGGGGCTGCGATCCTTATCCTTGCACTTCAGTCGCAGTTCTACATTGCGTGGCGCCCGCTCACCGGTACGGCGTTCATTAAAAACGTAACGCGCCTGCTCGGTGTCTTCCATGAACACAATATCTTCATGGTGCATACCAATCAATTCGTCTTTATTGTAACCCAGCACCTTGACGATACAATCGTTTACAAAGGTAAATCGGCCCTTGTCATCGAGCATATAAACAATATCCGGGGAACTGTTCACCAGGTACCGGTGCAGCTTTTCCGACTCCTGTAGTTGATGCAGGATCAACCGGTTTTCTTTTTCCAGGTACCTTGTTATCAGCGCGTTTTCTACAGTTTGCAGCAGTTCGTCAGGGGAATAGGGCTTCTTGATATAGTCATAAGCGCGACGGCGCAAAACCTGGGACATGGCGTCGTAGGACGATTCGCCGCTGACAACGATAACCGTGGTATCAAAATCGTTTTCTTCAACATAATCCATTACCTGGTGGCCACTAAAGCCCGGCATTTTCAAATCCAGCAACATCAGGTCAATTTCCTGCTTGTTGAGTACCAGCAATGCTTCCTTGCCGCCGCTGGCAGTAACCACCTGGAAACCATTGAGCGTCATCAAATCTCGCAAACTTTCCAGAAGACGCGGTTCATCGTCTACAAGAAGTATTATTTGATCATTTTTGTTAGTCATGGCTGTCCACGTAATTTTTTATAATATCTTCTAATTCGTGTTGATACATGATCTTATTCCAGAATCCTTGGAATTAAAATCTCAAATCGTGTGCCCGTTTTTAAGTTGCTGCGACAGCTGATTGCGCCAGACAAACCGTCAACCAGGTTCTTGACGATGGATAAGCCCAGCCCTGAATGCTCACGACCCTTGGTGGTTTCCACCTGAGTGAACAGTTTTTCCTGGATTTCAGCAGGAATGCCCGGGCCGTTATCGGCCACCACTATCTCAACGTACTGTTTACCATTATGATTAACCAGCGCCTGGGTACTGACTGTAACCCTGCCGGTGTCTGTTGCCGCTTCGGCAGCATTTTTTAGCAAATTCGAAATAATCTGTTTTAACGCATTCCTGTTACAAACGATAGCCTCCATTTCCTCGTCAAAGTCACTCGTTGCTTCAACGCTCCTGGTGGCAAACAATGAAGAGCGGAACACCTTCAGTAGGTCGGATATCAGGCAATTAACATTAACCAGGTCAGCACCTGCCTCTGTTGTCTGGTTATCGGCGATACCGGGTAACCGCAGTAAAATATTACCAGCGCGATTGAGCTCTTCCTTGATAATGGTCAAATCAGCCTGCACCTGGTCATCATCCTCAAGCTTGGAGCCCAATATATGGACATAGTTTTTAATGATGCTGAGCGGGTTGTTCGCTTCATGGACGACTTCTTTGGCCCGGGAGTGATAATACTTCCTTAAATCTTCGCACTTTTCGCTTTCCTCCCTGACCAGCCGTTGCTCGTTTAATATCCGGTAGGCTACTTCGTTAGAAAACATGGCCAACAAAAGTCGCTGTTGTTCGAATCGCTGGCTCGCATCAACATCATAACCGATCACCAGTACCCCAATGTCGCACTTGTCAACGATCAGGGGCAAGCACAGAATGCCATCATTCCCGATTAGTTTAATAACCTGGCGATCAATGACACTGGGTAAAATGCTCTCGCTTTCGTCAAACGTGCTAACTGGCCGTTTTTCAATCAGGCAACGCGTCAGCACACTGTTGCTTGAATCCGCCGGTATCTGAATTTCCCCAACGCGATGATCCGACTCGTTTACCGGTTTACCCGAAAGTTTATTGGCAGCAGGATCGATCAGGAAAAAGCAACTGTTACTGACTGAAAACAGGATTTTCAAACCCTTTTGCGTCGCTTTCAGAACTGCTGCCTCTCCGGATGTCCGGGCGAGCGTCTGTCGAACGCCGTCCATCAGGGCGATGGTTCGGACACGCCCTGCCAGTTCAATTTGCTTTTCTTCGTCCTGCTCATCTATCTCTGACTTTCTCTCATCACCGGTATGTTGATCAATGATCTGGATACCCATTGAACTGGCCGACTTACTGACCTCTTGTCGCACAGCTTTGACCATATCCAGTATCAGCTCGCTATCCAGGTCGAATAGTCTTTGGGCAACGGTTAACGCAGCGTCATCTATATCGCCGTTAAATCGACAAAGGCAATTAGCCAGATAGATTATTTTTACCAGGTGATGCGCATCCTGTACTTGTTCCAGCGGTTCATTCTGGTAGATCACGGCGTCACTGATAAAAGTTTCTATTTCCCAGCCTGAAATAAGCCAGGCCCCGGCTTCAAACCGGTTAGCGCCGAATGACTCGGTTTCCATCGACAGAATTTCTTCGAGTGATTCAGCCTTTTCGCAAATCTCCCCGTATTCTTCAGGGAAGTTTTGGGCAAAAATCAGCTCGCCGACATTATGCATAAGGCCGGCGATATAAGCCTCATCGCTGAAAACAAACCCTGTTAACCGGGCAATTGCTTTTGCAGACAGTGCGCAGGTTAAAGAATCACGCCAGAAACATTTCAGTTGTTGCGTGTTTTTGGTATCGAACCTTGAGAAAAATTGCTGTACCGAAGCGGTAATGGAAATTGTTTTTATGGTGTCCAGGCCAAGCAGCACGAGGGTGCGCTCAAAATTGAGCTCTTTACCCTGCCCGGCAAAATAGGCGGCACTCGCCGCAGTTATAATCCGGTTAGTCAGCACGGCATCTTTGGTAATGACTTCGGACAAATGGTCGAAAGATATTATTTCGGTATGCGCGGCATCCAGTAATACCAGCAAAACATGCGGCATCGTCGGCAGTTTATCTGCCTCAATGTTGGAGAACAAACGATCCAGGGATTCAGTCATTTAAGTATTTGTCAAAAGGCCTGTGAACGATAATCTGTATGCAAGTGACCGATTAGTTTTATATTAGTTACATATAGCTCCCATGCCTTTATTGTCAAAGAGTGCGGGCACTTTAGCCCGGGTCGACAAAAGAGGTCCTGAATTATAGAGATTGTTGGCACAGCGGGTTTCGTAATACTGCTCCCATCAAGCAGCGACAGGGCTTGCATAATTGTCCCTTTTTTTGGCTATAGTCTATTATTAAGTGTAAGCATAAACACTTTTGTATCTTTACCTTCATTAAGTCCGGTTAACTGGACAATAACCAGTAATCAGTAATGAACGATCAGGAGAAACAACCTACAAACACCCAGGGTAATTTGGTCAATAACTCCCGTAGAAGCGGCTCATCAGCGATTGCCATCGCCATTACCAGCGGCAAGGGAGGCGTAGGTAAAACCAATATCACGACCAATCTTGGCATCGCCCTGGCCAAATCAGGCGCCCGGACCTGCGTGTTCGATGCCGATACCAGCCTTGCCAATATCAATATTTTATTGGGTCTGACGCCCGAGCACACACTCGAACACTATATAGAGGGTGATCATTCCATCGAGGAAATCACCATCGACGGCCCGGAAAACCTGAAGATCATTCCTTCTGCCACTGGCATTTCAGAATACGCGAACCTTGATTCAGAAAAACAGACAAAACTTGCCCTTGCGCTGGAAACACTGGAGAAACAGTTCGACTACATACTGATCGATACTGCAGCCGGAATCAGTGAAAATGTTATTAATTTTATCCAGTCGGCACATTATGCCATTGTCGTGATCTCGCCGGAACCGACCTCGTTAACCGATGCGTTTTCCCTGATCAAGGTTTTGAGACGCCGAAATTATTCTCACCCGATCTATATCCTGGTCAATATGACCAACAATTACAAACACAGCATGGAGGTGTTCAAACGCTTTGCCCAGGCTGTTAATAAATACGTTCAGCTAAAGGTACGTTACCTCGGCTATATCCCCATGGACAAAGCCGTAAGGGATGCGATCGCTACACAGGTTCCAATTACCGTCTCCCGCCCGGATTCACCCGCAGGGCGTTGCATTTTTTTACTTGCCAACATTTTACTCAAGCATTTCAAGGTAACAAACGCTCCGGTACGCAAGATCAGCCAGTTCTGGCGCGAGCAATACGAAAAACATACCTTTGCATCGCAATCGGTGAGCGCTGATACCCAATCCGGAATTTCCGGGGAGGATAAAAATTCAAAAGATGATTTGTCAACGAAACCGGAACCGGCAACCGATGCGCGGACCGATACCAGGGACGAACTTCCCGGGCCGATGCAAGATGACACCCGTCGAACGTCAACGGACACATCTGCAGACAACCTTGACCCCTGCGAATTAATGTCGGATATAATATCTGGCCGGAATTTGTCCCGGGAACAATCGGACAGCTTGTTGTCCCTGCTGGTTACCTATTATCAAACAGAATTTGGATCGCTACCCGAGCAGGCCGTCGATCTTA
>CAMYIF010000090.1:8593-9250 GCA_947258415.1 uncultured Pseudomonadales bacterium
TTGCAGGCATACGAACAGGGCCAGTTAACGGATCATGCATTGGTGCACCTTAAAGCACGGCTTATAGATAGCAAGTCTTCAACCAAACCGGGCGAGATGACCAGTATTGAGAAGTTAAATTTAAAATCGCCAAATGCTGATCCCGATTATTCGAAGGTAGAACACCTGGTCACAGACACCGAACGCACCAGGAAAGATGTGTCAGAATTGGCCGCGCATATCAGCAAGAAATATCGCCAACCTTATAATTTCGATCTGGTTACAAAACATTCCCCGGTTCGTCCATTGCAATTGGTTCACAAAAACATCGGCAAAAATCGATTCGCAAGGGACAATGATTCGCTCCGCCAAAGCATTTATTTCGCATCCGCAGTTAACCGCAGCAAGGCAGATAAGTAAAAAAACCCTAGGCTGGTTTTTTGATTTAGCCAACACATCCAATCCGCTATTCAATAACTCTGTGGAGCCGTTATTTTTCTCGTCAGGCGCCTGTTTATAACAATTTATTATTAATAAAATTCAGTTAATTAAAAAAACGAATTAAAACCATGGATATAACCTCGAAACAGGCATTTAACTTGATTCCTTGCGCGCAGAATCCATACTTGTAGGTAGCAGCCTCTGAAATGAAGAACGAAAAGTACACAAAAATGTCAG
>CAMYIF010000091.1 GCA_947258415.1 uncultured Pseudomonadales bacterium
CTGGGTGTGTGAAAGTATTATGCCACTGGCATTTTTTACCATTAGTTTACGCTACCTGGCCCTGTTATACCTGGCCGTACGTTATCGACTCACCTACGACAATACCGCCGTCTAGGCAATGACCGCCGTCCTGTTATCAGCTGCACTCGTTTTCCTGGCGGTACTAGGTACGCCATTATTTGCAATTATCTCGGCTGCGGCAATGCTTGGCTTTTACCTGGCCGATATCGACCTTATCGTGGTTATCATCGAGCTGTACCGTATCGTCGATACCCCGCTACTGCTGGCCCTGCCTTTTTTTACCTTTGCCGGTTACCTGCTTGCGGAAAGCCAAACATCGCATCGACTGGTGCGCGTAACCCAGGCTATTCTCGGCTGGCTACCCGGCGGCCTGGCCATTATTGCCTATTTTACCTGTGCTTTTTTTACTGCCTTTACCGGCGCCTCCGGTGTAACCATTGTCGCCATCGGCGCCCTGCTGTTGCCCGCCCTGCAACAGGCCGGTTACCAGGAGAAATTCAGTTTGGGCCTGGTGACCACATCGGGAAGCCTCGGCCTGTTATTGGCGCCTTCGCTACCCCTGATACTCTACGGGATTATCGTCCAGCAAATGAACCTCGATGTCAGCGTCACCATCACCGACCTGTTTATTGCCGGTATCATGCCGGCGCTTTTGATGATCCTGCTGCTGTCGATATGGTCACTCTGGTATAACCGGCATAACCCGACACCACTGCATGCCTTTAACTGGCAAAAAATCCTGGCTGCCCTGAACGAAGCCAAGTGGGAGATACCCCTGCCCTTCGTGGTTCTGGGTGGTATTTACAGCGGGTTTTTCGCTGTATCCGAAGCGGCAGCGGTGACCGTGCTCTACCTGCTGATCGTGGAAGTATTTATATACAGGGAAATCAAATTGACCGAAGTCCCTCGTATCATGCGTGAAGCGATGGTCATGGTGGGCGGCATCCTTCTGATACTGGGGGTTTCGCTGGCCTTCACCAATTACCTGATCGATGCCGACGTACCTACCCGGTTATTTGATTTAATCCAGTCGCTGATTAACAACAAGTATATCTTCCTGATATTACTCAATATTATATTGCTGCTGCTGGGTGCTATCCTGGATATTTTTTCTGCCCTGGTGATCATGGTACCCCTGATTCTTCCCGTGGCGCTGCAATACGATATTCACCCGGTTCATCTTGGCATTATTTTCCTGGCCAATATGCAAATCGGCTACTTTACCCCGCCCGTTGGCATGAACCTGTTTATTGCCAGCTATCGCTTCAAAAAACCGATCACCGAACTTTACCGGGCTTCGTTTCCTTTTATGCTGGTGTTGATGCTTGCCCTGATCATTATCACCTACTGGCCAACATTGAGTTTGGGCCTGATAAGCTAGCCAACACCAAAACAGCCGCTATAGTTAATAAAGCAGTGCCTTGTAATAAATACAAAAAATCAATGTCTAAGCCAACGCTTGCTCGTATAAAATAGTTGTATGCCTATGAATAAACAGTTCGCACTCTTCTGCGCTATTTGCCTCGGATTGACCGGTTGTGCATCCATACCCGAACAACCCCCGTCTCCGGACATGACTGCCCAGGTTCCCGAAGAGACCATTCCAACGGCTTCCTTTGATCCGGAAACCCTTTACTCACTCCTGGTCGCTGAAATAGCCGGACACAGGCAACGTTACGACATTACCCTGACCAATTACCTGCACCAGGCGGAAAAAACGCGTGATCCGGGAATCGCCGAGCGCGCTACCCAGGTTGCTGTGTATTTGCAGTCCAACAAGGCGGCACTGAATGCCGCCCGCATCTGGCACGAATCTGCACCGGACAATATCCAGGCAAAACATACCCTGGCCCTGGAATTAATCAAGGCCAACCAGTTTATCGAGGCGTTTGTATTACTCGAAGATATTCTCAATACCAATAAAACGGCGAGCTTTGATTTCCTGGCCGCGCATTCCAAAAATATCAGCCAGAACCAGCGCAACGAAATACTGGTGCATTACAATCGCCTGCTGGAGTCGTACCCGAAAAACCCCCGGTTGCTTGCCGGTAAAGTTATCCTGCTCGACCTGAATGGCCGAAAAGATGAAGCGCTCAAAACCGCTACCTTGCTGCATCGATACGATCCAACCCCGCAGAACCTGATCGTAAAGGCAAAACTCGAACACCAGCTGGGTGATTCGGCCTCGGCTATCAGAGACCTGGAGCAGGAGCTTGAATTTAATCCGGATAATCAGCAGGCTCGCCTGCTGTACGCACAGATACTGATTGACAAGAAATCACTGAAACAGGCACAGGAACAATTCGCTACCCTGGTCGGGGAATCCCCGAACAATGACCAAATGCGCCTGACCCTTGCGCTGCTTGCCATGGAAAACAAGTTGTTTGACGAGGCAAAATTACAGTTCACCCAACTTACCCATAGCCGGACACATGGTTCGGATGCTTACTTCTACCTGGCCCAGCTTGCCGAACGGGAAGACAAGAATGATATTGCCCTGGATCATTATCGACGGGTTACCCAGGGTAGCAAGCTGATGCAGGCGCAAATGCGCATGGGTGAATTGCTGGTCGCGCAGGGTCGGCTTGCCGAGATGCATAACCTGTACGAGCAGTCCAGGGAACAATTCAGGCCAGAGAAAAAGTCCTTCTTCCTGTTCGAGGCCGACCTGCTTTCCAGGAACGGTTACCTGGATATTGCCCTGTCGTTGCTTAATGTTGCATTGAATGAATTCAAGGATGACATTTCCGTGCTATACGCCCGCGCAATGACTTCCGAAAAGCGCAATGACCTGGAATCCATGGAGCGGGACCTGTTGAAAATCCTGTCGATGGAACCGGATAATGCCATGGTACTGAATGCGCTCGGTTACACGCTCGCCGACAGGACCACCCGGTATGAAGAAGCGCTTGAATTGATCACGCGAGCAAAAGCACTCAAACCCGATGACCCTGCTATTACCGATAGCCTTGGCTGGGCCCATTTCCGCCTGGGTAACTTCTCGCAATCGATCAAATTACTCGAAGAAGCCCTGGACAAATTTCCCGACCATGAAGTTGCTGCGCACCTGGGTGAGGCGCTGTGGGTTACCGGTGAAAAGGAAAGAGCGCAGGAAGTATGGAAACAGGGTTTGCGACTCAAGCCCGACAGCCAGATATTGAAGAGTGTCATTGAACGGCTCAATCCGGAACTTTTGAAATGACCGGTACCCCTTAAATGAGAACTGCCGGCATTTTCAATATGCATACGCTTGTGGTTATGGCGGCCCTGCTGGTGCTCTCTGCGTGCTCCATCACCCCCAAAACGCAGACCCCGCAGGCGATTCTACCCGACCAGGCACCCGATAAAAACTGGCAATCCCGCCACGCGCAGCTGCTCAAGCTGGATAACTGGGCGCTAACCGGAAAACTGGGCCTGCGTTCTCCGCAGAAAAATGGCAGTGCCCGGCTCAACTGGCAGCAGCAGGACCAGAATTACCGCTTGCAGTTTTCTGACCCCCTGGGCAGAAACGCATTGCAACTATCGGGTAATTCAATCCGCACAACCGTGCTGGTACCCAACCAGGAACCGGTCACAACAACAGAACCCGAAAAAATACTGTTCCAGCAAATCGGTTGGGAAATTCCTGTCAACGAGCTTCCCCACTGGGTCCTGGGTAGTCCGGCACCGAACCGGCCGGCTACCTATAGCTTAAACAGCGACGGTCGCCTGACTACATTGAAACAGGCCGGATGGCAACTCGAGTATGAAAGCTACCAGCCGGCGGGACTGCTTTGGTTGCCCAGGAAACTCAGTATGCGACGCGGTGATGTTCACCTGAAACTGGTCATTCACCAATGGTCTATACCGGCCAACGCCCCGGTCAGGTTACCGACCATACCTGCCGTAATAGACAATTTGATGGCCTATCTGCAAAACCTATGAATCCAGCCACAAGGTTAACGCTGCCGGCACCGGCCAAACTTAACCTGCTATTACACATTACCGGCCAACGACCCGATGGTTACCATAACCTGCAAACCCTGTTTCAATTCCTGGATTTTTGCGATCAGCTCAGCTTTGAATTACTCGACCAGCCGGCGATCGAATTGACAACCCATTTCCCGGGACTCGATAGCGAAGATAACCTGATAACCCGTGCTGCCCGCCTGCTACAAAAAATAACGGGCGTTATTCAGGGTGCACGCATCAGCATCGATAAGGTAATACCCTCGGGCGCCGGCCTCGGCGGTGGCAGCTCGAACGCGGCAACCACGCTGGTTGGACTGAATGAGCTGTGGCAAACCGGCCTGTCGTTACACGAACTGGCGAAACTGGGTGTGCAGCTCGGCGCAGACGTGCCTGTCTTTGTTCACGGCCATGCAGCATGGGCCCAGGGCGTTGGTGAACAACTGGAAAAAGTCACGCTCGAGGAACCTTTTTTTGTTGTTATCAATCCCCGGTGCCACATTTCAACCCGGGAAATTTTTTCTCATAAGGAATTGACACGAAACACGTCACCCATCACAATAGCGTCCGCCTTGAAACATGGCGGCAGGAACGACTGCGAAAACGTGGCAAAAAAACTATATCCACAAGTAAAATACGCTCTGGAATGGCTTGCTCAATTCGCGGATGCAAAAATGACAGGGACCGGGTCGAGCCTGTTTGCAGGTTTCCAGACCCGTAATGAGGCCGACCAGGTATTAGCCCAGCTACCTCAATCAATGACCGGTTTCATTGCAAAGGGTTTAAACGTGTCTCCGTTGCATCAAACTGCGAGAATTTATATCGAGTTATAAATTAAAAATTGTTGGGGTGTGGCCAAGCGGTAAGGCACCGGTTTTTGGTATCGGCATGCGCAGGTTCGAATCCTGCCACCCCAGCCATATTCCTGATTAATAAAAGTTTCAAAAGGCAATTCGGCGTGGCGGCAAATCTCTCTCTTTTCACTGGCAATGCAAACCCTGAACTGGCAAAAAAAGTCGTAAAACACCTGGGTATTCCCCTGGGAAAAGCGAACATTGGCCGCTTCAGCGACGGTGAAATTTCGGCAGAAATCCAGGAAAATGTCAGGGGAAAGGACGTTTTCATTCTGCAGTCAACCTGCGCACCAACCAATGACAACCTGATGGAACTCATGGTAATGGTCGATGCCGTTCGCCGCGCCTCTGCCACACGTATTACCGCGGTGATCCCCTATTTCGGTTATGCTCGCCAGGACCGTCGAGTACGCTCGGTCCGCGTACCCATAACTGCCAAGGTTGTGGCCGACATGCTCGATTCCGTGGGTATCGACCGACTACTGACGGTAGACCTGCACGCCGACCAGATCCAGGGGTTTTTCAGCTGCCCTGTGGACAATATTTACGGTTCACCAACACTGATTGAGCATATCGAAAAACAGGATTATGAAAATAAGATTGTCGTATCACCCGACGTCGGCGGCGTAGTTCGAGCCAGGGCACTGGCCAAGCAATTGAACGATACCGAACTGGCGATTATCGACAAACGTCGACCAAAGACTAACCAGGCCCAGATCATGAATATTATCGGCGACGTCAGGAACAAAACCTGTATTCTGGTCGATGACATGGTCGATACCGCCGGTACGCTTTGTAAAGCGGCCGAAGCCCTGAAGTCAAACGGCGCCCAAAAAGTAGTCGCCTATTCGACACACGCCATACTTTCCGGCCCGGCAATCGGAAACATCAGCAAATCCCAGCTTGATTTGCTGGTTGTTACCGATACGATCCCGTTAAGTGAAGAAGCCACCATCTGCGATCGCATTCACCAACTGAGCATTTCTCCGCTGCTGGCAGAATCAGTACGCCGGGTATGCAACGCCGAATCTATTAGCGCCCTGTTCAAATGAAAAAAGTCTTTTGATCAGGGTACACAACCGCCTGAATTATTTGGTCGAAAAATAAACCAGGTTTAACTTAAAGAGGAAATAAAGAAATGTCTGAGGAATTTGTACTCAACGCTGAAATCCGGGATGTCGTCGGGAAAGGTTCGAGCCGCCGCCTGCGTCGTCTTGAAGGCGTCATACCGGCAATTGTTTACGGTGGAAAGAAAAAGAAACCGGTAAATATAAACGTGGCGCATAAAGATCTAGTCAAGGCTACCCAGAACGAAGCCTTCTTTTCTCATATTATTACGCTTAAAGTGGGTGGCAAACCAGAGCAGGTGATCCTGAAAGACCTGCAACGTCACCCGGCCAAGCCGGTTATTCTTCATGCCGATTTTTACCGTATCAGTCGTGACGTTGCGATTACTGTCAACGTACCGATTCACTTCATCAACGAAGATATTTGTAAGGGTGTAAAACTGCAGGGTGGTATTATTGCCCACATCGTTTCCGAAGTGGAAGTGGAATGTTTGCCGGCCGACCTTCCCGAGTATATCGAAGTGGATATGACCAATATCGAACTCGATGACATGCTGCATTTGTCCGATCTCACGCCTCCCAAAGGCGTTACCATTGTCGAATTGACATACGGTGAAGATCACGACTTGCCCGTGGTAACCATCAACGAGCCTAAAGCAGTTGAAGAAGAGGAAGAAACGGAAGCGCCTGAAGCACCTGAAGCACCCGAAGTCGGTGAAGCCGAAGACGAAGAAAGCGAAGAGAAATAATCTTCATAACATAAGGCCCCTGTCTTGTGAGCGCCAAAATTCAACTCATTGTTGGCCTGGGGAATCCGGGGCCTCAATATGAACATACGCGTCACAATGCCGGGGCCGATTTCGTTGAAGCCCTGGTGAAAACTGCGGGCTCGGAATTCAGGCTGGAAAAGAAGTTTTTTGGCCTGTATAGCAAAGCCAGGTTCGCCGAGGCTGATATACATTGCCTTATTCCCACTACCTTCATGAACCGAAGCGGCCAGTCAGTCGCTGCCGTTGCCCGTTTTTATAAAATACCGGTTGAAGCCATCCTGGTTGCCCACGACGAACTGGATATCGCACCGGGCACGGCGCGGTTCAAACAGGGTGGCGGTCATGGCGGGCACAATGGCTTGCGCGATACCATCGAGCAACTGGGTAGCCGGGAATTTGCACGATTAAGATTGGGTATCGGGCATCCGGGTGTTGGCAGGGATGTGGTCGGTTATGTCCTCAAGAAAGCCCCGAAAGCCGAGCGGCAACTGGTAAAAACAGCCATCGAAGAAGCCCTGTCAATTTTACCTGAAGCCATTAAGGGTAACTGGAACAAGGCGCAAACACAGATGAACGGGTTTAAGGCCTGAATGAACGGAGCAACCAGCTAATGGGTTTTAAATGCGGTATAGTCGGCTTGCCCAATGTCGGCAAATCGACACTGTTCAATGCCTTGACCAAGGCAAAAATTGGCGCTGAGAATTTTCCTTTCTGCACCATCGAGCCCAACGCGGGCATCGTCCCGGTCCCGGACTCGCGGCAGGATAAACTGGCTGACATCGTCAAGCCGCAGCGTACCATTGCCACCACCATGGAATTTGTCGATATTGCCGGGCTTGTGGCCGGTGCTTCCAAGGGAGAAGGCCTGGGCAACCAGTTCCTGGCTAACATCCGCGAAACCGACGCCATTGCCCACGTGGTGCGCTGCTTCGAGGATGACAATGTTATTCATGTTTCCAACAGCATAGACCCGGCGGCCGATATCGAGGTGATCAATACCGAGCTGGCGCTGGCCGACCTGGAAAGCGCCGGAAAGCAGTTGCAGCGCATCAGCCGCTCGGCCAAGGGCGGTGACAAGCTGGCCATCCAGCAAAAGGCCCTGCTGGAAAAAATCCTGCCCCAATTAAATGAAGCCATCCCCGTACGTGCGATGGATCTCAGTGACGACGAACTGGAACTGGTTGCCGGTTTTCACCTGCTGACCAGTAAACCGACCATGTATATCGCCAACGTCGACGAAGACGGGTTCGACAATAATCCCTACCTGGATATCGTCAACGACATCGCCGCAAAGGAAGGCGCTGTGGTCGTGCCCGTGTGTAACCAAATGGAAGCTGAAATCATCGAACTCGATGACGACGAGAAAATGGAATTCCTCGAAGAAATGGGTCTCGAAGAACCGGGACTGAACCGGGTTATTCGCGCCGGTTACCAGCTGTTAAACCTGCACACCTATTTTACCGCCGGGGTCAAGGAAGTACGGGCCTGGACAGTCAGGGTCGGCGCCAGGGCACCCGAAGCAGCCGGCGTAATCCACACGGATTTCGAGAAAGGTTTTATCCGCGCCGAAGTCATCGCTTATCAAGATTTTGTTGAATATAATGGTGAACAGGGAGCCAAGGAAGCCGGTAAATGGCGGCTCGAAGGCAAGGATTACACCATCGCCGACGGCGACGTGGTGCACTTCAGATTTAACGTTTAACCGCCTTGACAAAACCCGTGCAAATCGCGAGAATGCGCATCCTCGCGTCACGGCAGCAAGCAATGTGGCTACGTAGCTCAGCCGGTTAGAGCACAGCATTCATAATGCTGGGGTCGGTGGTTCAAGTCCACCCGTAGCTACCAATAAAATCAATTGCTTACAGAACTTTATAACCTTAC
>CAMYIF010000092.1 GCA_947258415.1 uncultured Pseudomonadales bacterium
CCCAATGACGCAGAAAGCCGCCGTCATCGTCGGGGTCCATCAGCAGAACAAAAGGCTGCACCGGCTGTCCGAGCTGTTGCTCGAGATCCGCCTGTGTCGGATAGACCGCAAGCACAGGCCAGCTGCTTCCGGCCAAAATCGCATCGCCCAAGCGCACACCGGGCTGGGGCAACGATCCGACGCGCCCCCTGACGGTTGCCCGCGCGATATCGATGTCTATACGCTCAGCAATAGCGGCTGGTTCCGGAGTCGGCCCGGCCTTCTCGATCCAACCGCGGTTGACCATTAATAGTGGTTCGTTCTCAGCCGTCTCAAGCGGCGTCAAAACGTAATAGCCATAGCGGCTGTTCAAAATAATGTTGTCCAGCAGAAACTGTCGCTCAGAATCAAGGCGACCGCTTGCTTTCAGCGCCTGATACGGACGTACGTCAGCGCCGCTATGAAAATTCGAAAACTGGCCGGCGGCTTCGAAAGCGCGCCGATCTTCGAGCTTGCCCACGCCGCGACTGATTTGCCAGACGCTTAGGCCCGCAAACTGCGCAACGACAACGGCACCAACAACAAACGGCAGCCAGGGCGGCAAAGAATTTTCGACCTTGGAGTTCACGATATACTAGATCATCAAATGCGTTGAGGCCTTCATGAAAGCAATCGTACTGATATTGCTGGCAGCCATTATCGTCAGTTTGGGCTCCGGTCTGTTCTTTCTGACCAAAGGCGAACAGGATTCACCACGGCTGCTAAAAGCATTGAAGATCCGTGTCGCGTTGTCTGCCGGACTGATTCTGTTTCTGGTTTCGTCGTTTTATTTCGGTTGGATTCGACCTTAAAAAGCCGGCCTATTACATCCAGTAAACGAATACGTACAGACCAACCCATACGACATCGACAAAATGCCAGTACCAGGCCGCGGCTTCGAAGGCGAAGTGTTTCTCCGGCGTGAAGTGGCCTTTCATGACACGCAGCCAAATTACTGTAAGAATAATCGCGCCGAGCGTTACGTGCATTCCGTGAAAGCCGGTGAGCATAAAAAAAGTCGACCCGTAAATGCCCGCCTCCAACGTCAAACCCAGCTGTTGATAGGCTTCAATGTACTCTTCTACCTGGAAAAAAAGGAAAGCGATACCCAGAAGAATCGTAAGCCCCAACCACATTTTAAGTTTTTGTCGATTTTCCTTTTTCAGCGCGGTGTGCGCAAAATGCACTGTGACACTCGAGCTCAATAACAGGATAGTATTCAGCAGCGGCAGGTGCATGGGATCAATAATTTCTTTTGGTCCAGGAAATTGCTCGCTGTCCGGCGTATTCATTAACGGCCAGGTAGCTTCAAAGTTGGGCCAGAGCAGATTGGAAATGCCTTTTTCTCCCTCGCCACCTAACCATGGCACCGCCAGGTTGCGTACATAGTAAAGGGCACCGAAAAAGGCCGCAAAAAACATCACTTCAGAAAAAATAAACCAGCCCATACCCCAGACAAAAGAACGGTTAAGCTGGGGGCTGTACATACCCGCGTGATTTTCCCTGATCACTTTTGAAAACCAGGCGTACATGGTTCCGGCCAAGAGCAGGGCACCGGCAATAAAAATTGCCCTTGAGGTACCGGTTCCGACTTGCGCTGTCATATCATTAATCCAGCTTCCCGCACCAAACACAGTTAGGAATAAAGCTGTGGCCATAAATATTGGCAGCCAGCTCTGTGCCGGTACGTAATACTCTTCGTGCGAGCGCTCGGTCGACATTGTTTTCTCCGTCATTAGCTCAATTTCTGAATGAATGCCTTTAATTTGACGCAACTTCTGGCAGGTCAAACAAAGTGTAAGACAAGGTTAATTTGGTAACATTTTTTGGAATGTCTTTGTCGATAAAAAACTTTAACGGCATATTTATGCTTTCACCGGCTGCCAGCGTCTGCTGCTGGAAACAAAAACATTCGGTTTTGTGCAAGTACCGGGCGCTGGCAAAAGGTGCAACACTGGGTACCGCCTGAGCCGTCATGGCTCTATCCGTCGGGTTGGTGGCAACGAAAAAAGTTTCGCTGACTTCACCCGGTCGGATCTTCATACTGCTGACCTGAGGTTGAAACTCCCAGGGCATGCCGGCATTGTTGCTGGTGGTAAACTGTAAAGTAACCCATCGATCCTGAACCACAACCGGTGCCCCGGTCATTTCATAACGACCACCCGTTTTACCGTTTAACCCGGTAATATCGCAAATCACATCGTAAAGCGGCACCAGGGCAAAACCAAAACAGAACATGCCGAACACCAGGCCCAGCAGTTTAACAACCACTTTTCTCCCGGGTTTGACTGGCATGTTCTCGCTCATAAACCTAATGCCTACTTGACTTCGGGCGGCGTGCTGAAGGTATGGTATGGCGCCGGCGAAGGTACTGTCCACTCAAGGCCTTCGGGATTTTCCCATACTTCCTGGGTCGCTTCCTTGCCGCCACGAATGGTTTTAATCACGATATAAAGGAACAACCACTGGGTTGCGCCAAACATGAACGCGCCTACCGATGATATCTGGTTAAAATCGGCAAACTGCAAAGCGTAATCGGGTATGCGGCGAGGCATACCGGCCAGACCGACAAAGTGCATCGGGAAAAAGGCCAGGTTCATGCCGACAAAGGAGAGCCAGAAATGCAATTTCGCCAGTGTCTCGTCGTACATGTGTCCACACCATTTCGGCAGCCAGTAATAGACGGCGGCAAAGATGCCGAATATCGCACCCGGTACCAGCACATAGTGAAAATGCGCGACCACAAAATAAGTATCGTGATACTGGAAATCGACTGGCGCGATGGCGAGCATCAACCCGGAGAATCCGCCCAGGGTAAACAGTACAACAAACGCACAGGAAAACAGCATAGGCGTTTCAAACGATAACGAGCCTTTGAACATGGTGGTAACCCAGTTAAATACCTTCACCCCGGTGGGCACAGCAATCAACATGGTCGAGTACATGAAAAACAACTCGCCTGCCAGCGGCATGCCAACGGTAAACATATGGTGGGCCCAGACGAGGAACGACAGGAAGGCAATCGATGAAGTTGCGTAAACCATGGAGGTGTAACCAAACAGTTTCTTGCGGCTGAACGTGGGTATGATTTGAGACACGATACCAAACGCCGGCAGGATCATGATATACACTTCCGGGTGCCCGAAGAACCAGAATACGTGCTGGAACAGGACGGGGTCGCCGCCACCGGCGGCGCTAAAGAAGCTGGTGCCGAAATGAATATCCATCAGCATCATGGTCACCACCCCGGCCAGCACCGGCATCACCGCAATCAGCAGGTAGGCGGTTATCAGCCAGGTCCAGACGAACAGCGGCATCTTCATCAGGGTCATACCCGGAGCGCGCATATTCAGGATAGTGGCAATAATATTGATCGCACCCATGATCGATGACGCGCCCATGATATGCACACCAAAGATAAAAAAGGTGACCGTGCTTGGCGCGTAGGTGGTCGACAGGGGGGCGTAAAAAGTCCAACCAAAATTGGGCGCACCGGCCTCCATAAACAGGGTCGACAACAGCAAGGCAAAAGCGAAAGGCAGGATCCAAAAGCTCAGGTTGTTCAGCCTGGGCAGCGCCATATCGGGAGCGCCGATCATCAACGGCACCTGCCAGTTTGCCAGCCCGACAAAAGCCGGCATTACCGCGCCAAACACCATGATCAAACCATGCATGGTGGTCATCTGGTTAAAGAACTCCGGCTCTATTAGCTGCATACCCGGTTCGAACAGTTCGGCACGAATGATCATCGCCATCGCGCCGCCGGTTAGAAACATAATGAAGCTGAACCAGAGGTACATGGTACCAATATCTTTATGGTTGGTTGTCAGCACCCATCGCATCAAGCCCCTGGCGGGACCATGATGACCGTGATCGTGTACGTCTATTACTGCACTCATCGGTTAGACCCTCCTATTTACCGGCTTTGAATTTAACAATTTCAATGGGCTGGATGACATCACCGGTATTGTTACCCCAGGCATTACGCTCGTAGGTAATAATGGCGGCTAAATCAACTTCGCTTAATTGTGGCCCAAACGCGGCCATGTAAGTCCCCGGCTTGCCGTTTATCACGATATCCAGGTGGCCCGCCTTATCAGCGATAGCCATCTGGCTGCCTTTAAGCGCAGGGAATTGCGGGGGAATTCCGGTACCGTCTATATTATGGCAACCGGCACAGTTTTTGGCATAGGCTTCTTCGCCTCGAGTCATTAACTGCTCTTTGGAGAATTTCTTGTCCTTCAGCTCGCGCTCTTTACTGGCCAATGCCTGGCGCTCTTTCATCCACTTCTGGTAATCATCCTGCTCCTTGACGACAACCACAATGGGCATAAATCCGTGATCTTTGCCACATAGTTCGGCGCACTGGCCGCGGTAGGTTCCCGGCTGATCTACATAGGTCCAGGATTCATTGACAAAACCGGGGATGGCATCCCGTTTTACCGCCAGGTCAGGCACCCACCAGGAATGGATTACATCGTTGGCAGTGAACAGGAAACGGACCTTGGTTTTAGCCGGGATAACCAGCGGTTCATCTACTTCCAGCAGGTAATTTTCACCCTTGGGCGCACGATTATAAATTTCATCCTGCGAAGTTTGCAGGTTACTGAAGAAACTGACTTTTTCATTCATATAGTCGTAGTGCCACTTCCATTGGTAGCCGGTGACCTTGACGTCGATCTTGGCTTCCGAGGAATCGTACACCTTGATCAGGGTAGCCGTTGCCGGAATGGCCATGGCAACCAGGATCGCGAAAGGAATGGCGGTCCAGATTAATTCTACTACGGTACTTTCGTGAAACTGCGAGGCAACTGCGCCCTTCGATTTTCGGTGAGCGAAAACCGACCAGAACATGACGCCGAAGACAACCACGCCAATCCATACGCTAATCCAGAAAACGATCATGTGTAAATCGTACACTTCCCGGCTGATCTCGGTTGCCCCCGGACTCAGGTTGACAGCCCATTCTGCCCAGGCAGAATTGCTGAACATGAGCAGCATACCGACTATGCATCTAACCCAGGGGTTCGATTTTAATAGCATCCACACGACTCCTATCAAGACTAAAATAAATTGTGATTTAGCGTGGCCTGAAGCCAGGTAAAAACTCCCGCTGAATCACTCGAAAAAAAATGACTGCGGATTATAGCGCTAATTTTATTTGTTGGGCAATTAATGAAGCTGTCTATTCATTGAAAACCAACAGAAAATTAATAAAGGCCGTTGAATGGTAGCAAATTATAAAATTTCACTTAAAAAGGCAGAGTAATTCAGTAGCCTATGGTCAAATCGTGGAAATCTGTTATAAAGCAGGCTGTAAAAAGCCATGCATAGCTGAAAAAAAGCAGGTTTGTTTGCCGGTTTTAACAGGATTTGAAAGTAAATAGACAAAAGAGGCCAGATTATGTTCAAACTCAAGCCGTCCTTTGGCAACTTTTTTTTCCTGTTGCTTTTACTGTTTCTGTCAAACACCAGCCAGGCGCAACAGGACAAAGGTTTTATCTGGGAAGTGTCAGGCGTCTCGGGCAAGGTCCATTTGCTGGGCTCTCTGCATTTTGCCAACGCCAATTTTTACCCTTTGCGTAAGGAGATACAGCAAGCCTTTTTAAAATCAAACAACCTGGTCGTTGAAGTCGATGTAAACAAAATTGATCCGCAAACTGTACAAAGGCTTTTAATCGAAAAGGGCACTTATTCCAGCTTTGATACCCTCGAGAATCATGTCAGCGCGAAAACCTATCAACGTATCCTGCAGTATTTCCAACAAAGAAACATTCCGCCAACCCTGTTCGACAAGTACAAGCCCGGTATGCTGGTAATGGCCTTGACATCGATGGAGCTGGAGAAAATGGGCATGTCCCCGGATTTCGGTATCGACCTTTATTTTACCGAGCAGGCCCGGGGTAAAAAGCAAATCCTCGAGCTGGAAACACTCAATGACCAACTGGACCTGCTTCTTAACCTTGACGATAGCGATCAGCTATTAATGCAAACCCTGGATGAATTTAAGGACTATCCGAAGCTGACACGTACGCTGATAAAAGCCTGGAAAACAGGCGATACAAAACTTTTAAAGCGTCTTCTTATTGATAAACCGTTGCAGGAATACCCGGAATCCAAATCGACTTTTGATAAGATGATCACACGGCGCAATTACCAGATGGTAGCAAAAATTACCGATTACCTTAAAACGGGTGACAGTTATTTTATCGTTGTCGGGGCCGGGCACATGGTGGGCAAACAGGGTATTATCGACTTGCTTGAGCAAAACGGCTTTCAGGTTAATCAGCTATAATTTCATTTCTCTGTAATATCACACAACATGTGCGGCAAGCCGGTTATTGGTTGACCAGCAGATCAGTAATTGCGTCGGTTACGACATCCGTATGTTCCCAGGGTATAAAATGCCCGCCATTTTTTATGCGAATCACGTCCAGTTGTTTACCAGGTATCAGCCCTTCAACAAAATCAGCGTTTTCCGGGCTCACCAGCTTATCTTCCATGCCCTGAATCAGGGTAACGGGAACCCTGACAGATGACCAGCGCGGCACAATTTTTTTCAGCTCTTTGCCAAGCGGCATAATTTCCCAGTTGGCGCGTTTTAATTCAGGGTCCAAAAACCAGGTTACCATACCCATCGAAGCGGCCAGGTTATACCACCTGGGGCTGCCAAGTTCCGGATCATGACTGCCGGAAACCAGGACCAGCCCATCAACCAGGTCGGGGTAGTCCATCGCCAGCAAAGGTGCAAGGGATGCCCCCAGCGAATGCCCAACGACTATTACCGGCCGGCCGCCATTTTCGGCTTTTAGCCTGGCCAGTAAGGATGCGATCATTTTTACCTGCTTGTTAAAGGAGGGTACTGTGTTGTCATCTGGGAGTGGTGACTCGCCCCAACCGGGCCGATCAATTACGACGATGCGCACATGTTCGCGCAACCCCTCGTGCATCAGATAGCGTGCCCCGTCATGCCAGCCTCCGGGGGTACCGTGAATAAAAAACGCCACCGGTTTTTCAATACTGCCTCTGCTGGCAAAAAACAGTCCGCTACCGTTGGCTTCGTGCCTGAGCTTGTCAACTGAAGGATTGTTTTTAACATGCTGCTCGAAATAGCGGTATTCTTCGATAAGCAGCTCGGGTTTTGAGCATCCTGTGAGCAGGATGGCCAATACAAAAAAAACCGGAAGTTTCGACTGCCTGATAATACCCGTCATATTCAATAATCGCTCCTGCCATAGCAGAGGCTATATAGTAATTAGACCCAAAATCACTTCACAGGTTTATCCGGTGACCGATAAAATTTCAGGGGCTGAACATCTTTTTCGACCTTGGCTTTAGGCGTGACACGCGTTGGCAACTCGGTCGGCGCCTCAGCCTGCATTTCATCCTTATAGTCACAGCTGACGCATTCGCGAAAATTAACACCATTGTCCTGGTAGGCAACTATCTTGTCCATTTGCCCACAGCGTGGACAAACAGCGCCGGCAATAAAGCGTTTAACCGTCATTTAATATCCATAAACCATTTGCTATGTGCCAATTTTAACATATACCCTCGCCAGAATTTAGGATACTTTTGTTTTCTGGCCTTATGATCAACCCGGGGTTTCCAGTGTGAGCCTTGTATAAAACAAGACCTATCTCGCCTGTTTAGCTTTATTTCTCCATCTGGTCACTGAGACGATCAATTCGTTTCTTAAGGCTGCGCACGCCAAACCAGACGCTCAACAGAGTAAGCGGTACAAGCCCGGCGATGACCAGGTCAATATCAATTTCATACGGCAGGTAATCACTTGTTTTGAAGAGCTTTTCCAGCAATGAAAGGATGTAGTAGCTGATTACGATAACGGACAGGCCTTCCACGGAACGCTGGATATACAAGCTAAGCCTGCTGCGTTCGTCCATGGATTTTAACAGCGCCTGGTTTTGCACCTGGATCGACAAATCAACGCGGGTCCGCAGCAAGTCGGTTGCGCGCATTACCCTGCGAGAGAGAATCAGGAAACGGTTGTTTACCGACTCGCAGGTCTTGATTGCCGGCTGGAACCGCCAGTTCATAAAAGCCGATACCGAAGACACACCACGAATGGGTGTTTCGCGCAAGGCCAGCAGGCGTTTGGAAACCATGTCCGAATAGGCTCGGGTGGCAGCAAAACGAGAGGTCGTGTTGGAAATCGAGCGCTCGACCAATGCGGCAATCCTGGAAAGGTTGTTCAGCGTTTCCTGCTCCTGCTTGAGATTTTCAATCGATGGGATACGCTCGATTATACCGGCCAGCTGCTCTTCCTCGCGCTTGACTTCAGGCAGCATACTGCGCGCCAACGGTAGCGCAAGCAGCGCAAGGTTCCGGTAAGTATCGAGCTCAAGAACCGAGCGCAAGATCTGACCGACTTCGGGACCCTGTAAATCCCGACTGCAGACTAACGCCCGGCCAAAGCCATTTTGATGAACGCGGACT
>CAMYIF010000093.1 GCA_947258415.1 uncultured Pseudomonadales bacterium
ATCTTGATCAGGCGTTATCGCTGAGTTGTTGGTAGGCTTTAATCGCGGTTGAGTTGGTGCGCAGGGTTTTGAGTATCAGCTGAGAATTTTCCTGCTGGCGCCGGGCCAGGCCGAGTACCCTCTCGTCCAGGGCCAGGATTTGGGAAATCTCATCGTGAATTTTCAATGCGTTTTCAACGGTGAGCGGTTTTGAAAAATAATCCCGAATCAGCTTGTCCCGGTACTGGGCTTTTTGTGGTAGTTCGTCCCAGCGTTCCTGCTCGGCCGTAGACATTATCGCTTCGCTGGAACGAATAATCTCGCGCCATTGACCTGGTGAATCGGTCTGTTGCATCAGGATGCTGCCTTCGGTTGAGGTACGTCCCGGTGATGAAACTCTTGCGGAATATTGTCCCAGCCAAATTTTATTTCGCGCAACAGGTTGGTAACCTCGTCTACGATGGTGACGTCATTGTTAAGGCCGGCTTCGCTGAGTCTTCGAATGCTGTAATCGTATAGCGCGTCCAGGTTGGCAGAAATGTCGCCGCCGGCTTCCATGTCCAGGCTGTTTTGCAGGCCACCGATAATATCGATGGATTTGCCCAGCTGCAGGCCCTTGCCGGCAAAGTCCTTGCGTTCCATGCAACCCCTTGCCGTTGCCAAACGGGACAGGGCTCCATTGATAAGCATGGCAATCAGTTGATGCGGGCTGGCATCATCAATATTGGTTTGTGTATTCACATGTTGGTACTGACGAACAGCTTGCTGGTTATTCATTTTTTATCCTTAATCAGGAATTAGCTAAAGGGTATTAATTTTTATTGTTATTGGTTATGCCGGTAATAATGGCCGATGTATTTTTCAGTTGCTCAAGCAGGAAATCTCCCGTTGAGTTCAATTGGGCAATGAGTGAATCCAGGGCGGCAAACTTTTGCCGGGTCCTGGCCTCAATGGTGGCAATGCGTTGCTCCAGGCTGATACGGTCATCCTCGATGCTTTCAAGCGTATCGTCGAGGCCATCTTCACGCACACTGATCGGGCCGGTAGCCGAAAGAAAATCTGTGAACAGGTCATCCAGCTGTTTGGCCAGGCCATTATCGCTGGCAAAAAGCTGGCCGATATCATCGAAATTTTCGGCAATCGCCGTGTCGAGTGCTTCCTGGTCCAGTGAAAGGGTTCCGCCTTCGCCGGTAGTAATTCCCAGTTGCGCCAGATTCTTGAAAACGCCTTCGGCATCATTCACAGAACTGAACAGGATTCTTTCGACCTGGGATTCAATGGCGCGTGCGGTGGCATCACCGTTGAGTAAACCGGCAACACCGGTCTCGGTATCAAAGTTGGTCAACTGGTTGAGGGTTTCTTTCAACCCGTTAAACACGGTGACAAAGGAAGAAACCTTGCCTTTTACGGCCGTTTCGTTGAGTTCAATCGCAAGCACAGAAGGGGGATCGTTGACCGGGTCTTCGGATGCTTTTAAAGCGGATATGGTCACGCCCTGAATAGCACCGGTGAATTCGTTGGTTGCGCTGCTGACGGTAAAACCGTCCACGGTAATACGCGCATCGTTTGCCGCGGTCAATTCGGTTAACTGGTTATTTATATTTCCCGGCTCGAATAACAGCTGGGAAAGGCCGGCATTATCCTCGTTGGTAAGGTCATCATCGGTGACTGTGATTTCTATGCCGTTAACGGCACCAGTCGCCTTGGCGCTGATCACCAGCTTGGAAACCGTGCCGCCCAGGCCATCGTCGACGGTAAGGATATTAGCGGTAACTTTTTCACCCGCAGAAGAAGCATTAATAGAATCTTTAATATCGGTCAGGGAGCCGGTGGTGATATTAATATTAAAACTGCTGCCACCCGCTTCAATGGTCAGGGTGCCTGTGCCGATGATCGTCGACGGGTCAGCAAAATCGCTGGTCACCAGCTTGTGCGCTTCGGCGAGGTTAAGTACGTTGATGTTGGTATTGCCGACAGAGGCGGTGCTATCAGCGGTCGCGGTAAAAATTGCTTCATCGCTGGATGCGGCTGTTCGGCCCTGGAAGTCGGTAAGTGAGGTAAGATCCTGAAGGGCGGCCTGGAACTCGGACAGCGAGCTTTTAAGCGATCCGAAAGCAGAAATGGTCGCCTGGGTTTCGGCCTCTTTCAGGTCGAGACGTTGAGTTGTGGGTGCCCGTTCGGCCTCGACTAATTGTTGCAGGATGGAACCGAGGTCGATTCCTGATCCTGTGCCGAGCGATGTGACTGATGCCATAATTTATCCTGACCAATTATTGGTTTGAAAGCTGAATATTCCTGATGCTAATTTCATAATGCATATTAATATGCAGCTTTCTTGCCAATATGGGCACCCGTTCTCAAATATTTACTTTAAGCAACAAGCCTGAGCTTAATTGCTCCTCGATTGCCTTCGAAATACGCTGTAATTCCTCGGAAGGAATTTCGCGTATCAGTTCATCAGTTACTGCATCGTAGACTTTGATAATGGTACGACCAGAATCTTCAGAAACGCTGAAGTGTATACTTCGCTGAATATTCTGGACAAAATCATTGATGTTGCTGACAGAAATTTCCAGGGCAGGTTGTTCGCTTTGTTTACCCTCGGAAAGTACTGGAGCAGCAGGCAGAGCTGAGTCAACCTGTACGGTTGACGGCTCCGATCCGGTTGTTGGTATTTCCTGTGTCTGAGCCGGTCGGGGCGAAGTGGCATTAGTAATTTCAATAGCCATATCGTGCACCTATTTTCCATTGAGAAGAGACTGGAGCCAAAGCAATGCCCTGGCTCCAGTAGCGTCGACTCATTACTGTAGTAATGACAACACTTGCTGTGGCAGAGAATTCGCCTGTGACAGGATGGAAATACCCGCCTGTTGGAGAATAGTAGCCCGTGTCAGTGCCGCTGTTTCCTGTGCGAAATCCGCATCCAGGATACGTGACCGCGCAGAGCTGAGGTTCTCAGCGGTCGTGCTCAGGTTGGAGATGGTAGATTCGAAACGTGATTGAATCGCACCCAGGTCAGCTCGAATGCTGTTCACCTGGCTCAAAGCACCATCGAGGACCGAAATAGCGCTGTTGGCGCCGGCCACAGTCGAGATATCAACGGTATTGAGTTTTGACAGGGCCGGAGAAACCGCCGACAGGCCACCGAAGGCCAGGTCAGCACCACCCAGGGTGAAGTTGGAAGCTGAGCTTAGCGTTAATGTGCCGCGAGTCGTTACGCCATCTGCATCGTCGGCTGGAGCTACGCCCGGGGTGGTTACCGCAGTGGTAATCGCGCCAGCATTTGTACCTGTATCGGCAATAGCGCCCGCAGCAGCCACGGTATTAATACCTAAAACGGTAGATGTGACTATTAGTGAAGTGGCAGTTTTAGTGCCTGTATCCACTGTGCTACGGCCAGCTGTGCGTTCCGCATCAATAGCGGTTTCTAGAGCGGTAATCGAGTCAGCAGCTGTGCCGCCGGCGCCAATTACAACTGCAACATTACCCGCGGAAACGTTTGCTGCGTCTGTTACAAACTGGAAGGTCTGCCCACCCAAGGTAATAGTATCACCCGTTCCAGGTGTGGTCCCAGCTGTAATACCTGTACCTGTGCCTTCGTTGGCAGCGTCAAAGGTGAGAGTGCCTGATTCGTTTACGGTTGCGCCTACGCCATCGGATGCGTCAAGGCCCGTAGCATTCTGGATGTTCTGGATAGCGACCTGTCGTGTTGCCGCATCGGTACCGCTAGTGGTTAATGTGATATCGCGACCATCGGCTGCGGTTAAGGTTAAGGCACCTGTGCTTGCACTTGCAGTTGCGGTTACCCCCGTTTGTGTGCTGACAGCATTAATGGCGTCACGCGCGGTTCGACCCTGGGTTACGGCGTTAGTGCTGCTGGCAACTGCGCCGATAGAAATACCGTTGACGACAAGTTCACCATTACTAAGGCCGGCACCCGCTAATGGAGCCGAGCCATTAACTGAATTTGTTGCCGTTGCGGAAACGCCGGTCTGGTTGCTAACCGAGTTAATCGCCGTGGCTTTTGCCGTGGCGCTGGCAGCGCTGACACCGGCAGCCGACGTGGCAGCAGAGACACCGACTTCAACGCCATTGACAGTGAACCCGGCACCATCAAAAGCAGCAGCAGATACTGCAGTTCCGGACACCTGGAAAGCACCGAGAATATCGGTAGTGGCACCGGCGACGCTGATATTAATTGTCTGGTTGGCGTTGGCGCCTACCTGGAACTGGGCTGAGGAGAAAGAGCCGTCCAGGATATTGGTGCCGTTAAACTGAGTGGTCAGGCCGACACGGTCGATTTCTTGCAACAGTTGTTGCACCTCGGCGTTCAGCGCTGCCCTGTCTGAAGATGAGTTTGTTGAGTTAGCCGATTGCAGGGCCAGTTGGCGAATCCGTTGCAGTGAGTCACCGCTGGCACCCAATGCGCCTTCAGCCGTTTGCGATAATGAAATGCCGTCGTTGGCGTTACGAATCGCCTGGTTGAGGCCGTTGATCTGGGTAGTGAAACGCGATGAAATTGCCAGTCCGGCAGCATCATCTTTGGCGCTGTTGATACGAAGGCCTGAAGACAGTCTTTCCAGTGCCGTACCTAACTGGCTCTGCGACGTATTCAGGTTACGTTGTGCATTCAGGGATGCAATGTTGGTGTTTATTATCTGTGGCATTTTATGTGCTCCTTCTTTCTTACGGTCTTTGCAGTTGGCCGTTAGGCAGTAGTGCGACCGATGAAAGCGGTTTATAAAAAGCGGAAATTCCGCCCGTGCCATTCATTTATCGACTCTGGGTAAGGAAACTTTAGAAATAAATACCTATGGGTTTTAATGACCGAAACAGCCCGCAATATAATACTTATCAGGTAAATCGAAATGGCAATGATTTACCCGGTGAGAAAGATTGAACCATCGTTGCAAGCAGCTGGATCTGCCAGATGGGTTAACCTGCAGGTTAATAATCATTAAGATGCACAATTAAAAGCAGCAAATACTATTTTTTTTGCTGAAAATTTGGAGCGCAACTATATACTGTGCTTTCAATTTTTAAGGGTGAAAAATTAACACCAGATTTCATAACATGATGAAAAGTACAGAAATACGCCAGGCGTTCTTCGACTATTTCAAGCGCAATGGTCACGAGATTGTTGCCTCGAGCCCGCTGGTGCCGGGAAATGACCCGACGCTGCTGTTTACCAACGCCGGAATGGTGCAGTTCAAGGATGTTTTCACCGGCCAGGATAAACGCCCGTATAGCCGGGCGGCCAGCTCCCAGCGTTGCGTACGCGCGGGAGGCAAGCATAACGACCTGGAAAATGTAGGTTATACGGCGCGCCACCATACCTTCTTTGAAATGCTGGGAAATTTCAGCTTCGGTGATTATTTCAAACGCGAGGCGATTGCTTTTGCATGGGAGTTCCTGACCAGGGAGATGAATTTGCCCGCCGACCGATTGTGGGTGACTGTATTTAAAGATGATGATGAAGCGGCTGATATCTGGTTGAAGGAAGTCGGTATTTCGGCCGAGCGATTTTCCCGCCTGGGTGAAAAGGATAACTTCTGGTCGATGGGTGATACCGGTCCCTGTGGCCCATGTACAGAGATTTTTTATGATCATGGCCCTGAAGTCGAAGGTGGCCCTCCGGGCAGCCCCGAGGAAGATGGCGACCGCTATATTGAAATCTGGAACCTGGTCTTCATGCAGTTTAACCGATCCGCCGATGGCAACATGGCTCCATTGCCCAAACCCTCGGTTGATACCGGTATGGGGCTGGAGCGCATTGCCGCCGTAATGCAGGGCGTGCACAGCAATTACGAAATTGACCTGTTCCGGCATTTATTAAAAGCCGCAGCGTCACTGGCGCACATGGACACGCTTGAGGATACCTCGTTAAGGGTGATCGCCGATCATATCCGTTCCTGTAGCTTCCTGATTGTTGACGGTGTGTTGCCCTCGAACGAAGGGCGTGGTTACGTGCTGCGCAGGATTATCCGTCGCGCCATTCGCCATGGTCACAAGCTTGGTATTACAGAAGCTTTTTTTCACAAGCTGGTAGCGCCATTGGCCGAGGAAATGGGTGATGCCTACCCGGAGCTGGTAACCAATCAGGCGCAGGTTGAACAGGTATTGTTGCGCGAAGAAGAGCAATTCGAGAAAACCCTGGATCAGGGTATGCGCATCCTGGAACAGGATATTGCAGCGCTGTCTTCAAAAGAGCTGCAGGGTGAAACCATATTCAAGTTATACGATACCTACGGTTTCCCGGTTGATTTAACCGCCGATATTGCCCGCGAGCAGGGATTAACCCTGGATATGGATGGCTTTGACACGGCGATGGAGCAACAGAGAACACGCGCGCGCGCGGCCAGTCAATTTGTTGGTGAAAAGGGTATGGATATTACCCTGGGCGGTAAAACTGACTTCTGTGGTTATGAAAGGCTCTATTCAAAAGCGACCGTAAGGTTGTTGATTAATGAAGAGGGTCAAACTGTGAGTCAACTTAGCCTGGGTGATAGAGGCTTCGTTGTGCTGGACAGAACACCTTTTTATGCTGAATCCGGTGGCCAGGTGGGTGATATTGGTATTTTCTCCTGGGAAGGTGGCAGCCTCAATGTGACAAATACCACCAAACAGGGAAGTCTGCATCTGCACCATATAGAAGTCGAAAGTGGTATTTTGGTACAGGGTGCTGAGGTGGAAGCGCTGGTAAAAACATCCGCAAGACGGGCAACGATGCTAAATCATTCGGCGACGCATTTACTGCACGCCGCGCTTCGGAAGGAATTGGGCAAGCACATACAGCAGAAAGGCTCGCTGGTCGAGCCGGGCCGATTGCGCTTCGACTTCTCCCATCATGCGCCTGTGACCGAAGCAGAGTTGGATAGAATTGAACTCTTGGTCAATGAACAGATTCAAAATAACACCCCGGTACAGACTGAAATAATGAACCTTGATGACGCTATCGCCAGTGGTTGCATAGCACTGTTTGGTGAAAAGTACGGTGAACAGGTGCGGGTGCTTTCCATGGGTGATAAATTCTCGGTTGAATTATGCGGTGGTACACACGTAAAGCGAACGGGTGATATCGGTGTCTTTAAAATTATTTCAGAGAGTGGAATCGCTGCCGGCATACGCCGGATCGAGGCTGTTACCGGTATGCAGGCGCTGGCTTATCAGAACCAGACCGAAAAAACATTGCAGGAAGTGGCTAATATCATTAAATGCAATCGCGAGTTGGTCACTGACAAAGTACAGCAACTGAATGCAAGGAATCGGCAGCTTGAAAAAGAATTAGCCCGGTTAAAAGTCAAATTGGCCAGCTCTTCGGGTACTGATCTGGCAGAGCAGGTATTCCAGGTCAAGGGCGTAAATGTGTTGACGCATGCCTTTAAGGGCGTCGATGCGAAGAGTCTATTAACTACCCTGGATCAATTAAAGGGTAAATTAAAATCAGCTGTCGTGGTTTTGGCCTCAACCAATGGTGACCGGGTAAGTTTGATCGCCGGCGTAACCAAAGATCTTACCAATAGAGTAAAAGCAGGCGAGCTGGTCAATGTGGTTGCCGAGCAGGTAGGCGGACGCGGCGGTGGCCGTCCGGATATGGCCCAGGCTGGAGGCAATAAACCTGCCGCGCTACCAGAAGCGTTGGCTTCAGTGAAGGTTTGGCTGGAAGGAAAGCTCTAGTCAGAGGTATGAAGATTTTTGATTGCCCTATCCTCGAAGAATATTATTTATTTCAATAACTTTACTTTATATTGTCCTGCTTTTGTTGTTAAATGCAGCGCTTTCAAATAATTACACGCTTTCAGGCATTTATGGCACTTTACGTTCAAAAATTTGGCGGCAGCTCGGTTGGTTCAATCGAGCTGATAGAACGTGTTGCCGAAAAGGTTATCGGGTTCAGACAAAAAGGTGATGACCTGGTGGTCGTGCTTTCCGCCATGTCCGGTGAAACCAATCGACTGATAGCGCTGGCCAGTGAAATTGATCCGCAACCATCCAAGCGTGAGCTGGACGTGCTGGTTTCCACCGGTGAACAGGTTACCATTGCACTATTGTGCATGGCATTGCACAAGCGAGGTTATGATGCACGCTCCTATGTGGGCTCACAGGTCAGGATATTGACCGATAACGCCCATTCCAAGGCGCGCATCATTTCCATCGATGGCCATAATATTGACCTGGACCTGAAAGCAGGACGAATAGTCGTAGTCGCCGGTTTTCAGGGTGTCGATGAAAACGGCAATATCACCACATTAGGACGTGGTGGTTCGGACACTTCGGCAGTCGCTATTGCCGCGGCTATCGGAGCCGACGAATGCCAGATCTACACAGATGTCGATGGTGTCTACACTACCGACCCGCGCGGTGTCGAGAAAGCCTGCCGCCTCGATAAAATAACCTTTGAAGAAATGCTTGAAATGGCGAGCCTTGGTTCAAAAGTTTTGCAACTTCGTTCGGTAGA
>CAMYIF010000094.1 GCA_947258415.1 uncultured Pseudomonadales bacterium
GCAATGAGAATTCGCGATGCTTTCAAGGACGAGCAATACGACATTATGCAGATTGCCCGTGTCATACAGGCCGAGAGCGGGCTTGCCGCCTACGTCCTAAAAGTGGCAAACAGCCCCTTGCATCGTGGCCCCTTGCCAATAAAGACGGCAAAACACGCCGTTTGCCGTTTAGGTCAGCACTCGGTACAAAGCATTGTGCTTACCTATACCATGCGCTCGCTGTTTGAAACCTCCTCCGCTGAACTTAAATCTATCCTGCAGCAACAATGGCAAAGAAGTACGTCGATCGCGGCTATCAGCGCCATTCTTGCCGAAAGGTGTGATGATTTCGATCCCGACCAGGCATTGCTATCCGGGTTATTACAGGATATTGGCTGCTTGCCGTTAATCGAATGGCTCAAGAACAACCACTTCCACGATACGGATATTGAAGATGAATTCAAAAATCTGAGTACGCGTTACTCGGCACAAATCGGTGAAATGATTTTACGTTCGTGGCAATTTGCCGAAGATATTATCGATGTTGCCAAATCCCGGGGCGACTGGCGACGCGATTCCGGCACGGAAGTCGACGTCACCGATATTGTCACCATTGCACGCCATCACTATTACATGAGCATCAGTGATACAGAGGGCTTGCCTAATATCACTGACATACCTGCCTATCATAAATTACCCTTCAAGGAACTGACACCCGACCAGAGCCTGGAAATACTCGAAGAATCCAAGGAAGATATCGAGGAAGTGAAAAAAATGCTGGTTTAAATTCAGACTTTCTATTGATTACAGGGCCAGCAACTTGCTGGCCTTTTTATTGCCTGCACTTTTTTAACGGCACCTTTTTGCTCGCACACTGTTAGCTGCTTTTTGATAGCGATCGGGATCAAACCCTATCAATCATCTAAAAATGATGAAACGGCCGACGTAAACAGCTCAAACTGATCGTGATGCAACCAGTGGCCCGCATCCGGAATACTGAGTACACGCGCATGCCTGAAGTATTGATCCCTGCCATCATCAGCCGGGTTTGAAGCCCAGCTGTTCTCTCCGCAAAGCAGCAACACGGGGCAACTGATACTCGACCATAATTGTTGTGAACCCTTCGAGGTCATATCATATGGCTGACCGGCCCTTATGTAGGGGTCCGCTTTCCACACAAATTCACTCCGTTCATTTTGACGACAGGCATGCATGGTCAGGTGCCTGATTCGCTCATCGGATAACTCATGGTGCGAGCGTCGCATTCTTTCCATGGCGCTTTCCAGCGAGTCGAAACCGGGCCTGTCGGGTGCGCGTTTTTTCAGGCGGTCCATTTTTGTTTGCCATTCAAAGTAACTCACGTCGGCTGTTTTTTTGACGTCTACCGCCAGCTTTTTCGGAGAAGGCCCCATCCCTTCGATGGCAACCAGGCGCCTGACTTTTTCGGGAAACAGGCCCGAATATTTTAGTGCAATGGCGCCACCAAGAGAATGTCCGATAATCGAAAAGTCGGAAAGATTCAGCTGCTTTACCAGCTCACTGACATCATAAACATAATCTGACATCGAGTAGGCATTGCCTATCGCCCAGTCCGAGTCGCCGTGTCCTCGCAGATCCATGGCAATAATCCGGTATCGGTTCAGCAGTTCATTAGCCAACCAGTCCCAGGTACGGCAATGATCCATTCCACCATGCAGAAGCAGCAAGGTCGGTGCATCCGGGTTTCCCCAACTGGCATAATGCAAACGCAAACGCGCCGATATAAAAAAATGGGAATCAGGTTCCAGCATATCCAACATTCCTTTCCAGACAATCTGTGCCTATTGACGGTGACAAGCCTGTTTATCCATTGTCATAGTCAAAACGAAACGGCTTGTTAATATAACTGGAACAGTTTAATAGTTATGAAGATGAAATTCACAAAACCGGGCATAATCTTTCTGTCGCTGTTACTGGTTGCCTGTCAAATGCCGACCGGTCCGATTGCCACTGCTCCGATCACGGATCTGCCAGCATCTCAACCACTCCTCGAATGGCCGACGAAAACCCAAACCCTGACCATAGAAGCATCGTCTTCAGACCTGCATATTCTGGTATATAAAGAAGGAAGACTGGCGCGCCTGGGTCATAACCATGTGATTTCAGTACACAACTTGAGGGGGTCAATTAACCTGGAACCGCAAATATCAGATAGTAGCGTACAAATTATCCTGCCGGTTGATAGCTTTGTTGTTGACGAGGAACTGCTTCGCGTCTATTACGGTGACGATTTCAATACCCGCCTGACCTCGACACAGAAGGCCGGGACCCGGGAAAACATGCTCGGACCCAGGCTGCTTGACGTCGACAGGTTTCCATTTATCGAGATTCGATCTACCGGGATAACAGGCAAGTTGCCCGACCTGGTGTTTGATCTTGCCGTCACCGTCAAGGATGTAACCATTACAATACCGGTGCCGGTGAATATGTTAGTTAAAGACAACAGGATCCATGCCCGCGGGCAATTTTTCCTGGATCAATCCGCATTTAATATAAAACCCTTCAGCATTCTGAATGGAGCCATTGCCGTCAAAGATCGGCTCACGGTTAACTTTAGCCTGGTAACTGACCAACCATGACCCCTTTGCAACTGATCAAACGTGTTTGGCCAAAGTCCTGGCACAGGATTAAATTCAATGGTGTAATTTTATGCAAGGGGATATTGATTTGCGCCCTGGCAATTGTTGGCAAAAACACATTGGCTTTCGATTCCTGGCAGGTTGACCCGGCACAAAGCTCGCTCAAATTCAGGGCCATCCAGGAAGGAAATGAAATAGAAGGACGTTTTGAGCGCTTCGATTCCAGGTTGTTTTTCGATAAAAATAACCTGGAACAAAGTTACTTCGAAGTAACCATTGATCTCAACAGTGTTAACAGTGACGTTCCGGATCGTGACGATCTGCTGCGCTCGGTAGACTTTTTCAATATCATCACCTGGCCAGAAGCCAGGTTCAGAACGCAGACCATAACGCATCTAAAAGATGATCTGTACCGGGCCAATGCTTCGTTGAGCATAAGGAACATCACGCTTCCGATCCAGTTTGATTTCACCCTTGTTATAAAGGAAGAAAACCAACAAAAAGTATTGCTCGGAGAAGGTTCAGCCCTGCTCGATCGTTTTGAATTCGATATGGCGCACGGTGATTTCACTGGCACCGATACGGTAGGAGCCAAAATCAGGGTTTTGGTAAAAATTCGTGCGACCCGGCCACGCTAGCCGTCAGTTGTAAATGACATGGATCCAAATATTTTTCAGTAATATCGATATTCACCGTTTAGCTTTCCATTACAATAAACGAATGAGATTAAACCTGTTACGCAACGGCTTATTGATAATCCTGGCCATAATTTTCCTGCCCGCTTGTGCGTCATTGCAATACTATAACCAGGCTATCACCGGCCACCTGGGCGTGCTTGCCAAACAAAAGCCGATCGCCAGCTATATCGATTCATCCGACACATCTACAGAACTCAGACAACAATTGGAAAAGGTTGTAACGCTGCGTACCTTCGCAGCTGAACAATTATACATGCCCGTAGAGCGACAATATTCATCTTATGCTGACCTGAACCGGAGATATGTCGTCTGGAACGTCTTTGCCGCTCCTTCTCTTTCTACACAGGCTAAAAGCTGGTGTTATCCAGTGATTGGTTGTGCCGATTACCGGGGTTACTATGACAAAAAAAATGCGCAGGCCTATGCACAAAGACTGGCAAACGATGGTTTCGATGTTTACGTTGCCGGGGTAACGGCATACTCGACGCTCGGCTGGTTTAACGACCCTGTATTAAATACCTTTATCAACCGATCCGACGCTGAACTGGCCAACCTTATATTTCACGAGTTCGCGCACCAGTTGCTGTATGCCAAAGGTGATACCGTGTTTAACGAAAGTTTTGCCACCGTGGTTGCCAGGGAAGGTGTCAGGCGATGGATGCAGCAACACGGGAATACAAAGGCTTACCAACGATTCCTGCAAGACCAGTCCCGCAGGCAACAGTTTGTAGACCTGGTAATAATGTTTAGGGATAAGCTGCAAACTCTTTATGACAGGGACATCAGTGATGAACATAAACACAAGGAAAAGGCGCGTATTCTGGGCGCGCTTCGAAACCGGCATCAACTGCTGAAAGCCAGTTGGGGTGGTCGATCAGATTACGATCAATGGTTTGAACACAACATTAACAACGCACAATTAAATACGGTCGCCGCCTATAACGAACTTGTGCCTGCTTTTGAAGCACTGCTTGATCATTATCAAGGCAACCTTGGCGAATTCTATGCACACTGCAAACAGTTGGCACTGATGGATCTGGAAAAAAGAAAACAAATTTTGCCTCCCCTGACACAAGCGTCTTTATATATACAGGCCGAGTAGCTTAATTTGAATTTTCTATTAACATTGGATATAACGACTCGAATAAATCTGGTTACCAGAAGTGGCTGAAATAATGAATGAGCTCATTAAACCTGTGTAAAGTAATGATGAGTTAACACGAACGATTTCAAGGCATCTCCTGAATGATTCATGATTTTGCTAAATGGGTTAAGGACATTTGTTAACCATGACTGATAACAAGGAATTTATTACCACTCTCAAGTCCATCGCAGGTAATAAATATGTGCTAACCGGCACAAGAAGTACCGAACGTTTCCGTAAAGGCTTTCGTTCAGGTGAGGGTGATGCACTTGCCGTTGTCAGACCGGCAACGCTGTTGGAACAATGGGAAATACTCAAGGCATGTGTTGCTGCCGACAAAATTGTGATTATGCAGGCGGCTAATACAGGACTCACCGAAGGTTCAACGCCCAATGGCCACTACGATCGGGAAGTCGTGCTGATCAACACCAATCGTATGAAGCAAATCCAGCTTCTGAACGACGGGCAACAGGTCATCAGCTTTCCGGGTGCGACCCTGTTCTCTCTTGAAGACCTGTTGACACCGCTTAATCGGCGGCCACATTCTGTTATTGGTTCATCCTGTATCGGCGCTTCAATTGTCGGCGGCGTGTGCAACAACTCCGGTGGCTCCCTGGTCGAACGCGGTCCTTCCTACACTGAGTTATCTCTCCACGCGCAAATCAACGCGGATGGTGAACTGGTGCTGGTCAATCACCTGGGTATTAGCCTGGGCGAAACACCCGAGGAGATACTCACCCGGCTGGAAAACGGTAATTACACGGCAGAAGATATCCTCGATACCGACCGCAAGGCTTCCGATACAGAATATGCGACGCGGGTAAGGAATATAGATTCTGAAATCCCTTCCCGGTTTAATGCCGATAAAAGACGCCTTTACGAAGCAGCCGGCTGTGCCGGTAAACTGGCAATATTTGCAGTGCGTCTCGATACTTATCCGGCTAATGATAGCGAACAGGTTTTCTACATCGGCACTAATAACCCGGAAGATTTGACCAGGCTACGTCGACATATTCTCAGTAAATTCAAAACATTACCCGTCAGTTCCGAATATATTCACCGGGAGGCGTTCAATATCGCCGAAACCTATGGCAAGGATACCTTGCTGACCATCGATAAACTCGGCACCAAAACGCTACCGACCATGTTCGCCATGAAAGGGTCGGTTGACGCGCGCCTGAACAAATTAGCCTTTCTCCCCAAAAACCTGATTGACCGGCTATTACAGTTCGTCAGTCGGCTATGGCCGAGCGTCCTGCCAAAAAAAATGCTCGAATGGCGAGACAAGTATGAGCACCATCTTATTCTTAAAATGCATAATGGTGGCATTAAGGAAGCCGAAGATTACCTGGAGGAATTCTTTTCCGGGAGCCAGGGCGCTTATTTTCCCTGTACTGAGCGAGAGGCAAAAATTGCCGGCCTGCATCGGTTTGCCACGGCGGGCGCGGCAATACGCTACCAGGCTGTGCACGGCAAAACGGTCGAAGACATGTTGGCCCTGGATATTGCCCTGCCCCGTAATACGCAAAACTGGCTGGAGGAATTACCGGCTGAAATTTCCGACAAGATCCTTCACAAGATTTATTACGGGCATTTCATGTGTCACGTATTTCATCAGGACTATATTGTTAAAAAAGGTGTCGATGTAAAAAAATTGAAAGCCGACATGCTGGCAATCCTTGATAAACGCGGTGCAGAATACCCGGCAGAACACAATGTTGGTCACCTTTATAAAGCCAAACCTGACCTGGCAAAATTTTACAAAACGATCGACCCGACCAACTCGTTAAATCCCGGCATCGGCAAGCTATCCAAATCCAGGAACTACCTGTAGGGAATTGTGATTGCACTGAATCTGTGAGAAAGTATGAATAGTGTAACTGCCCAAACAGATACATTAAATTTTGTGGATATTGCATTAAGTAAAACATAGGGATGTTACATATTAATTCTAAACAACCATTCTGGAGAATGATTATGAAATACCGGTTTGCACTAACAATTTTCTTCGCTGCACTGCTGGGCTTTTCCAGTGTCAGCATGGCGGCAGAAAAGGTCTACCGCTGGAAACTCGCCGAGACCTGGGGGCCCAACTTCCCAATCTTTGGTGACGCAACCAAGAACATGGCCAAATATGCCAAGGAAATGTCCGGCGGTCGACTGCTCATACAGGTTGATTCAGCCAACCTGCACAAGTCAGCTTTTGGCATATTTGATTTCGTCAGGACTGGCCAGTACGAAATGGGACACTCGGCTTCCTACTACTGGAAGGGTAAAGACATCAATACCATGTTCTTTACAACACTGCCTTTCGGCATGATCGCCAATGAGCAATACGCCTGGTTTTATTATGGTGGCGGCATGGAGTTGATGAAAGAAGTCTACGACAAGTATGGCGTTATGTCCTTCCCGGGCGGAAATACGGGCAACCAGATGGGCGGCTGGTTCCGCAAGGAAATTAATACTGTCGCAGATTTGCAAGGCCTGAAAATGCGTATCCCCGGGTTTGCCGGTGAGGTACTGGCCGAACTGGGCGCCTCGCCTACTAACATTCCTCCCGGCGAGCTCTATACCTCATTGGAAAGAAATACCATTGACGCGCTCGAATGGGTTGGTCCATCGCTTGATTTAAGAATGGGTTTCCACAAGATTGCGCCCTATTACTACACCGGCTGGCACGAGCCTGGAACCGAACTTCAATTCATGGTAAACGAGAAGAAATTCAAGGATTTACCCGAAGATTTGCAAGCCATACTGGTCAATGCCATGCGCCTGGCTGCCTACGAAATGTATACACATTCTCAACACGAGAGCATAAAGAACCTGGCGGAAATCAAGAAGAACTTCCCCAACGTGCAAATCAAGACCTTTCCTAAAGAGGTTATGACCGCCATACGTGCTGCCAACGATAAGCTGCTCAAACAATTCGCAGACGCGGATCCAATGACCGTTAAAATCCTTAAATCTCTTCGGGAATATGAAGCAGATGCAAGAGCCTGGACGAACATTTCGGATAAGGCCTATCTGGATAGCTTTTAATCATGATTGGATTTCTCAAGGGTATGATTAGCTTAAAAAGAATAATTGGGTAACAGAGATGGGCACGGCAAATGCCGTGCCCTTTTTTGTATAGGAAGTGAAAATGAAAGCCACGATTGCAATTTTAGAAAAGTTCATTAACGCCATAGGTTATATCTGTGCCGGCCTAATGTTACTGATGCTGTTCACTGTATTCTATGATGTATTGAGTCGATACCTTTTTAGTAGTGTTAGCATCGCCATGCAGGAACTGGAATGGCATTTTTTCGCCGCCATGTTTATGTTTGGTATAGGCTACACCCTTAAAGAAGATGGCCACGTCAGGGTGGATGTATTTTTTGATAAAATGTCGCCCCGGAATCAGGCTTGGGTTGACCTTATTGGCTCCCTGTTTTTAGCGCTGCCAATCGCCATTCTTATTCTATATTTTGGCGTCAGTTATGCCCACGATGCCTACGTTATGAAAGAAGGCAGTGGCGATCCGGGTGGTCTGCCAAACCGCTGGATTATTCGTGCGGTCATCCCGGCATCGGCGGGTTTCCTGATCCTGAGTATCTTCTACGTGGTTTTACTTCAGATAGAAGTGTTACTCGGCAAAATTGAACCACCGGAACATGAGAGGGTTGAGCTATGATCGGAATTATTCTTTTTGTTTTGGCATTAACGCTACTGTTTTGTGGATATTCAGTCGCCTTCACCTTTGCGGGTGTATCCCTGATCGTTGGCTTGATCTTTATGAGCGTGGATTTGTTTGAATTTATGCCCTATCGCATCATGGCAATTATGGAAAATACCGTGCTGATGGCGGTACCCATGTTCATATTTATGGGTGTTATATTACAGAAATCGGGTCTGGCTGAACGCTTGCTGGAATCGATGGGGAAACTTTTTGGCGGAATCTCCGGTGGTGTTGCTATCTCCACCGTGGTTGTCGGCGCATTCCTGGCGATAGTACCACCGTCCATAATTCTGATTATACTTGGCGATGTCATGGGCATACCGGTTGGCGACTTGTTCAAGGCAGCGCTGGTGCCGAGTATGCTACTAATATCTTCCTACATTGTTTATCTGTTGGCTTTGGGTCGCATTAAACCCGATTACCTGCCACCTGTTCCGACCGAGGGTCCCCTTGGTACCCTGGTTGCCAAGGCATTGATGGATATTATTCCAACGCTGTTATTGATTCTCGCAGTACTCGGCTCTATTTTTACCGGTATTGCCACACCGACAGAATCAGCTGCCCTTGGTGGCGTTGGCGCCCTTATTCTAGCCGGCCTTTATGGTGGTTTAAATTTAAAAAACATCAAGGATTCATCACTCGAAACCGTCAAGGTGACGTCAATGGTGTTTGCCGTACTATTGGGCGCAACCGCATTCTCGATGGTATTCAGCTATTCGGGCGGCGACCATATGGTTGCAGATTTTATGCTGGGACTGCCAGGAGAAAAATGGACGTTCATCGCGATATCAATGATAGCGATCCTGCTGCTTGGATTCTTTATCGATTTTATCGAGATTGCCTTTATCGTTGTGCCCATTATCACTCCTATCGCTTACGCGCTGGGGCTTGATATGGTCTGGTTTGCAATATTGATCGCGATGAACCTGCAGACATCCTTTTTGACGCCGCCTTTTGGCTTCAGCCTGTTCTACCTCAAGGGTGTTGCACCTCCGGAAGTGTCAACTGCAACCATTTACAAGGGGGTCATTCCCTTCATTATTCTGCAAATGATTGTTTTGGGACTGATCATTGGCTTCCCTGGTACCTTTATCATTACTTGAGGTCATTGGTCGAACGCGATGACGCAAATAACTTAAAATCTGGCTCGTTAGAATTTCTTTATCAGCCATGATCAAAATGATCGACCAATTGCATGAGTAGCAGTTGTTAGAAAGTGACAGACAAAACCCGAAGCCTGCTGTTCTGCGGTCTTCGGGTTTAATTTTGTTGGGTTAAGTGATTTGGCCCAAGTGAACCATAGAGACCCTGTACAGTCGTATTATTCGCACTCTTGAAATCGATATATCAACACCGCCTATTTTTTCCGGACAGTTAATATTTATGCCTCAGCCATTAGTTCAGATCAACAGCCTTCATCATGCCTACCAGGAAGGGGATCAACATCATGCTGTACTCAATGGCGTCGACCTTGGCATTTCCAAAGGCGAGACCATCGCGCTATTAGGTCGCAGTGGTTCGGGTAAATCCACTCTGCTGAATCTGATCAGCGCGATCGATCATCCTGTCAGCGGTTCAATAATCATTAATAATCAAAAGATTACTCATCTTGAAGAACCTCACTGCACCTTGTTTCGCCGCCAACACATTGGTTTTATTTACCAGTTTTTTCATCTGATCCCGACATTAACCGTCTACGAGAACATTGCACTGGTTCTTGAACTTAATGGCTGGGCACAGGATAAAACCAAAAGCCGTGTCCTCGATTTGCTCGACTGGGTTAACTTGACCCGTTTCAAGAACAGTTTTCCCGACAAACTCTCCGGAGGCGAACAACAGCGGGTTGCCATTGCCCGGGCTCTTGCACACAAACCATTGTTGGTGCTGGCCGATGAACCCACCGGTAATCTCGATGCCGAAACCGGGCAACAGATGCTGTCGCTGATTCATCGTCTGGCCGAAAAGGAAATCTCAACGCTCATCCTGGTAACACATAGCCTTAGTGTTGCCAAAACTGCAGACCGCATTGTCACGCTTGAGCAAGGAAAGCTGTATGAGCGGCAAGGCGATTTTGCATGGTAGGGTTTTTGTCTTCGGGCATATCACATTTTTCCATCCTGACCCGCACCGGTTTGCGCTATGCCTTGAAGCACCCGTGGCAAACCTGGCTTACCGTTATCGGAATCATGCTGGGAGTTGCGGTGGTTGTAGCTGTAGATATTGCCAACAGTAGTGCTCAACGGGCCTTTGACCTGTCAATGAAAATCGTCAGCGGCAATACAACTCATCAAATTATCGGCGGGCCGCTGGGTATTGCAGAAAATCAGTACACTCAACTGCGGATAGACCTGGGGCTACGCAAATCCGCACCCGTTATTTCCGGGCATGTACGCATCAATGGCAACACCTACACACTGATTGGCGGTGATCCGTTTGCGGAAAGAATGGTTCGGCCCTCTTTCGCTAACCCGGGTGATACGGCGGGTATCGATTTTTTTCTGAAAGCCAATACCGTGATCTTGTCGGAGCAAATTGCTAACAATGTTCAAGCCAGCATTGGTCAAACCCTTAATGTAGAACACCGCGGAAGCACGCTTGATATTGAAGTAACCGGCATATTGCCCGCTGAGCATCCCGCTTCAGCGGAAGGCCTGTTATACGCGGATATTTCAGCTGCACAGGAAATACTTGGTCGACAGGGTTCAATAGACCGTATAGATCTGGTTATCGATGACCCGAATGAGTTAAAGGCACTCAGTGACTGGCTTCCCAGGGATTTAAAGCTGGTCGATGTCAACTCTCGTAACAGCAATTCCCGCAACCTGACCCGGGCCTTTCACAGCAACCTGACGGCAATGAGCTTGCTGGCATTACTGGTCGGGGGTTTTCTTATATACAACAGCATGACCTTTACGCTTTTGCAGCGCCGGCCACTTCTGGGAACGCTTCGCTCCCTGGGGGTATGCAGAAGGGAAATATTTGTGATGATCCTTTCAGAGGCTCTGATTTTTGGATTGCTCGCAACGATCGCCGGGCTGTTACTGGGTATATTACTGGGCCAGGCACTGGTGCAACTTGTTACCCGTACTATTGAAGATCTCTATTATGTACTCCAGGTACGCGATTTTTTTGTCAGCCCGGCTTCCCTGTTAAAAGGTCTTTCCCTCGGTATTTTAACCACATTACTGGCCTCTTTATTGCCCGCTATTGAAGCGACCAAGACCCAGCCGGTCAACGTTCAAAAGCGCTCTACCCTGGAAACCTATAGTCGAAAGAAATTACCCGTCCTGTTTGCCGCAGGGTCAGGCCTGTTCCTGCTGGG
>CAMYIF010000095.1 GCA_947258415.1 uncultured Pseudomonadales bacterium
CTCAATAAAACGATCGTCATTGGCATAGGTTTTTACCAGCCTGGATACGGAACTGATGGCAAGTTCGGCCTCTTCGTTGGTTAACGTCAAAGGTGGAAGCAAACGAATGACTGAATCTGCGGTAATATTGATCAGCAGCCCCTTGGCTTCTGCCAGGAAGGTAAGTTCGGGGCAGGGTGTATCGAGTTCAATGGCAATCATTAAGCCTTTACTACGAATATCCCGGACATAATCTGCAGATTTCAATTCCTGTTTCAAACCATCGACGATAAGGTCACCCAGGGTTTTCGCCCGTTCGGCAAGGTTCTCTTTTACAATTGTGTTAACTGTTGCAATAGCCGCGGCACACGCCAGCGGATTGCCACCATAAGTACTGCCGTGATTGCCAGGTTTAAAAATGTTTGCAGCCTTGCCACTGGCCAGGCACGCACCGATTGGAAAGCCATTACCCAGGCCTTTTGCCGTGGTTACAACATCGGGCAGGATGCCGTTCAACTGGTAAGAAAAATAGGCGCCGGTACGTCCGTTCCCGGTCTGGATTTCATCGAGCATCATTAACCAGTTATTTTTATCACAGATTTTCCTGATTTTATTCAGGTAATCATCTGCGGGAACTCGAATTCCTCCTTCGCCAAGGACGGGCTCAACGAGTATCGCGACAATATCATTGTTGTTTTTAGCAATGGTCTTTAGTGCTTTGATATCGTTATAAGGTGCGCGAACGAAGCCACCCAACAAGGGCTCAAAACCCGCCTGCACTTTCCTGTTGCCGGTGGCAGTCAGAGTCGCCATGGTGCGGCCATGAAATGAGCCTTCGACGACGATAATAGCCGGTGATTTAATGCCCTCTTTATGGCCATACATTCTTGCTAGTTTGATAGCCGCTTCATTTGCTTCGGCTCCTGAGTTACAGAAAAAGGCATTATCCATACCTGATACCCCGGTCAATATACGGGCAAGCTCTTCCTGAAGCGGGATTTTGTAGAGGTTTGATGTATGTATCAACCGACTTGCCTGTTCACGAATGGCCAAGGTAACCGCCGGATGGCTGTGTCCCAGTCCACTAACGGCGATTCCGCTTAATAAATCAAAAAACTTGTTGCCATTGGTATCGTATAACCAGGCACCCTGACCTTGCTCGAAGGCAATCATGGAACGAGTATACGTTGGCATTAATGGCTGATTGGTCATATCTGCTTTATCCTAAAAACGCAAAAAGGCAGCAACTGCTGCCAAACCAGGTTGAATAATATAAAGAACCAGCGTTAATAACAATCCACTGTTGTTACAACGGGTGTTAATTGTATTAAAATCAGGGAGTAAGGTGGTGAATACTAACGCAAGCTGAAAAAATTTGGAATACGCAATTAAAACATCCCTGAATAATGCCCTTTAATATTAATTTCGGGTACCCAATAATAACTTAACCCTGTACAATTGCGCCCCGTTTCATTTTGTAAAAGACCGACGAAAATCGGGTTTAGCCCACCGAGAGAGAAATCATGGAAACAATTGAAATTATCAAAGACCAGATCGAGAACAATACAATTATCCTATATATGAAAGGTTCGCCCGAACAGCCGCAATGCGGTTTTTCAGCCCAGGCAACTCAAGCGCTTATGGCTTGTGGTGAACGCTTTGCCTATGTCGATATTCTCCAGAACCCGGATATTAGGGCGACTCTACCAGGTTATGCCAATTGGCCAACATTTCCGCAACTTTATATTAAAGGCGAACTTGTTGGTGGCTGCGACATTATTGTTGAGCTTTATGAGAAAGGTGAGTTGGCTGTCATGATTAAAGAAGCTGCTGAGCCAAAAAGCGAAAGCAAATAGTAAAACCAAAAGTACTAACCATGAAAAAACCCGCGGGATCACACATTTAAAAATGTTGCATTCCGTAACCCCCCCCCCACGTTAATCAGTTACTGGATGTTGGCGAATTTAAACTGCCAATGTCTGGTAATGATTAATCTTTAGTTAAGGATTATTTATAGCATGAGTGTTTTAGTTGGAAGACCGGCCCCGGATTTTACCGTACCGGCGGTTCTTGGAAATGGTGAGATTGTTACAAAGTTTAACCTCGCCGAAACCATCAAGGAAAAATATGCGGTATTGTTTTTTTATCCCCTGGACTTTACCTTTGTCTGTCCTTCGGAGCTGCTCGCATTTGATAATCGATTTGAAGAATTCGCTGCCCGAGGGGTGGAAGTAATAGGTGTGTCAATCGATTCCCATTATTCGCATCTTGCCTGGCGTAATACGCCGGTGAATGCCGGTGGTATTGGCGCTGTTCAGTACCCACTCGTGGCCGATGTAAAACACGAAATTTGCCAGGCTTACGGTGTCGAGCATCCCGAAGCAGGCGTTGCCTATAGGGGCTCATTTTTAATCGACAAGACGGGTGTCGTTCGTCACCAGGTGGTTAATGACTTGCCCCTGGGTCGTAATGTAGACGAAATGTTGCGCATGGTTGATGCCCTTCAATTCCATGAAGCACACGGTGAAGTTTGCCCGGCTGGCTGGAATAAAGGGAAAAAAGGTATGACCGCGTCGACCGAAGGTGTCGCAAAGTATCTGTCTGAATTTGCTGAAAGCCTGTAAGGATTTTTTAGTCAACTTTTAAAAAGTAATGCAATAACATGCATCTAACAACCCGGCTTTGCCGGGTTTTTTTTGGTTTATCCAAGCTGCCAGGTCAAACTGCAAATTAGCCGTTATATTTCTCTACTCCAACACATTTATTGTATGCGCTGAACATTGAGCATAGACTGATTGTGCAATCAGACCAGGTGCATCATAAAATCTTGTTTATTGATGCGCAGGAATTATCCTGAATCGGTCAATACGGGAGAAACTTATGAGCGATGAAAACACTTACCAGGGTCAATGCTTTTGCGGTGCAGTAAAATTCAAAGTCCAGGGAAATCCTGCCGGGATGGGCTTTTGTCATTGTGAGTCTTGTCGTCTCTGGTCAGCAGGCCCGGTTAACGCCTTCACTTTATGGAATCCTGAATCAGTTCAGATAACAGAGGGCGAAGACAATATCGCTACCTATAACAAAACACCGGGTAGCTCCCGGAAATGGTGTGAAACCTGCGGGGGTCATATCTTTACCGATCATCCCGAGATGGGGCTGATTGACGTTTATGCAGCGCTGATTCCTGATTTTCCGTTCGAGGCGGGCATCCATGTCCATTACCAGGAAGCTACGTTGCAGATAAAAGATGGCTTGCCGAAAATGAAAGATGTTCCCAAGGAAATGGGTGGTTCGGGTATCAACCTGCCAGAATAATACCATTGGTTTAGAAGCCCTAGCTTAAATTGGGTTCATGTTGAGTTTTGACGTTGTCAGGCTCTCGATTCAACCCATCGCCCGTTGTCAACAAACCGAGTAAATACAATGCACAAGATTGCAATTATCCAGGAATCCTCCGTTCTACTAAATCGCCAAAAGTCTATCGAAAAGGCTATTGGATTGATTGACCAGGCCGCGAAGGCGGGTGCTGAGCTGGTTGTATTTCCCGAGGCATTTATCTCTGGCTACCCGGCCTGGATCTGGCGTCTTCGACCCGGTGGAGATTGGGGTGTTAGTGAATCATTACACGCGCAGTTATTAGATAGTTCTGTTGATATCGATGCAGGCGACCTTAAGCCGCTGTGCGATGCCGCTAAAAATAATAAGGTCACTATTGTTTGTGGATTAAATGAACGAGATGGCAAGCTGAGCAGGGCAACGCTTTACAATACTGTGGTCATTATTGGTGAACAAGGCGATATCCTCAATCGTCACCGCAAGTTGATGCCCACGAACCCCGAGAGGATGGTATGGGGGTTTGGGGATGGCTCGAGTTTAAATGTGGTTGATACCCCTGTCGGTAAAATTGGCACTTTGTTGTGCTGGGAAAGCTATATGCCGTTAACAAGATATGCCCTCTATTCACAAGGCATTGAGTTATATATTGCACCCACATACGACAGTGGCGATGGCTGGATTGGAACCATGCAACATATCGCCCGCGAAGGCAGATGCTGGGTTATCAACAGTGGCGTAGCCTTGACGAACAGCGATATTCCTGCGGACTTTCCGGACAGGGAGTCAATGTATCCTGAATCGGAAGAGTGGATAAACCCGGGTGATTCGGCCGTGATTGCACCAGGGGGTGAGATTGTTGCCGGCCCTATGCGCAAGGAAAAGGGCATACTTTATGCTGAAGTTGATCCAAATCTTGTCGCCATCTCAAAACGGGCGCTTGATGTTGCCGGGCATTATTCGCGACCGGATGTCTTTACGCTCCATGTCGATACCCGAATTCAAAGCCCGGTAAAATTTACATAGACGAGCCTTACTTCAAACCGGAACCTGAAACGATTTGGCTTGTTCAGCTTTGTGCGCCATTAAAAACGCTTTCTAACGGCGTTAAGTGTCCAATCATCGATTTGATCAGGGTGGCTTACTGAAGGTTAGGGTAACTCTGGTAATACATCGACTTTTTATACGTTTTCCCAGCCGCCCATATGGTGCCAGCGATTGACGATAATACAAAAAAGCTCGGCTGTTTTAAGCGCATCGTATCGTGCAGAGTGCGCCTCCTTCGGGTTGAAATCTATATTTGCCGCCAGACACGCGCGTGATAATACCGTTTGGCCATATACCAGCCCAGCCATACTGACCGTATCAAAGTTGGAAAACGGGTGGAAAGGGTTGCGTTTCAGGTTGCAACGCTCGGCTGCAGCGTTGATGAAGCTGTGATCAAAATGTGCATTATGGCCAACCAGGATAGCGCGCTTGCATTTATTTGATTTAACCGCTTTTCTAATCGCGCTGAATATTGCACGTAATGCCTCCTGTTCCGGATGAGCAATCCGTAACGGGTGATAGGGGTCTATGCCGGTAAAACGGGTCGCCGCTTCTTCAACGTTTGCACCTTCAAAGGGCTGGATGTGGAAAGCGATGATTTCATCCTGGTGGAGTAAACCCTGCTCATCCATCTTAAGGGTTACAGCCGCCGCTTCCAGTAATGCATCTGTTGTGGAATTGAAACCCCCGGTTTCAACGTCGATAACAACAGGAAGATAACCACGAAAACGATTGGCCAGATTGGTACGGCCCCCGGAGTCAAAACCAGACATGTTACTTCCCTTTATGAGTTGTCTACCTGCCAGGTAAGTTGTTCGCCAGCCAGCAAAGGCACGATTTTATCTTCTTTAATATCAATAGATACAGGTAGTTGCCAGTTTTTCTTTATAAGAGTTATAGTTTCTTTGTTTCTGGGCAAGCCATAGAAATCCGGCCCAAAGTGGCTGGCAAACGCCTCAAGCCTGTGCAGTGAGTTCATCGACTCAAAGACCTGTGCGTACAATTCAATCGCCGATGCAGCGCTGTAACAACCGGCACAACCGCAGGCGTTTTCTTTTGTACTTCGAAGATGGGGAGCCGAGTCGGTACCGAGGAAAAATTTGGGATTGCCACTGGTTGCTGCCCTCAGCAGTTGTTGCGATTAAAAAGCAGGTGTTGAGGAGTTATTGTTGCGGCAATATGCGCAGGTGCTGTTTCAACAAAAGCAACTGCATCCCTTGTTGTAATATGCTCAAATACAATCTTCAAATTAGGGAAACGCTCAATCAGGGGAACCAGGATGCGCTCTATAAAGATTTTTTCCCTGTCAAAAATATCGATATCCGGGTCGGTCACTTCTCCATGGACAAGAAGCGGGATATTTATTTCCTGCATCGTTGCCAGGCTTTCATAACAGCGTTCGAGATTGGTGACACCCGAGTCAGAATTAGTTGTTGCGCCAGCCGGGTAATATTTAACGGCGTAAATCTGCTTTAACCTTCTCGCGGCAATAATCTCCTCCGGAGGAGTATTATCGGTCAGATAAAGCGTCATCAACGGTTTAAAGTTTCTGCCGGCGGGGATATTGGCGATTATACGTTGCCGGTAAGCCAGCGCCTCTGCACAGTTTACTACCGGAGGCTTCAGGTTGGGCATCACAATGGCCCGGGCAAAATACCGGGAAATATCCTTGACCGTGACCGGCAGCATTTCATTGTCGCGCAAATGCACATGCCAATCGTCCGGACGGGTAATGGTTAAAGATTCCATTTCGAAAAAGCTGGCGCCGTAATTACTGTTAGACTGTGGGGAATCCTACCCTAACGAAGCTTTTTTAGATAGGGATTTCCTGCACTCACCGAATTCAGATTAAAGTTTTCAGGTCTTTCGTCGATTAATTGCACACGGAGCATTTTTTCATTGTCAAGTCGTCTATTTGCAGGTAATTGATGGACAAGCGTATCAATCGAAATTTTACCTCAGTGTCAGTTTTCCTGGTCATGCTGGCAACAGGTTCTAATTGCCTGGCGACGACTTTTGGTGCTTCTTTCGAGGAATCTGAGTGGCGAGTGGTCAGCTCAGAACTCGAATGCCGTATTTCTCAACAGATTCCACAGTTCGGTGAAGGAGTCTTCAGTAAAAAAGCCGGGCATGAACTGTCCTTTTTCCTGCAATCCTATAAGAATCCTTTTGCGCCAGGCACAGCCAAACTGGTTGCAGAAGCGCCCGAATGGAAGTCGGGAATAGTAAGCAGGCCCATCGGTAGTGTCGAGATTACCCGTGAGCGGGTTCCGGTTCATCTGGATCAAAGGCAGTCCAATATCCTTATGGCGTCATTGAACACCGGGTTAATGCCAACCATCGCTGGTAACAGGCTGCACGCACTTGACACCTCGGACTGGGTAAAAGTGGCTATTTCATCGGTTAATTTCCAGCCTGCCTACCAGCAATACATAGCTTGCCTGGTTGACTTGCTGCCAGTCAGTTTTCCCCAAATAGCACGCTCGGCCCTGTTCTTTGATACCAATAATGCCAGTATCGGTGATGATGTTAAGCAACAGCTGGATCTCATCATCCGTTATGTAAAAGCAGACAAAAGCGTTCGTCGTATCTACATTGATGGCCATACTGACGATACCGGGGACAAACGAATAAACCGTAATTTGTCCAAACGTCGGGCAGATGTTGTCGCCAGTTACCTGAAAAAATCCGGGGTCAATAAAAAACGGGTCATTGCCCGTTTTCACGCCGACAAGTACCCTGCGTTGAAAAATGACAGCGATGAAAACCGCGCGCGAAACCGACGCGTTACCATACGCCTTGAAAAATAAAGTGATTTGATCCCGATTTAAATTACCCGTGTTCCGGGTGAACAAATTTTTCCTCTTTTGGTTATCTTTTCCAGGTGACTTACATCAAATATTGGCACGTTCTCCTGTGAAATCCGGCTAAAAATTCATTCAAACCCTATTCATTACTGGGCTTGCGGTTTAGAATACCGGCCTCAATTTTCTATCAAGTATCAGCAACTTCCAGGTCAGGTCTTTTTTCCAAGATTAACTGTTATCTGCCCTAGATTGTTTCGGAGTCAAAATGTCGGATATTAAAAAAGTGGTTTTAGCCTATTCTGGCGGACTGGATACCTCGGTGATATGCAGGTGGTTGCAGGATACCTATCAGTGTGAAGTGGTAACTTTTACGGCCGACCTTGGTCAGGGCGAGGAAGTTGAACCGGCGCGTGCCAAAGCTCAGGCCCTGGGTGTGAAAGAAATTTATATCGATGACCTGCGCGAAGAATATGTTCGCGATTTTGTCTTTCCCATGTTTCGTGCCAACGCCATATACGAAGGAGAATACCTGCTGGGTACTTCGATTGCCCGGCCATTGATTGCGAAAAGACTGATAGAAATTGCCAATGAAACCGGTGCTGATGCCATCTCCCATGGCGCCACGGGTAAAGGTAACGACCAGGTCCGGTTTGAACTGGGTGCCTACGCCCTGAAACCGGGCGTCAAGGTCATCGCTCCCTGGCGTGAATGGAATTTGAATTCCAGGGAATCATTGCTGGCCTATTGCGAAACCCACAACATTCCCGTGGAGAAAAAACGCGGCCAGAAGTCACCTTATTCTATGGATGCGAACCTGCTGCATATTTCCTACGAAGGTGGAATTCTGGAAGACCCCTGGGCAGAACCGGAAGAGGATATGTGGTTGTGGAGTGTTTCTCCGGAACAGGCACCGGACACACCCACCAGTATTGAGCTTACCTACAAGCGGGGCGATATTGTCGCCATCGATGGCAAGCCGATGACGCCCGCGGAGGTACTGACCTGGTTGAACCGTGTAGCCGGCGAGAATGGCGTGGGCCGGGCCGATATTGTCGAAAACCGTTTCGTCGGCATGAAATCGCGCGGTTGTTACGAAACACCGGGCGGTACGGTTATGCTCAAGGCGCACCGCGCGATTGAGTCGATTACGCTCGATCGCGAAGAAGCGCACTTAAAGGATGGAGTCATGCCAAGGTATGCTGAACTTGTCTATAACGGTTTCTGGTGGTCCCCTGAGCGTAAAGCCTTGCAGGCACTGATTGATGAAACACAGACCTATGTCAATGGCGTGGTTCGTATCAAGCTCTATAAAGGTAATGTTATTGTCAGCGGTCGGAAATCTGACGACAGCCTGTTTGATGAAAGTATTGCTACCTTCGAGGATGATGCGGGCGCTTACGACCAGAAAGATGCAGAAGGCTTCATAAAACTTAACGCGTTACGGTTGAGAACGGCTGCCGGAAAGGGTCGAAATTTACGTTAAACTGTTAAAGTTCTGCGAGTGATTTTATTCTGGGCTTTCAAAGGAGGTGTAAGTGAGAATACTACATACCATGTTACGTGTTGGTGACCTGAACCGTTCGATCGAGTTTTATACCAGGGTTCTGGGGATGCAGTTATTAAGGAAATCTGATAACGAGAAATACAAGTACACACTTGCATTTGTCGGCTACGACAAGGAGTCAGAACAAGCGGTTTTGGAGTTAACCTACAATTGGGGCGTTGAAAAGTACGATATGGGCAATGCCTTTGGTCATATTGCGATTCAAGTTCCCGATGTTTATGCGGCCTGCAAAGAAATCAAGCAACGAGGTGGTGTTGTCTCCAGGGAGCCCGGCCCGGTACTGGGTGGCACCACGGAAATCGCTTTTGTCAAAGACCCCGATGGTTACTCTATAGAATTAATCAATAAAAAATAGCCGTCCGGATCATCCGGGTTATTTTTAACATCTGATATTGGCTTTAGACAAGGCTGTAATCGATAGAATTCATTTTACCTGATCCTGATGAGCGCTTAATTTTGGCTGCCAGTTGATAGCCGGTTGCACTTCCTTTTTTCCTGATTTTGATTATTAATTCAAGAAATGATCCAGTGTTTACGGGCCTTTGAGAGGCATGATTGCTGTCATTTATTCTGATTTAGAGGGTGACTAAATACTCGAAGTTAATTAGTATAGGTGGCTGTTAATTTAATAAAAAAGCAAGGAAATTATCCAAATATTTGCCAGCTTTTATCCACTTAATCAAGTCTCAAAACCTGAAACATAATCTGTAAACTGTTGGAAGATCCAGGAGATAACTCAAATGCGGCTAGGTATACCCAAAGAAATACACGAAGGTGAAAAGCGAGTAGCAACCACACCCGAGGTTGCCGAATTACTCATAAAAAAACTGGGCTTCGAAGTCGCGATAGAGTCGGGTGCTGGTGAGCGCGCTAAATTTACCGACGACGCCTACGCGGAAGCAGGCGTGATTGTTGTTGAAGACGCAAAAACACTCTGGGCTGATTCAGATATCATTCTTAAAGTTCGCGCCCCTGAAACTCATCCCGAGCTTTGTGTTGATGAAGTCGAACTGTTGAAAGAAGGCCAGACACTGATCAGTTTTATTTGGCCAGCACAAAATGAAGACCTGATGAAACGACTTGCTGCGAAGAAGGTAACGGTGCTGGCTATGGACAGTGTGCCGCGTATTTCCCGTGCCCAGAAAATGGACGCATTGAGTTCCATGTCAAATATCGCCGGTTACCGTGCTGTTGTTGAAGCCGCTCAGCACTTCGGTCGTTTTTTTACCGGGCAAATTACAGCAGCGGGTAAAATCCCGCCTGCTAAAGTACTGGTCATCGGAGTCGGTGTAGCGGGTTTGTCGGCTATTGGTGTTGCTAAAAGCATGGGCGCGATTGTTCGCGCTTTTGATACCCGACCCGAAGTGAAAGATCAAGTTGAAAGTATGAATGCCGATTTCCTCTTGTTGGATTTTGACGATGAGGATGGCTCGGGTGAAGGTGGTTATGCCAAAGTCATGAGCGAGGAATTCATCAAGGCGGAAATGGAGTTGTTTGCCAGGCAGGCAATGGAAGTGGATATCATCATAACGACTGCGTTAATCCCCGGCAGACCTGCACCGGAACTGATTACCGAAGCCATGGTTGAAACCATGAAAGAAGGCAGTGTCATCGTCGATTTAGCGGCAGAACGCGGCGGTAACTGTAAATTGACCGAAGCGGATAAAGTGGTTGTAAAACACGGCGTAACCCTGATTGGTTACACCGACCTGCCCAGTCGATTAGCAACGCAGTCGAGCCAGCTGTACGGCACTAACCTGAGGCATTTATTGACCGAGTTATCGCCTGAGAAGAACGGTGAAATATTTGTCAATATGGAAGATGAAGCCATTCGTGGTGCAACGGTTATAAAAGAGGGTGAAATAACCTGGCCACCACCGGCGCCAAAATTATCGGCTGCACCAAAACCGCAACCAAAAATAAAGCCTGTAGAAAAGAAAGAAGAAAAACCGCCGAGCCTGTTACAAAGATTCCTGCCATTTATTATTGGCGGTTTTGCTTTGCTTATTGTCGGGTTGGGCGCACCGGCATCGTTTATGCCACATTTCACCGTCTTTGTACTAGCCTGTTTCGTTGGTTACATGGTGGTCTGGAATGTTGCTCACTCCTTGCACACCCCCTTGATGAGCGTTACCAATGCGATCAGCAGTATTATCATTATTGGTGCGCTTCTTCAGGTGTCCTCTCCCGATGGCGCAATCAAGTATATCGCCGCTTTCGCAATACTAATAACAAGCATCAACATTGTGGGTGGCTTTGCGGTCACGCAACGCATGCTCGAAATGTTCCGTAAATAGACGAGGGGAAATCAGATGTCTCAAGGAATTGTAACTGTTTCGTATATTGGCGCCGCCGTGTTGTGCATTCTGGCATTGGGCGGATTAAGTCACCAGGAATCGGCTCGTCGCGGAAATTACTACGGAATGATCGGTATGGGAATAGCCTTGCTGGCAACCATACTGGGTGTCGTCGAGGATAACTTTTTTATCCTGATTGTCAGTATCGCCATTGGTAGTGTGATTGGCTTGCAGCTGGCAAAAAAAGTGCAAATGACACAAATGCCGGAACTGGTCGCCATATTGCACAGTGGTGTCGGTATGGCGGCTGTACTGGTCGGTTTCGCAAGTTTTATGGGTCACGCTGCCGGTAACCTGACTGGAGCAGAAAAAACCATACACGATGTTGAAACCTACCTTGGAATTCTCATCGGTGCCTTAACCTTCTCCGGCTCTGTGGTTGCCTACCTGAAATTGAGCGCTACCATCGGTGGCAAACCGTTATTGCTGCCCGCCCGCCACTGGATAAACCTGGGTATGCTGATTGCGGCGATTATCCTTTGTTTTGTCTTTGTAGAGCAATCAGAATCAGGTGGAGGCTCATTCGCGCTGATACTGATGACACTGATTGGCTTTGCTTTTGGTGTCCATATGGTTATGGCCATCGGAGGCGCTGATATGCCGGTTGTTATATCCATGTTAAACAGCTACTCGGGTTGGGCTGCTGCGGCTACGGGGTTCATGCTAAGCAATGATTTGCTAATCGTTGTCGGTGCCCTGGTAGGTAGTAGTGGTGCGATTTTAAGTTACATTATGTGTAAAGCGATGAACCGCAAGTTCCTTGCCGTTATCGCTGGTGGTTTCGGCAATAAACCGACTTCAACAGGCGCACCTGCCGGTGCTGCAGAACCAGCCGGTGAAGCCGTATCCATTGGCGCTGAAGAAACAGCTGAAATGCTTGCTGATGCCAAACAGGTAATGATCATTCCCGGGTACGGGATGGCCGTTGCCCAGGCGCAACATGTCGTATTTGAGATTACCAACGTACTCAAGGATAAAGGCATTAATGTTCGCTTCGGGATACACCCGGTTGCCGGCCGTATGCCGGGTCACATGAACGTATTGCTGGCAGAAGCAAAAGTGCCTTACGATATCGTATTCGAAATGGATGAAATTAACGATGATTTTCCGGACGTGGATGTATCGATCGTGATCGGCGCCAATGATATCGTTAACCCGGCTGCGCAGGACGTTCCGGATAGCCCGATTGCCGGCATGCCGGTACTTGAACCCTGGAATGGCAAAAATACTATCGTCATGAAACGTAGTATGGCCACGGGTTACGCGGGCGTAGATAATCCCTTGTTCTACAAGGAAAATACCAGGATGTTGTTTGGCGATGCCAAGGAAATGCTCGACAACGTGCTGGCAAGTTTAAAAACCTTGTAGCAGTCAATGGTTAAAGCGCTTTAAAGGCCTCAACCAAGTACTGAAAAGCCTGCTGATTAGCAGGCTTTTTTTATTGTGGTATCGAGTTCCTAATCAAGAGAAAAGCTATATCCAGCCGGCATCTTTTCTTTTCGGTTTAAAGTTTGGAATGATAAGACCAAGAACCAGTCCGAGCACAACTGTTCCGGCACCCATCAGGTAAAAGTCATGCTTGGCGTCTTCTTTTAAGCGTTTGTTTTCCGCGCTGAGGAGGTCTGTTTCATTTTGCAGTTGCTGGTTTTCTTCGGTTAATTGCTGGTTGCGCTGGTTAATATTCATAGCGCTACCCGATATTTTTTTTATGTAACTGACTTCTTCCTTTAATTTTTCATTCAATTTCTTAAGTGTCAGGTTATCCGTTTCCAGGGCGCTGTTGGTTTTTTCCAGTTCTTCGCTCATCAGGATAACGGCCTGTTTTTCCTGTTTCCAGTCGAGCAAATCTTTTTCAAGCTTCTCGAGTCTATAGCGGGCAGTGGGTTGGTTTACCAGGTATCGGGTCAGCATCCAGCCTTCGGTACCTTTTTGAGTCCTGACCTTGCTGTAACCCGCTGCTTTATCGTGTTCTATCAGGCTTAATGGTGTACCGCTTTTAATGTTTAATAGTATGCGATAACGGTTGGTCTTGCCGGTTCGCATTGGCGCTGTCAAGGAATCCGTTACATACACAGTTTCGGCATAAGCCTCAGTGCAAAGAAACAGTGCTGTCAGTAGAATTGCAGTCTTTTTCACGATAGTTTCCTGGCTATAACAGTTAGAATTAAAATACTCTTTTGAATGGTTTTACTATAACGGTCTCGAACACGCCCGCTTTCGCGTAAGGATCCGTATCGGCCCATTCCCGGGCATCTTCGAGCGTGGCAAATTCAGCGACGATTAGGCTGCCTGTAAAGCCTGCAGATCCCGGGTCATTGCTTTCAATTGCCGGGTGCGGTCCGGCAAGTACCAGGCGACCATTATTTTGAAGTTCTTCCAGTCGCTCAAGGTGAGCAGGGCGCTGGGCTTTGCGTAATTCCAGACTATTGGCTATATCGGTACATATAATGGCGTATAGCATGAGTAACACTCCGTCTAGTTAAAAATTTGAGTCGGTTAGCCTGCCGATTTATTCAGGGCTCGAATTTTCGAGATCATTCTGCTGGGCATGCCGTGAAATGTAGACGCCTTGCAGAATAATGAAAACGAGTGTTAATAATAAAAGACCATAAAATTTGAAATTGACCCAGTCATCTTCGGTAAAATAGCCGCTGAAGGCTATGATCAGATTGAGGGCGCCAATGAATACAAAGAAGCTTATCCATAAGTAG
>CAMYIF010000096.1 GCA_947258415.1 uncultured Pseudomonadales bacterium
ACCAGGTCTGCAAGCTTTAAGGTCTCTTCATTTAAGGCCGCATCGATGTTGGCGTTAACGCCCAGGTCAACCGAACCATTGGGTAAATCATCCCCTTTTGCGAGCACCTTCAAATCCAGATCGGCCAACTGGAACAGCATGGTTTCGATATTCAATTTGGCTTTCGTTTTCAGGTTAATATCTGCAGTCATTTTTGGGTTGGTTTGGCTTAGTCCCAATTTAACCGAAATATCGGAGGGCTGACCGCTACCAATCGCCCCGGTGCGCACGTCAATGGGGTCCAGCGTGATTTTATTGCCGGCTTGCTGATCATCGTAAACCAGGCGGGAGTCAGTGATGAGGATACCGGCAACTTCCAGGCCAATTCCGGGGGCTGCCGTGGCTTCTGCGGGCGCTTCAGCGGTCGGGGGTTCGTCTCCCTTGGCCAGGTCATCCCAGTTGGTCTTGCCCTGCTTGTTGGTTTGCAGGTTAACATTCAAGCCGCTTAGTTCGATGGTGTCGGCTTTAACCTTGGCCATCAAAAGAGCGAGCAGATCAACACTGACCGCCACCTTGTCGATTTTGGCAAACGGTTGCTCGCCAAATCCGGCTGCGTTACTTAATTCTGCCTGGCCCAGTTTTACGCCCAGTCGGGGGAAGAAGGTGAAACCGATATCACCCTCCAGCTTCAGATCACGCCCCGTGGCGTCCTTCACGGCAGTAATAATTGTGTCCTTGTGTTCGTTAGGATCAACAGTGGCAACCAGTACAACCGCGGCGCCAATAAAGACTACGATCAATACCGCGATCGCAATTGATAAATATTTGATTATTTTCATCGGATGTTCCCTGCTACTGTTATTTTTTACCCTGACGACCCGGACTTAACCAAACTAACCCAAAACTGCGCCTCTGGAAATTAATAGGTGGCCGGTGTGCCGGGCTATCCTTTTGCGACATCGAAAAAGCATTTTTCCTTCAGGTGTCTTACTTCGGTATCTTTCAGAGTGTCGGTAATATCCTGCCCGTTTTCGGATAACACTGAAATAATTTTAACTTCTGCTTTTCGCCCGTGGTCCTCATCTTCCGCATCTTTCAGATTATCCGGGTCCTCCGGGGGTTCGTATGGTTTGTATTCATAATGAACCGTGACCAGAAGGGCATCGAGTTTGGTCTGGAATTTTCTTTCTTTCATAACGGTCTCCGGGCAAAGTTGTTAAAATAACGGGCGTGCGGTTTCTTACACGCCGGTTTCCTCATTTCGCTAAATAGCACGCGGATTCCTGTTTATAATACAGGTGTTGGCCAGATCGTGCCATTAGGGGGATAATCCGGAATACACTAAAGCATGTCATTCGCGTAGTATTTTAATTCGTTCCTCGTATTCCTGTTTGTCGATTTCACCGCGCGCAAAGCGTTCCCTGAGAATGTTAACGGCATCGTTGTCCGGTGATGTGCTTTTGTCCGGTTTTTGACCATTGGGGCGTCGCAGCACGAGTACGATAATCGTTACAATAAGAATAAAAAACAGGAGCATCATCAGTGGTCCAAGAATCATGGGATTCCCCCACATCGAATGTGGCCAGTGATAATCATCGATAGGCTGTCGTGCCCACAGAAAAACAGGGGCCAACAGAAGGAATATTGCCACCAGGTTAGAAGAATAACGGCTGTTCATGAAAACTCCGGGTTATTGTTTGTCGTCCTTGAATGGTGAGGGAAATCCAGCACGCATGAAGCTTATAATCCCCCAAATTTGATCTGAAGAGAGCTTGTCCTTAAACGCAGGCATGTTTGTCCCGAATGCTTGCCCGCCTTCAGCGATCGACCACATCAGGTATTCATCAACAGACATTGGCATCTGGATCATATACGCCAGCAGCGCGGGTGATGGCGTCAGCGCCAAGGCTATCTCACCATCACCCATTCCATGTTCGCCATGGCATTGCGCGCATTCCTGGTAATAAAGTATACCGCCGGACTTTATTTGCTCTTTTGTCTGTTCGAGCGGATTTACCAGACCGCGGTATTTTGAAGGCATTCCACCGTGCATGAAGGCCCAGTGCCTTGTCATTCGATTTTGCAGCCCTGGCTCCAATTTTTGCGGCGCCCATGTATCTCGCTCGTTTCCGCCCGGGTCCCACCTGTCCGTATAGAATGGAGGTATTGCCTGTTTCTGTGCAAATGCAGTATTTATTGATATTTGACCGATGACGGTGAGACATATAATTCCGGCAATCAGAATGTTATTCCATATTTTTTCCATAGAAGACACTCCCGGGCCGACGGCTGTTTGTTACCGTCTGGTGTGTCGGCATATCAGGCGTTATCAATACTTATGCTAACCCAATGAGATATTGAAACCTTTGATCTTTATCAATACAAACTCTGGCATTAACTCAATAGAGTTTATTTAAGTTGTATTCTTTAACGGCAATCAGGGAAACTGGCATTATAAGATGCTACGAGTTCGTCGGCGAAGTGACCGGGCGAGTCACTGAGACTGGCTGGAGGAACCTCTGTTGAGCGATTGCCAATGTGACATCGACATCAGGAAAAGAACACAGCGGCAAACCCTGTATTGGTTGCTGTCAATCAACGCCCTGATGTTTGCTATAGAACTCTGGAGCGGATGGATAGCCCAATCCACCGCGCTGATTGCCGACTCCATCGACATGCTTGCCGATGCTACCGTGTACGGCATCGGCCTCTACGCCGTTGGCAAAACAGACCGGCATAAAGCCAGGGCGGCCTTGACCAGTGGTTATTTCCAGGCCCTGATTGGCTGCCTTGTGCTGGTCGATATCTCTCGCCGAATCCTGCTGGGCAGTGAACCGGTATCGGCGATAATGATGGCAGTGGGCCTGATGGCACTTGTTGCCAATGTTGCCTGCTTACTGCTAATCCAGCGCCATAAAAAAGGCGAGATTCATATGCGTGCCAGCTGGATCTTTTCCCGCAACGACGTCATTGCCAATGTAGGCGTAATTGCCAGCGGCGCTTTGATCTGGTGGCTTGGCAGTCGTTGGCCGGATATTATTATTGGCACCCTGATTGCACTGGTTATATTTCGCGGGGCCTGGTTGATAATAGTGGATTCAAAACGGGCGCTTGAAGATTACCGGCCTTGAGCCGGTATGGGTTTGCTGTTCGAATTTTAATTTAAAACAGGCAAGAGTCCCAAGACTCCAGTACATTACTGGTTTACGGCCAGGCTTTTTTGCTTTTCAGTCATCTGCAAAACGATAACCGTTAACGCCGGTAGCATGGTCAGGCTAATCAGGGCCGCACCCAGGATGCCGAACATCACGATCGCACCCACACCGCGGTAGAGCTCGGTGCCTGCTCCCGGTATTAAAACCAGCGGCGCCAGACCGCATATCGTAGTGATCGTGGACATGGCAATTGGACGAAGACGCACATCAACCGCTTCTTTTACGGCATTTAATGCATCCATGCCCGCCTCACGCATATTGGACATAGCCCGATGCACGATCAATATCGGGTTATTTACCACCGTGCCCATCAATATCAAAAAGCCGAGCATGGAAATCATATCGAAGGGCTGGCGAATGGCATTGATGCCGACCAGGGGTAATGCACCGCCGATGGCATTAACTAGCCATAAGCCCACGATGCCCCCGGCAATACCCAAAGGGATCGATGTCATTATTAGCAACGGGAATCCCCAGTGATTGAAAATCGCCACCAGCAAAAGGTAAACGATGATCAGGGCAATCAGGAAATTACCGGCCAGGGCCTCACGCGAGGCATCCAGCTGGTCTGCCGCACCGGAAATGGAGATCTGAACCCCCAGGGGCATTTGCCCGCTCTCCTGCAAGTAACGCAGCAAATCATCACGCACCATCTGCACACCCGTCTCAAGCGGGATATCATCAGGCGGGATAATATTCAGGGTCACGGTTCGACGGCCCGCGACGCGTCGTATCGAGCTGGTATCGACTGTCTCCACGATATTGGCCAGGGTTCCCAGGGGCAGCACCGAGCCTGTAGGCGTGTACACAGGTAATTGCCCGATATTATCCAGTGAAGCATCCTGGCCTGCACTGCTATAGAGATAAATATCAATTTTGTCATCTTCCAGGAAAAACTCGTCTACATAGCTGCCATCCGTCAATGCAGATACGGTAAAACCCAGCTCGCTGGCTGTCATCCCCAATTCGGCAGCACGATCCCAATCGGGTCGTATTTCGACCATGGGTTGCGCCAGTGTCAGGGAAGACGGGTTTGATTGAATCCGCGGATTGTCAAAGATCTCTTCGGCCCTTCGCAATGCCATATTGGCGACATCGTAAATAACAGCCAGGTTGGGTCCGGCTATATCCAGGTTAATGCTGCGCGTACCGCCATCGTTACTGGTAATAATCGACCCCCGGGTGACGAAGGGACGCATACCGGGGTACTGCCGGTATTTTTTGGTAATGGCATCCATCAGAACATTGATATCGCCGGGGTCGGCCGGCTCGGCAATAATCCTGATACGGTCAGGTGCTGAAAGCATATTCATGTATTTAAACGCCGGGACATCGGTTTCGCCACGATGGAAACGCTTCGGGTCATCGCCGACAAAAGGCAGGAAATATTCCTGCAATTCTTGACCAATCGCTTCCATCGAAGCGAGGCTATAACCCGGCGGGGCGTTCATGCTGGCAAACACCTTGGGTTCTTCACCTTCCGGCAAGTATTCGGCCGGCGGCGTCAGTCCAATAATAATCGCGAGACTCAATATACAGGCAACCGCGATACAGCCAATGCGGCGACTGCCGGTTGCCAGCAACCAGCCAATGGCGCGTAGTACACCATCACGTACCGGCATGGCGGGTTTCTCGACCCCTTCCCTGACGACCATGCTCTGGTGAGGCTTAAGCTTTAACCTTGCTGCTGCAGTGGGCAATACTGTGATCGCCACCAGCATCGACGCCAGGATTGCAGCTGATATCGCAATCGCCACATCGGAATAGAGCTGCCCGACTTCCAGCTCTACAAACACCACTGGCAAAAACACCAACACGGTAGTCAACGTGGAAGCCAAAACCGCGGGCCAAACCTGGCGCACACCATCGACAGCTGCCTTTAGCGCATTTGCGCCTCGTGCCCGGGCCAGTTCGATACTTTCCAGTACCACGATACTGTTATCGAGCGTCATGCCAATCGCAAAGGCAATGCCCGCCAGGGAAATGACGTTGACGGTTCGACCCGTTACCAGAAGACCGAGAAAGGCAACGATAATACAGACGGGTATGCCCATAACCCCGACGAGTGTGGCTTTGAAAGATCGCAAAAACAGGTACATCACCAGGGTAGCGAACATTGCGCCGAGAAACAGGTTTTGCCACACATTCTTGATGGAATCCTGTACGTAGCCCACATCGTCGGCAATAAGCCTGGCCGTCAAACCCTCCGGTTCAAGAACCTCGCGGTTGATCTCGGCAATTTCACTGACCATGGCACGCTTGATATCGATCACATTGGCGCCTGACTCTCGCCTTAAGGCCATGAAAATATTGGGTTCGCCATTGTAACTAGTGACATCGCGTTTTTCAGAGTGATCAAGGGACACCCTGGCAACATCCTGGAGGCGAATAACGGCGTCCCCGCGTCGAGCCAGGATCAATTGATTCATCTCATTGACACTGTCAAAGCGACCGATAGTGCGTAGCAGGTATTGGCGTTTTCCAGAGACGATCTCGCCCCCGGAACGGTCTCTATTGCGGTTGCGAATCGCCTGCCGAACGTCGCTCAGTGTTAACGCGCGCTGGGCCAGCCGGGCCGGATCAACGAGAATCTGGATTTGCCGCTCGGCACTGCCGCGCACATAGACTTCAGAAACCCCGGGGACAGTGGATATGCGCAACTTGACATTGTCTTCAATGAAATCAAGCATCAGATCCATATCCAGTTGCCGAGGATTGCCCGGTAAAGGAGTGATGCTATAAAACATGAAGGCATTGCTGGAAAAGGAATTAGCGAAAATTTGTGGTTCATCCACGTTTTCCGGGTACGAGGGTACCTGGCTAAGCGCATTGTTAACGCGTATAAGTTTTTCGGTAATGTCGGTGCCGAAGGGAAATTCTAGCTCAATCTCGGCCCGACCACTTCGGGCGGTAGAGATGATACGGGTCAGGTTAGGCAAATTGCGCAGGTAGTCTTCCTGTTCGATCAGGATTTCCTTTTCCACATCCTGCGGCGTTGCCCCCGGCCAGTTGGTGCGTACGCTGATCACCCTGACGTCCAGGTCAGGAATCATCTGCACCGGAATGCGCAGGGCCGCCATGATGCCCAGGACGCTGATAATCAATGTCACGACAGTCACTAATATGCCGTGATGTACAATCTTCTCAAACATGGCTACTTTCCAGCTTGTTAACTTCCGTTTCTTTGCGCCGAAGTGGTCAAAAATACCTGCTGCCCGTTTCTCAGGGATTCATTTCCCTGAACAACCACCCTGGCGTTAATGGCCAGGCCTTTTCGTATTTCGATAAAACTATCGAATGATACACCCGTTTGAACAACTCGCTCTGCCGCGACCAAACCAGCTTCGCCCTCCTCGACCGTCCAAACAATAATACGTCCGTCGGGATAGCGCAGCATGGCATCTTTAGGAATCACCAGACCATTACGGCCCGTGGGGACCTGTAGGGTGGCATTGACCGACATACCGGGTATGATCCTGCTATCTGCTTTATCAACCAATACACGCAGCAGGAACGTCCGCGCGCCAGGGTCGAGGACCGGAACCACGGTCCCGATACGTCCCGAGTAAGCTTTTTCGGGATATGCATTGAGCATAAAAGTCACCCGGGTATCGGCATCCACTTGTGCCAGGTAATCTTCTGAAACAGAAAAATCAAGGCGCAGATCATCCGTAGCGACAACCTCGAAAACACCATCTCCCGGCTCAACCCACTCACCCAATTCCGTCAGTTTCTTGCTGACGACGCCGTCGAAGGGTGCTTTTAACACGTTTCTTTGCAATATCTCCTGCTGGTATTTTTCATCCGCCTTCATTTGCTCGAATACGGACTGGTCTTCCAGAACTTCTGCTTCCAGGTTTCGTAACAGGGTTTCTGCGATGCTGCGCTGTGGGGTTAACATACGTGCTTCATTCAACCGGCGTTTGGCGTCCTGTAATGCATTTTTGGCTTGCTCAGTTTTAGCCATCGCACTTTGCCATTGCAGCTCGGCGAGTTTTGAATCAAGTGTCAGCAAAATATCGTCGGCCTTAACAGAAACACCTTCGTCCGCATGAATTTTAGAAACCAGGCCGCTGGTGGAAGTCGACAAGGTAGCAACGCGCGGAGACGTGACAGTCCCTGTCAATTGGACTGTTTGATAGATGGGCTGTTCCTGCACCGGGGCAACGCTTACCGGTACACCTTTTCCCTGAGCCGCCATTACCTGTGTACCCAAAGCCAACGCTATCAGGACAAACAGACTTTTATTTCGGCTTAAAATACCTGGCATTAGGTAGATAGAACTGGATAGAAGGGACATTAAAGACTGCTCCGGTATCGACAAACACAATAATGATTTTACCTGCAACGATATCAGCAGGATATTCCATTTACCGGGCTTCTCCAATAAATAAGTGTGTTTGCTATCACCTCTAATGTCGATACAATCTGAATATGAAAAAGTCTGCTTCAAAGCCAGACCCTGTATTCAGTCTTGCAAAAAAACTTGTTAAGAAACAGCTAAAGTCTATCGGAAAAGAGGGTTCTCCCGGCCACACTTTATCCGATGAACAGGTACATAAAATACGCGTCTGCACCAAAAAACTGCGGGCATTATTGCTTTTATACCGACCCTGTTGCAGCAAAAACAACATTAAACCTGTTGACAATATTATCAAGGAATTCGCCAGGTCCTATTCCGGTCTGAGGGACGCTCACGTTCAATACGTAACCCTGTCCCGCGCGATAAAACAGTTTGGCGTGGAACATGAAAACGACATGCAACCCCTGCTTGATTATTATTACAATGCAAAACAAAATGCCGTGGATCATGGCAGCCCCGTGGACCCACACTTGGGCTTTGAAGACATCCTGCAAAACTGGGATGAAAGACTCAAACCCGGCACTGCACCGAACCTGAAAGCCGGGGTCGATTATGCCTATCGCAAGGCCCGTAAATTATCGATCAAAGCGCAATCCCTGCATCAGGACGACACCTATCATAAGTGCCGGAAATGGGTGAAATATTTTTTCTATGATCTGAAGATGCTGGTTCGGAAAAAAAGTGAAGAAGATAAAAACTATATCAGGAAACTGG
>CAMYIF010000097.1 GCA_947258415.1 uncultured Pseudomonadales bacterium
GGTTTGCAAGGGGATGTGCGAGGCAATGCCCTGCAAGGAATACAGGCGCTCAACAACCAGCAGAAACCCGTCGTTGCTGTCGATATTCCCTCGGGGCTTTGCAGCGATACCGGCAACCGTCTGGGGGCGGCAATTGAAGCCAGCCTGACCGTAACATTTATAGGTCTCAAGCAGGGTTTGTTTACTGCGGCGGGTCCTGCCTGTACCGGTGAACTGGCTTTTGACGATCTCGAGGTCCCGGCAAGCGTCTACCAGGGCGTGGTGGCACCAACAGAACGAATTGATGAAGGTCGGGTGAGCTCTATTCTAATGCCGCGACCGCGGGACGCGCACAAGGGGCATTATGGCCATGTCATGGTCGTCGGTGGAAATATCGGTATGGGCGGTGCAGCGCTGATGGCCGCGCAGGCTGCCGGCAGGAGTGGTGCGGGATTGGTCAGCCTTGCGACTCGCCCCGAATACTTGTCCGCTGCCATTGTTCGCTGTCCGGAAGTTATGGCACACGGTGTTCGTTCAGGCCAGGACCTGGAAACCATACTGGACCGGGCCAATGTAGTTGTCATCGGTCCCGGGCTCGATAAAAATGCATGGTCGGAGCAAATGTTGCGCGCGGTGCTGGCCAGTGACGCCAGGCTGGTTATCGATGCCGATGCGCTGAATTTAATTAGCAGCGGGCGCTTCAAGCTGCCTGAAAATTTTTCCGGAATATTGACTCCGCATCCGGGCGAAGCGGCAAGGCTGCTGGATTGTGCAACCGATGAGGTGCAGAAAGACCGCTTTCTTGCTGCCAGCAAATTGCAGCAACGATATGGCGGGGTGGTGCTTTTGAAAGGAGCCGGCACCCTGGTCTGCCAAAACCGGGAATCAGAGCTGTCACTTTGCACCAGTGGTAACCCTGGTATGGCCAGTGGCGGTATGGGCGACGTACTCAGTGGTGTGATCGGTGGTTTGTTGGCGCAAGGGCTGAGTTTGTACGACGCGGCTTGCATCGGTGTCAGCGTCCATGCCCGGGCTGCGGACCGGGCGGCACAGGCTGGCGAAAGAGGCCTGTTGGCCACAGACTTGCTGCCGCATATCAGGCGCCTGGTCAACCCTCGTTAATCGCCCCCAAAAAACCAAGCCTTCGATCATGAATTCAAAAAATACTTTCCAGCTGGAAGTCGTCGACGAAAAAGCAATGATCGCCTTTGGCAAACGGCTGGCCGGCCTTGTTGCAACCGGTTCGACCCTTTATTTACGGGGGGAGCTGGGTGCTGGAAAGACAACCTTCTGCCGTGGCTTCCTGTCAGGGTTCGGCCATGAAGGCTACGCAAAAAGCCCTACCTATACCCTGGTGGAGCCCTATGATTTTCCCGATGTAAGTATATATCATTTTGATTTGTATAGGCTTTCTGACCCTTCAGAGCTGGAGTATATTGGCTGGCGGGATTATTTTCATCCGGAAGCTATTTGCCTGGTGGAATGGCCGGAGCGGGGCGGTGATGTTTTACCGGGTCCGGACCTGGATATTGAAATTCAGGCAGCGGGACAGGGCCGACAGGTTATTTGTTTTGCCCGTAACGCTAAAGCCTCAAGTGTAATCAAGAGCTTATAGCTAATAATTAATTTGTTAGTTTAATAAAATTAAGCTACATTTACGACAGAACCAGAAAGCGAAATGTATCAATGCCTATAAGTAGAATAATTCTGATAGGGCTCTTGTTCCTCAGTTCGCAGGTGTTAGCCGGCAACGCAACCACCAGCATCAGTGGTGTGCGTGTCTGGCCGGCGCCGGATCACACCCGTATTGTCTTTGACCTTAACGCTCCCGTCGAGCACAAGATATTTATCCTTGAAAAGCCTTATCGACTGGTCATTGATCTCTCCGATACAAAGTCGGGGACCAATTTGAATGCACTCGAATATCCACCGGAAATGATAAAGCGGGTGCGTACCGCGCCGCGAAACGATAGTGACTTGCGCGTGGTGTTTGACCTGGCCGGTAAAGTTAAACCACGCAGTTTCCTGTTGCCTCCCAATGATCAGTACGGCAATCGCCTGGTACTGGATTTATACCCGACCCGGCAAACGGCGAAGCAGATAGTCAGTCCGAAAATTGACGAAAAAAGAGATATTGTTGTTGCCATCGATGCCGGTCACGGCGGTGAAGACCCGGGGGCCATCGGTGCCCATGGTATCCGTGAAAAAAACGTGGTGCTGGCCATCGCACGGGAACTGGAGAAGCTGTTTAAAGCTGAAACCGGTTTTAAACCGGTGCTGGTCAGGGATTCCGATTATTATATTGGCCTGCGCAAGCGAAATTATATTGCCCGCAAGAACAATGCCGACATGATGGTATCGATTCACGCCGATGCCTTTAAAAACTCGCGCGCAAAAGGTGCCTCGGTGTACGCGCTGTCTAAACGTGGCGCTTCCAGCGAGGCCGCTCGCTGGCTGGCCGAATCTGAAAACCGGGCCGATTTAATCGGTGGTGTTGGCAGTGTCAGCCTGGGTGACAAGGATAATGTGCTGGCTGGTGTGTTACTGGATCTGTCCATGACCGCCAGTATGCGTGCCAGCGTTTCCGCGGGAAGCGAGGTGGTAAAAGAGCTTGGCAAAGTTACCCGGTTACATAAAAAGCGGATTGAGAGAGCTGGCTTTGTCGTGTTGAAATCACCCGATGTTCCTTCGATTCTTGTCGAAACAGGATTTTTATCCAACCCGGCCGAAGCGAGAAAACTGAACACCCGCAGCCACCAGCGGGCTTTGGCAAAGGCAATTTTTAACGGGGTTTCACGATCATTCAAGAAATCACCACCACCTGGTACTTACCTGGCCTGGCATTTGAAAAATCAACCGGCAATCAAAGCCTACCGGATTGCACGTGGCGATACTTTGTCGGAAATAGCACTGCGTAACAATCTCAAGGTTGCCAGGCTAAAACGCTTTAATGGCCTGACTTCCAACCAGGTCCAAATTGGCCAGGTACTGCAGATTCCCTCTTCCTGAGACGCCTAAAGCAACTCATTCCTGCCCGATATTTTTTTAAACCTCGATGAATCTCCGACTGTAATTAGGTAACTGGTTCGGCTATGATGCACAGCCATGGATTATCCATAGAATAACGAGTAACCGTTTTGTGATTTCTAGAATTCAGCTTTTATCACCACGCCTGGCAAACCAGATTGCCGCCGGTGAAGTTGTCGAACGACCCTCTTCTGTTGTCAAGGAGTTGCTGGAAAATTCGCTTGATGCGGGTGCCAGCCAGATAGATATCGACGTCGAAAATGGCGGCGTGCGACTGATTCGCATCCGGGATAACGGCCAGGGAATTCATAAAGATGACCTGCCTTTGGCGCTCAATCGACACGCGACCAGTAAAATAGCCAACCTTGATGATCTTGAAAACGTAAATAGTCTTGGTTTTCGCGGCGAAGCGCTGGCCAGTATTGCCTCCGTAGCCAGGGTCAGCCTGTCGGCAAATACCCAAAGCGAAGCCCAGGGGTGGAAGGTTGAGTGCGAAGGTCGGGGAATGGAGGCCCATGTTGAGCCGGTACCCCAGCCAAAAGGCTGTAGCGTTGAAGTCAGGGATCTGTTTTTTAATACCCCGGCTCGGCGCAAGTTCCTGCGGACCGAAAAAACTGAATTTCGACACCTTGAAGAGGTTGTCAAGCGTATCGCTATCAGCCGGTTTAACGTTGGCTTTACGTTACGCCATAATCAACGCGTTGTTTACAATTTAAAGCCGGCGCATTCCGATGCCGAGAAAGAACGCCGTGTGATGATGGTCAGCGGCAGCGCCTTTATGCAAAATGCCGTGAGTGTTGATGTCGAACGAAATGGACTACGCTTGTGGGGCTGGGTCGGCCTGCCAACTTTTTCGCGCTCGCAAGCAGACCTGCAATTCTTTTTTGTTAATGGTCGTATCGTTCGTGACAAGCTGGTTACGCACGCAGTACGACAGGCGTACCGGGACGTCCTTTACCACGGCCGTCATCCCGCCTATATTCTTTACCTGGAGCTAAGCGCCAGGGGCGTAGATGTAAATGTGCACCCGACCAAGCACGAAGTGCGGTTTCGCGATGGCCGGCTGGTTCATGATTTCCTGTTTAGCACGCTGCACCGGGCCCTGGCCGATGTTCGACCGGCCCAACAGTTAGAACCGGCCTCTGGTTCTAAATTGCATGAAGCTGTAAATTCCCTGTCTGACCAGTCATCAATATTCCGGGGGCAGGCCGGGCATCAGTCGGCACAATTATCCGGTAACCCGGGTTTTTCGAACACTGGATCACCCGGCTCTTACGGGCAATACCCGCAGCTGGCAGGGGGCATGATATCGGGAATTGACCAATCCATGGCCGTTATGGATGATCCTGCACAGGGCCCTGGAGATGTGCCGCCCCTGGGTTTTGCCATTGGACAGTTGCAGGGCATATATATCCTGTCGCAAAACCAACAGGGCCTGGTTGTGGTCGATATGCACGCCGCCCACGAGCGCATCACTTACGAAAAGATGAAGCAGTCCTACCGGAATCAGGCAGTAAAGGCCCAGCCGTTGCTCGTGCCCACGGCAATTGCCGTTAGTGAGCGGGAAGCCAGCTGCGCACAGGAAAAGGCCGACATATTTACGCAACTGGGTTTTGTGATCGAAACTGCCGGTCCGGAGAGCCTGCTGGTTCGCCAGGTTCCCATGTTGTTGTGTGAGTCGAACATTGAGCAACTTGTGCGCGATGTGCTGGCCGATATGCTTGAGCATGGGCAAAGTGACCGAATCCAGACCCACATCAACGAGCTATTAAGTACCATGGCTTGTCATGGGTCGGTGCGGGCAAATCGAAAATTGACCCTGCCGGAAATGAATGCGTTACTACGAGAAATGGAAATTACCGAACGCTCCGGGCAATGTAATCACGGCCGCCCGACATGGACTCAGCTCAGCCTGGCAGAACTGGATAAGCTTTTTTTACGCGGTCGTTAATAGATGAATGTTATCGAGACCACGGGACCAGGATTTTTCGATCCTGATAATTCCTTACCCCTGGCTATTTTCCTGATGGGGCCAACGGCATCCGGTAAAACCAGCCTGGCCCTTGAGCTGGTCAAGCACTTGCCTTGCGATATTATCAGCGTCGATTCGAGCCTGGTTTATAGGGGCATGAATATTGGCTCCGCCAAGCCGGATAAGGCGACTCTGGCTGTGGCGCCACATCGCCTGATAGATATTCGTGATCCCAGCGAGCCTTATTCCGCTGCCGATTTCAGGCGCGATGCCCTCCGGGAAATGCAGGAGATAACAGCTTCGGGTCGCATCCCCTTGCTGGTTGGTGGCTCCATGCTCTACTTCAAGGTACTGCTCAGCGGTATGGCGCCCTTGCCCGGTGCCGATCAATCAATCAGGGATAGGATACAGGCCGAGGCAGACGAGTTCGGTTGGCCCGGGTTGCACGACCGACTTGGCCAGTTTGATCCCGTGGCAGCCGGTAAAATTCATCCCAATAATCCCCAACGCTTGATGCGGGCGCTGGAAGTCTATGCGATTCGATGCCATTACCCTACGAAATTGTTAACTTTGCCATTGTTCCGCAGGATCGGGCCGAATTACATCAGCGTATCGAGCTTAGATTCCGGGAAATGCTAGAACAAAACTTTATTCAGGAGGTCGAACGGTTGTTCAATAGAGGTAACCTGACCAGGGAGATGCCCTCCATGCGCGCCGTTGGCTATCGGCAGGCATGGGAATACCTGGAAGGTTTATTGAGTTATGATGAGATGGTAGAGCAAGGTATCGTGGCGACCAGGCGGCTGGCCAAGAGGCAATTGACCTGGTTGCGTAAATGGCCGGACCTGCATCGACTTCAGATGAACAGTGCTAATCTTTGCGGGGAAGTCTTGAAAAAAATACCAAATACCGCAATATAGGTAGGATTGAAGACACAATTATGATTGCAAATAAACATTTAGCCTGCCTTGTGTCTTGGTGAAACGGCGTTGCTGACAGTGGGGGGTGGATTTATTCCTTATTTAACGCAAGGCATATTTTATTTTAACGGCCCTATAATTTATTTATAACTGTCGATAAAACAACAATTTATATTTTCGGCGAGAATGCCGAAGCCATACAGGAGTAACTTAAATGTCAAAAGGGCATACTCTACAAGACCCTTTTCTTAATGCATTACGCAAGGAACGGGTCCCCGTATCTATCTTTTTGGTCAATGGGATTAAATTACAGGGACAGATCGATTCCTTTGATCAATTTGTCATTTTGCTTAAAAATTCTGTCAGTCAAATGGTATACAAGCATGCAATTTCAACCGTTGTCCCGGCACGAAATGTCCAGATTCCCACATCAGATCCGGATAATTAGTCCGCGACTATACAGATGACGAGGTTTTAACCAGTTTTTGTTTTTCGAACGTCCTGATACCGGTGAGCGAGCCGTGCTCGTGCACCTGGAAATGAATAATGAAGCCGAATCTGAAGACCAGCTCGAGTTTCAGGAGCTGGTGGCGTCTGCAGGCGCTGAACCTGTCAGCCTGATTATCGCAAAATCTGTTCAACCAAACCCTAAATTTCTGGTTGGTCAGGGTAAAGTAGAAGAAATTCGCATGCTTGCAAAACAAGGCAATGCGGATATTGTTTTGTTTAACCATGCCCTGTCACCCAGCCAGGAACGAAATCTTGAGCGACGCCTGGAGTGCCGGGTGCATGACCGGACGGCGTTGATTCTCGATATCTTCGCGCAACGGGCACGTACTCACGAGGGTAAACTCCAGGTAGAGCTTGCCCAGTTACAATACATGTCTACTCGCCTTGTTCGCGGATGGACTCACCTGGAGCGTCAAAAGGGGGGTATCGGGTTACGAGGACCCGGGGAAACACAGCTGGAAACAGACAGGCGATTGCTGCGGGCGCGAATAAAAAATATTCGTGCACGACTGGATAAAGTTCGCAAACAACGTGATCAGGGGCGTCTCTCGCGTTCCAAGGCAGAGATACCGACTGTCTCTCTTGTTGGTTATACCAACGCCGGTAAATCGACCCTTTTTAATGGACTGACCGAGGCAGATGTTTATGTTGAGGATCAATTGTTTGCTACGCTTGATCCTACCCTCAGGCGGCTTGATATACCCGAATTAGGCCCCATTATCTTAGCAGACACGGTCGGTTTTATTCGACATTTGCCACACAAGCTGGTCGAAGCGTTCAGGACGACATTGCAGGAAACAACCGAAGCGACATTGCTTTTACATGTTGTTGACGCTGCCGATGAAAACAAGCGGGCAAACCTAGAGCAAGTTAACCTCGTTTTAAACGAAATTAATGCCGACAAGGTGCCCTGTCTTCAGGTATATAACAAGCTCGACCTGCTCGACGGTTCTGAGCCCAGGATTGACAGGGACATAACCGGATTGCCCTGGCGCGTGTGGATCTCTGCAGAAACCGGAGCTGGCCTGGACCTGTTGAAGCAAGCGATCAGGGAGCGATTGTCCCGGGATATTATTTGCAGGGAATTAAAAGTATCAGCAAATGAAGGTGGATTGCGGTCAAAATTATACCAGAAGGGTGCCGTCCTGAACGAGACAGTGAATGAAGAGGGTGATTACCTTATTTCGGTGCGCTTGCCTCGACAAAGCTTGAACCGGTTGTTAGCCAGAAGGTAAACACCCGGCAATTATACTTGCAGCTTCACAGACTGAACTCTAGAATGCGAGTCGGTTTGCTTGTTAAGCAGCTATTTATCAGTTTTTTTTAATGGAGAATTACCATGGCCTGGAATGAACCGGGTAATCAGAAAGACAAAGATCCCTGGGGCGATAATCGTGGCGGAAACCAGGGGCCCCCTGACCTCGACGAAGTAGTGCGTAAAATCCAGGGAAAATTCGACAAGATTTTTGGTGGTAAAGGTAGTGGCACTGGCAGTCAACAACCAGGGCCCGGTGGTCAAAAGTCCGGGTTTCTTGGCGTTATTGTGCTGGTGGTCATTGCTGTCGTCGCGATTATTAACTCGGTTTTCACTGTGGACGAGCAGGAACGTGGCGTCGTTCTGCGGTTAGGCGAGTATAACCGGACTGTCGAGCCGGGCCTGCAGTTCAAGCTGCCATTACTTGAAGCTGTTATCCCTGTAAACGTGACGCAGATTCGTAACGCCAGCATGAAAAAATTGATGCTCACGCAATACGAAAACGTTGTTGAGATCCAGATGAACGTGCAATACAGGATCGCCGACCCGGTGGAATTTGCGTTAAGGGCGGAAGACCCGCATCGCAGCCTGGAACATGCCGCCGAAAGTTCCTTGCGCCACGAGGTGGGTAATACTGCTTTGGACCCAATTCTGACCACGGGGCGGATCGTTGTTGCAGAACAAACTGCATTACGCTTGCAGGACTACATGAAGCGTTACCAAACCGGTATCGAGGTCAGGAAGGTCAATATTGACCAGGCCCAGGCGCCGGTTGAAGTACAGGCGGCATTTGATGACGTGCAAAAGGCAAAGCTGGATAAAGAGCGGTATATCAACGAAGCGGAAGCGTATGCCAATACCATTGTTCCTGAGTCACGTGGTAAGGCGCAGCGTATTATCGAAGAAGCCAATGCATACAAGGACCGTGTGGTTGCCAGGGCAGAGGGTGAAACTTCGCGCTTCCTGAATCTGTTAACCGAGTATCGCAAGGCGCCTGATGTTACCCGTGAACGTATGTACCTGGATACGATACAGAAAGTCCTTTCATCGAGCTCCAAGGTGCTGGTTGATGTTGAAGGTGGTAACAATTTGTTATACCTGCCGCTGGACAAGTTGACGCAACAGGGTCCTTTAACTCCCGGCCAGACAACCCGCAGCATTGGTCAGCAGGAGATTGACGAAATTACCAATCAGGTGATTGACAAGATTCGAGAGCGTCAGACAGACGTCAGGAGAGGCAGATAATGAGTGCTAAACAAACCATTCTCGTAGCCATATTAGGTGTTTTGGTTCTGGTGCTGTATTCATCCCTGTTTATCATTGATGAAAGAGAACGTGCAATCAAACTGCGTTTTGGTCAAATCGTTCAGGATGATATTAAACCGGGACTGTATTTTAAAGTGCCATTGCTCGATAACGTCAAGATCTTTGATGGCCGGGTATTGACGCTTGATACACCGCCTGCAAGGTTTTTAACCGTCGGTAAAAAGTTTGTCGAAGTGGATTCTTTCCTCAAGTGGCGAATCAAGAGCACCAAGGCCTACTACAAGGCAACGGCTGGCGATCGCTGGCAAACCAGCAATATCCTGACCAACCTGGTAAACGATGGCTTGCGCGCCGAGTTTGCCAACCGCAGCCTGAACGAGGTGATTTCCGGTGAACGTGACCAGTTAATGGACGCAATCACCTTGATATTGAACAACCAGGTCTCGACTCAATACGGTATCGAAGTGCTCGACGTTCGGGTTAAAGGGATTGATCTTCCCGATGAGCTGAGTAAAAACGTGTACCGCAGAATGTCCACGGAACGTGAGCGTGAAGCGCGCGAAACTCGCTCTGAAGGGCGTGAACTGGCCGAGGGTATCAGCGCCGATGCCGACCGGCAAAAAACAATTATTGAAGCGCAGGCATTTAAAAAAGCTGAAACTACTCGAGGTCAAGGTGACGCCGAGGCCACTTCTATTTATGCCAAGGCCTTCACTCAGGACCCCGAATTTTATGCTTTCACGCGTAGCCTGAATGCCTACGAAGAAACCTTCGGCAACAAAGGCGACCTTATATTGCTGGAACCCAACAGTGAATTCTTCAAATATTTGAAAAATACAACGGTAAAAAATTAGTATCGATCAGGGTTGATTCCTGAAGCAGGCGCTCGTTCTGCGATCAATCAGATCCATAGGGCCGGGTGTAAACCCGGCTTTTTTTGTGAGGGTGAAATAGATCATTTGAGGGAACATTGTGGACATATGGCATCAATTGGCAATCGCCGTTTGTTTGATGATGGTGATAGAGGGTATCATCCCTTTCTTGGCCCCGCAGCGATGGCGCAAGATGGTGCAATATCTGGCTGAAATCAATGATCGGGATATGCGATTAATGGGTTTTTCCAGCATGCTGATCGGCACCATCCTTCTATACATTATTAATTGAATACCTTGAATATAAAGCAAGAGAACAACCATGACATACAGTAATCGATGGCTGCTGCCTGACGGCATCGAAGAAATATTGCCTCCGCAAGCATGGAAAATTGAGGTATTGCGACGGAAATTACTGGATCTCTACCGAAGCTGGGGGTACGAGCTGGTCATGCCTCCCTTCATCGAGTACCTGGAATCATTATTGACAGGTATGGGCTCTGACCTGGAGTTACAAACCTTCAAGATTACCGACCAGTTAACCGGGCGGATGATGGGTATTCGTGCAGACATGACGCCGCAGGTGGCGCGCATGGATGCCCATAGTTTAAGGCGCAAAGGCCCGTCACGACTCTGTTACGGCGGCAGTGTCTTGCACACGCGGCCCATGAGTGAGCTTGCTTCCCGCAGCCCGATACAGGTAGGCGCCGAGTTATACGGATGCCCGGACTTGACTGCTGATATCGAAATTATCAGTTTATTGCTGGAAACCCTTATTCTGTCAGGTGTGCAGGATGTACACCTGGACCTGGGGCATGTCAATATCTATCGAAACCTGGTTCGCTGCGCTAACCTGAAGCCCGATGATGAGAGCCGGCTATTTGCCCTGATTCAGTCGAAAGCTAGCGCAGAGATTAATGATTTCATTGCCGAAAAAGTAACTGACCCGGGGTGCGCCGATATGCTTAAAGAGCTGCCCGGGTTGAACGGTGACATTTCCGTGCTGGCAAAGGCCAGGAAAATCTTCAGGAACGCCCCCGAGGAAGTCATTGAGGCGATTGATTTACTGTCGGAACTGGCTTTTTCGATTAACGAGAATTACCCGGACGTATCGCTTTATTTCGACATGAGTGAACTTCGTGGGTATGCGTATCACACCGGTGTGGTTTATTCCGTTTTCGTTGCCGGTTATGGGCAGACCGTCGCCGTAGGCGGTCGTTACAATGATGTTGGCGATGTTTTCGGTCGGGGTCGGCCGGCAACCGGTTTTAGTGCGGACCTGAAGGCATTGATGACCTTGTCTCGATGGCATGATGTTCAAGCCGGAGCTATTTTTGCGCCAACCAGTAAAGACCCCGCGTTATCGGTGGCTGTTGCCGAGCTGCGCGAGGCGGGTGAAATTGTCATTTATGAATTATCCAATGACAAGGCAATTCCTGTCCCGGTCACTTGCGACCGCAAGATGATAGAAAGTGATGGTCGCTGGGTTGTAGAAAAACTTTAATTATAAATACGAGCAATTTTTTAATGAGACACAATGTTGTTATTTTGGGTACCCAGTGGGGTGATGAAGGTAAGGGAAAAATAGTTGATTTGTTAACGGATCAGGCCGATGCCGTCGTACGCTTCCAGGGCGGGCATAATGCCGGGCATACACTGGTGATTAAGGGCGAAAAAACCGTGTTGCACCTGATTCCTTCCGGGATCCTTCGCGATGATGTTTTATGCCTGATCGGAAATGGTGTAGTACTCTCGCCGGAGGCATTGCTTGAAGAAATTCTCGGCCTGGAAAAGCGCGCAATTCCTGTCCGTGACAGGTTACGGATCAGTGGCGATTGTCCACTGATTCTGCCTTATCATGTGGCGCTGGACAAGGCGCGTGAAATAGCACGTGGTGAATCAAAAATTGGCACCACTGGCAGGGGAATTGGACCGGCTTACGAGGACAAGGTAGCCAGGAGAGGTTTGCGCCTGGGCGATTTACTCGACGAAACAGGGTTTGCAGAAAAGCTGGAAGGAGTGCTCGAGTACCATAACTTTTCACTGGAAAAATACTTCAAGGTCAAGCCACTGGACTTCCAGGCTGTTCTGGATGAAGCGCTGGCACACGGTGAGCAGTTAAAACCCATGGTCGCCGATGTGACGACCCTGCTGCACAAATACCGGGAGCAGGGGCGAAACCTTTTGTTTGAGGGTGCCCAGGGCTCATTGCTGGATATTGACCACGGAACATACCCTTTCGTGACTTCGTCCAATACTACGGCCGGAGGCGTGGCCACGGGTAGCGGTTTCGGGCCGATGTACCTTGATTATATTCTGGGTATTACCAAGGCCTATACCAACCACGCGTGTCGGTTCCGGACCGTTCCCGACAGAATTGTTTGACCAGGTAGGCGAACAGATTGGTAGTCGTGGACAAGAATTCGGGGCAACCACTGGACGCCCGAGGAGGTGCGGCTGGCTGGACCTGGTTGCGTTAAAGCACGCCATGCAAATTAACAGCGTAACCGGTCTGTGCCTGACCAAGCTGGATGTCCTCGACGGTCTTGAAACGATCAATGTTTGCGTTAAATACGATGGACGGTCCGATAGCGGCTGTGGCGTTTTCAGTGCCGAGAACCTGGCGGTGATAACACCTGTTTACGAGGAACTGCCGGGCTGGCAGGAATCAACCGTCGGGATCAAGTCGATAAATGAATTGCCCGTCGCTGCGCAAAACTATATTGCCTACATTGAAAACCGGCTTGACGTACCGATAGATATTATTTCTACGGGCCCGGACCGGGAAGAGACTATTACCTTGCGACACCCGTTCTCCATTTAATGCTGTTTCAAACAAGTGAGAAGTCAATTAAAAGACCTTATAATATATGGCTCAAGGCAGGAATAAACTGTTACCCGGAAAACAGTCCTGCAGGATTAGTTTGGCCAGCAAGGCCAGGATAGGTAAGTAATGTCAGTAAAAGCACTTCACCTGGTAGATAACCAGGTTAAAGTTGGACGTATCGTGATGGGCGGTGGCGCCCCTGTGGTCGTGCAGTCGATGACCAATACCGATACCGCCGACATCGAGGCCACCGTTGAGCAGGTTGCACAGCTCGCACAGGCCGGTTCGGAGCTGGTACGTATCACGGTGAACAACGAAGCGGCGGCCGCCGCGGTCCCGGAAATTACCGGCAGGCTGCTGGAGATGGGTATTGATGTACCCATTGTTGGCGATTTCCATTATAACGGACACAAGTTGTTGACCCGCTTCCCGGACTGCGCCAAGGCATTGTCCAAATACAGGATCAACCCCGGCAACGTGGGCCGGGGGAAAAAGAAAGACGAGCAGTTCGCCGCGATGATAGAAGTCGCCTGCAAGTATGATAAGCCGGTACGTATCGGCGTTAACTGGGGCAGCCTTGACCAGGTATTGCTGGCCAGCATGCTGGATGAAAATGCGAAAAGCACTCAACCCAGGCCACTGGACGAGATCCAGCGCGAGACCCTGATCGCATCGGCATTGCAAAGCGCTGAAATGGCAGAAAACCTTGGCCTTGCCCACAACAAAATTATTATCTCCTGTAAAACCAGTTCGGTCCAGGAACTGATCAAGACCTATCGTGAGTTGGCCAGGCGCTGCGATTATCCACTGCATCTGGGGCTCACAGAAGCGGGGATGGGTTCGAAGGGTATCGTTGCATCAACCGCGGCGCTGGCCGTGTTATTACAAGAGGGAATCGGTGACACGATTCGGATATCCCTGACCCCCGAACCCGGCGGTGACAGGAGCAAGGAAGTCATCGTTGCCCAGGAAATCCTGCAAACAATGGGGTTGCGCTCGTTTACTCCGATGGTTATTGCCTGCCCCGGGTGCGGTCGTACAACTAGCACCTACTTCCAGAAACTGGCTGAGGACATACAGGCCTATCTGCGCACACAAATGCCAATCTGGGGTAAACAGTACCCGGGTGTAGAAGAAATGAATGTCGCCGTGATGGGCTGCGTCGTCAATGGCCCGGGAGAAAGTAAACACGCCAATATCGGTATCAGCCTGCCGGGTACAGGGGAGCGTCCGGTAGCCCCCGTTTTTGTAGACGGCGAAAGAAGTATTACCCTGAAGGGGGATCATATTGCCGAGGAATTCCAGGCGATCATCGAAGCCTATGTCCAAAAAAATTATTCTGTTAATTCGACAACACCATGACCGGTAATACAGGCATGCGGGTCCGGGTATGCATTCGCTAGCTGGACCCCACCCAGCCCGTATGGACGATGAAGAAGCCGTATCGCCGACACCATTGAAGATGATGCGGCACTCAGCATCGCGCAAAAACAGGCTTTCAGCCGTGAATTCATCGGTATTGTCCAGGGCCGCAAATCACCCGGTGATTTTGCCCGGCGCCTGCCCGCCATGTTGAGCAGCAGGACCTCGCCAACTGAAAAAAACCTGATTGGAAATACCGACAGGGTGATTCGAGTTACCCACGGGTTTACGCCGCGGCAGCAGGCAATTTTAAGCGAAAATGTTGATACCATGGCAAGGGGAATGGCCTATTTCCAGTCCAACCAGCCCAGGCACGGGCTGCCCGATTTAAAAGAATTTAATTGCTATTGCTACCATGTGGCGGGCGTCGTCGGTGAAATGTTGACCCAGTTATATTGTGACTACTCGGAAAGGATAGCCACAAACAGGGATGAGCTAATGAAGTTGTCGCTTTCCTTTGGCCAGGGTCTGCAAATGACCAATATACTGAAAGATATCTGGGACGATGCAAAAAGGGATGTTTGCTGGTTGCCGCAAGACGTTTTTTCACGCCACGGTATTGACCTGAGTGCATGGAAGGATCGGCATGCCAGTGCTGAATTTTCCAGTGCCCTTGAGGAAATGATTGCCATTACCCATGGACACCTGCGCAAGGCGTTAACCTATACTTTATTGATTCCATCAGAAGAAAAAGGGCTGAGAAAATTTTGTACCTGGGCCATCATCATGGCTTTGCTAACACTTCAAAAAATCCACCATAACCGATCATTTACTCACGGTGCCCAGGTAAAAATTTCCCGCCGAAGAGTCAAGGCAACCATCATTTTTTGCAACCTGACGGTGGCCAATGATGCATTATTTGGCATGCTTTTTAACCTGGCTGCCCTGGGTTTGCCCGGACCCATCGATTCCGAATTGTCGGCCGATGAGGTTACCCTGAATAAAAAGCCCAGCCACGAAAAAACCGTTTGATATTAATAGCTTCAGATGAAGAAGCGGCCTGTTCCGGCGTCTATGCCCATTTTCCGGGCAGCATCCCACTCTTCCTGGTTTTCAATACCTTCGGCGATGGCATATAGCCCGATTGCATGAATGATTGCGCAAAGTCCGCGCAAAAACACCTGGGTGGAATTATTGCTGTCAACATTACGGATAAGTGCCGAATCAATTTTCACATAGTCGATACCAACATCGTGGAGTTCGCCAATTATCAGGACACCTGGACCAAAATGTTCTATACCCAGTCGACAGCCAACAGTTCTTAATTGCCGGCAGAAATGCTTAAAATTCTCCAGGTGCTGAAAAACGCCGTATTCGGTTATTTCAAGCCACAAGCGTTTTGCCCCTTCCGGATCTTTTTTTATCCTGTCTATCACCTGGCTCATCATATCCCGGTCATCGAGCATTTGTGCAGACAGGCTGATACAAATTTCGTGCTTGCTGTCCTTTTTCAGTTTTTCAAAAGCCAACTCCAAAACCATCAGGTCCAGGCGAGCAGTCCAGTTGAGCCTGTTCAGCCAGGGCAGAAATTGACCGGCAGTCAGTAATTCACCATTTTCCTGAACCAGTCTTGCCGGGCATTCGTGATGCAATACCTTCCCGTTTTTAGTTGCAACAGGGTATGAGGCTAATTTAAAGCGGCGCTGGTTGATGGCTTGCGCCAGGTTTTGGTGCCACTCGTCGATCAGGACCGGTAACCCGGGACTGATATCCTCGGCCGTGACAATCGCACTATTACCTTCCAATTCCGCGTGCAAAAGTGACTTGTCGATACGTTTGAGCAATCCCTGGGTCGTATCGCCGGCGAAGTAGAGGCCTGCAGCGGTGGGGATAACGATTTTTCCCTCGAGTTGCATGTCTTTGGCTATCCACAGAAATACCTGGTTTATTTCATTGGCCAGTTCGCCGGGTTGCTCGTGGCCGGGCACTACAAGTGCCAGGTCCGAACCGTTAAGGCGGCCGGAAAAGGTTTGCTCAAAGCGATGCGTCATACCGGTTAATAGCTGACTGAACCGTGTCAGCAAGGTATTGATCACGTCCCGTCCTTCAGTCCTGTTCAATTCTGTCATGTGTTGAATGCGCAAAATAACAAGCACGCCGGCGGAAGCGACATCATCATTTTTAATGGTCGATTCGAGCCGGGACAAGAAAGGATCCCTGGTCAGCAAACCGGTAACTTCATCGACCTGTATATCTTTATGTAATTCATCAAGGCGAGCAGCCTCGTCGTGAAGCATAGCCTTGACCCGCTTAGACAGCCTGTTTAGCGATTTGGCGAGCAGATAAAATTCTCGGGTATAAGGCAGGTCAATGGTAACAAACCGGCGCTGGCCAATAGCTTCCGCCTGGATAACAGCGTTGTGCAGCGGTTTGAGCAGCGATTTCAGGAAGCGATTTCCAATAATCCCGCCAACAACGGCAGCGGACAGGAAATACAGGAAAAGTAATTGGGTTGAGCGCCACATTTCGTCATAGGCCGGTCGGGTGTCACTTTGTAATACCAGGCTGGCCGTTGAGTGCGGATTGCCTTCGATCGTCGCAGTGGCTGGTTCACTGTTTATGGTGAAGAGCCGGGTGAACCATTCCGGTGTTGCTAATGATGCCTGGTTGCCTGTTCTTTCGACAAGCACCTCGCCCGAGGACGCAGATACTTTAATCGACCGGTAATGCCCCGTGTCAAACCGGGCGTTGATAATTTCGTCCAGTTTAACCGGGTCATAAATATGCCGGGACATAAAAAAGGCAAGCGCATTGGCGTGATCAATGTTTTTCAACTGAAGCTGTTTTTCCAGATAGGACTGAGCAGACAGGGTTGTGATAAAAAAACATCCGCCGAAGGCAATGCACATCAGCAAAATAATGGCGAGCCACAGGTGTTTATGGAGCGACATGGATGGACCCCGCTGGTGAACCGGTGATCATTAATAAATGCAACCGGCATGTGTGTGCATAGGAATAAAAAAACAAACGAAGGCCCCCTTCCTGCAAATATGAACATCCTTGAACTTAAGTTTAGCCTGACATTTCACATAGTGTTAGAATAGGACAGCTGTTGTGAGCAATGATAAAAGCATCGTCAAGAATGAGTCTTGATGATTTCTTCGCACAAGATGTGTCAAGTGTTCCATGGAATCCGGACAATATTACAATTGCGCTTCCCGAGAAGCGTTTTTAATTGTTAATAAACTTCTTTGTCCACACCAATAAAATTTAATGAAAATTTTCATCCAGGTATTCATGCATGGGGTTTGTATGAAGAATTTTTACGTGTTCTTGGCGTTCGTGCTGGTATCATTCCTTTTCTATTTTTTGCCCGAAACAGATATCTGGTTTTCCCGCTTTTTCTTTACCCTCGAAGAACATTTTTTATACGGAGACCTGCTTTGGGTGAGGTCCTTGTATGCGGCCGGCTCTAATGCCCCTTTTGTTTTGATCCCGCTGTTTATCCTGGTGATCCTACTCGGTACCAGGTTCAAATGGTTCGAGCAAAAGCGACGCCTGACAGTATTTGCCTTGCTGGTTCTGATTGTGGGGCCGGGTTTGATCGTCAATGTTATCTTTAAAGAGCATTGGGACCGTGCCCGCCCCCGGAACGTAGTTGAATTTGAAGGTGACAGGGATTTTTCACCCGCCTGGGTCATTTCCGATCAATGTGAATCAAACTGCTCATTCGTCAGCGGCCATGCGTCAATGGGATTTTACGCGATGATTCTCGGTTGGCTGCTTGCCAGTCGCAGCTGGTTGCTGGCGGGAATTATCTTTGGTTTCTTGATGAGCATGGTAAGAATTATCCAGGGAGGGCATTTTTTAAGTGATGTTTTACTGGCGGGTTTTATCGTTTATTTTGTCATCGTTTTTTTTGCACGATACCTTAAAATCCCCGATCCAAAATAATTGCGACAATGTCCTGCAACAGGCTGTCAATACGGGTAGTATTGGGTAAAGTATTTCCGGGTTCGTTTAATGCCGAAATATAATCGAATCATAAGGCTTATGTGCCCGGGTGAAATTAATTTTATTGAAAACAGGAGGTTTTTCGGGTGACAACAATTCTGGGATTATCGGGTGCCTTGAATCATGATCCATCGGCGGCCCTGTATATCGATGAAAAACTGGTGGCTGCCGCAGAGGAAGAACGATTTATTCGTGACAAGCATGCCAAGGGGAAAATGCCACTGGAATCGGCGCGTTTCTGTCTCGAATTCGCCGGCATTAAGCCCTCCGAGGTTGATGTTGTTGCCGTTCCCTTCGCCCCGATTTCCCTGTTTGGACCGGCAAGGTGGCAATACGCGAAACGCTATTGGTACGCACCGGACCGGGCCCTCGACGCCATTCTGAATGGTAATCGTCGATATCGTCGATATCGCGACAATATATTTGAAATGTTGCGCCAGTTGGGAGTCGATCCTGAGGCTATCGAATTTGAACCGGTGGAGCATCACCTTTCTCATGCCAGCAGTTGCTATCACCTGAGCGGCTTTACCGAAAAAACGGCGATCATGGGCGTTGATGGTAAGGGAGAGTACGCAACGACCTTTTTCGGTTATGGTGAAAACGGAAAAATACACAAGATCAAGGAGTTTTTTGATCCCGATTCACTGGGTGGGCTTTACGGGGCGATTACCGAATACCTTGGTTTTGAAATGCTCGATGGTGAATACAAGGTAATGGGCATGGCGCCTTACGGCGACCCCTTCCGCTACGATTTAACACCCTTGATGAAATATGGTAACGGTAAATTACAGGTAAATACCAAATTAGCCAACACAGTCGGCGTGCGGCGCTACAAGGAGAATGGCAAGGGCTATTATTTCAGTCAGGAACTGATCGATTGGCTGGGGCCGCGTCGGGTAGGTGATGCAGCCGATGACCCCTATATTCACTATGCTGCGGGCATACAAAAATTCTACGAAGACGCGGTTCTTGACCTGATGGAATACTACCTTGGAGATATTATCCGTGAAACAGGCAAGCTGGCCTTCTCCGGGGGCGGTGCGCTTAACGTTAAGTTAAATCAGCGAATTATTTCCCGGCCTGACCTGAAAGAGTTATTTGTTCAACCGGCGTCGGGTGATTCGGGTACAGCCATAGGTGCGGCGTCCTACGCGGCAGTCAAGCGCGGGATAAAACCTGAAAAAATGGAGCACGTTTATCTGGGCCCCAGTTTTACCAATGAGCAATGCCTGGATGCGTGTAAACAGCGGGCAGAGAAACCGTCTTTTGAGGTTATAGAAAACGTTCCCGAGACAGTGGCAAAAATTCTGGCCGACGGGAACCCGGTTGCCTGGTTCCAGGGACGCATGGAATTTGGTCCCCGGGCCCTGGGTGGGCGCAGTATCCTGGGTTGCCCCAGCGTGGAGGGAGTGGCCGACAAGATTAATGAACAAATAAAATTCCGGGAGCGCTGGCGTCCCTTTTGCCCGAGTATGCTCGATCGCGTTGCCCCGCAAATGCTGGGTACCGATCATCCTGCACCGTTCATGACCTTCACTTTTGACGTCGTCGATGAATGGAAAACCAGGGTGCCTGAAGTGGTACACGAAGATGGCACAGCCCGGGCGCAGGCCGTGAAAAAAGAAGTCCACCCGCGTTACTTTGCATTGCTGGAAGAGATGGAAAAACTGACCGGTAATGGCGTGGTGTTGAATACTTCACTGAACCGCAGGGGCGAGCCGGTTATCTGTACGCCGCAAGACGCGCTCAATATGTTTTACGGTTCAGATTTACAATACCTGATCATGGAAGATGTATTGGTCAAAAAGGCCCCTTGATTTTTTATCCCGGCTTATTCCGATAATAGGGAAAATCTGCCTGCCCGGATTGTCTCTGGACCCGGCCAGGCAAATTTCTGCAGGCTGCAATTCAGGTAAATGCAGGTTAAGAATTTCCACGTGATTTCATTCATGCTTTGAAATACATGCTAAGTCGTGTGCTGGTAACGGAAAATATTTATGAATAAAAACAAACCATCCCGGAAATATTCGTTTCAGGCAATCATCGATATGCTTAATGGTATCGGCCGATCGGGTTTTTGGCACAATATACCCAGCCAGGTGTCTGTGCCGGTGCGTGTTCCCGAAGACTTTTTTGGCATCAATATCGCTACAGCTGAAGCCACTGAATTCGACGACTACATTGTAGATCGCATCAAGGACCTGAATATTAAATGCGTGCGGATTGATTTCAGTTACGACGCCCTGGACAGTTACCCCGCAAGATTGCTGGAACGGGCAATCGCAGAAGGCTACGATATACTGCTGAACGTTTTCCCGCCGTTACAAGATGCCCGGGTGCTGGATGTTGATGAAGCTGCTCAACAAAGGTGGAGAAATTTTATCGAAACGGTTTTCGCCGCCTACCATGACAAGGTTGCACTGTTTGAAATAGGGAATACACCAAACCGAAAGAAATGGTCCGGATTTAACCTCGAACGCTATCTGCCTGCCTGGTCGATTGCACACAACGTAGCCGGTAATTACAATATTCGCCTGGCCGGCCCCAATATTTCTGATTTTGAACCACCCTTTAACCTGGCTTTTTTGCAGGCCATGGCGCGCACCGGCAAGACCCCCGAAGTACACACCGACAACCTGTTTGTCGAAAGAGTGATCGAGCCTGAGGCCTACGATCACCGTGTTCTCGGTCGCTGGCTGATGCATTTGCTGAGTTTTAACCTGATAAAAAAAGCGCGTGTTATCGATGCCATCGGTAAGGATTTTGGTTGCCAGCAAACTTACTCGACTTACAAGACATGGACTATTTACCGCCTGGAAAGGTGGACCGCAGACCCGGAACAAAAACAGGCCGATTACATGGTCCGTTACCTGGTGCTTGCCGCAACCAGCGGAGGGCTGGACCGGGCCTATTGGGGCCCGTTGATTGATAATCGTGATGGCATTATTGACGATGCTGCCAAAGGCTATCCCGAAATCGATAACGTGACGCACTATAAATGTGTTCGTGGCAACTTTGAATCTTTAAGAATCAGGCCCGCGTTCCTGGCATATAAGCACGCGATATCACGGTTAAAAGGGGCAGAATGCATTCAGGGAACAAGCGCGGATAACGGTGTCAGCCATTTCGTGTTTGCCGGTAAAAAGAAAGACCTGCACATCTGCTGGTGTCGTGACAGTTATGCCGTGCCGCTTTCCGCACTGTACCCGGAAATGCCCGGTAACGCGGTTTTTTACAGTGTCCTGGGAGAGAAGCTTGGCTATGTACCCGCCTGTATATCCGAACAGCCGCTTTTCATTGAATTCCCATCCTCCGAGTCGAAGGTTCACTCGGCAACGCAAAGAGTTGTGCAGGTCCCCGATCTGAAAAAGACCAATGTCCGTTTGCCGACTATAAAAGACTGGCAATTCGTTCCCTACGAAAATGAAGATTGGCGCGGTGCCATCGCGTTTGATACTTCAGTCGGTTTTAACGACGCGCTTGCGGCTTTATTGCCCGAAGCCCTGGAGCAGGCGAAAGTCGACAAGGTGCTTAGGGATTCACGCAACCTGGTGTGGAGTATCGATACAGCCACGCACGGCATGGTGACCATCAAGCTTAACCGGGTCAGTACAAAAAGAAAAATCGTCTATCGATTCCGTGACAGCAAGGGCAAGAGGCACTGGAACAACGCATCGATCATGCTGCGCAAAGGGGTTAATTCGCCAACGCCGCTGGCCTTTTTCGAGCGTCATCAGCAGAGCGGTATCCAGGAAAGCTATTACGTGTGCGCATACCTTGAGAATACATTTTCAGCGCGTGATGTGTTTGCCAATATCAATGCCGGGGAGAAGTCTTTCAGGGGCGTAGACCACGACGAGCTGCTAAAGATCATCGCAGAATTTATGTGCCATATGCATAATCACGGTATACTGCACCGCGACCTGTCGTCCGGTAACATGTTGCTGACCCAGGCAGATGATGGCAAGGTAACGCCCTACCTGATCGATATTGGCCGTGCCCGAACTGGAATCCGGTTGACCCCGCGGCAGCGCATGATCGATTTAATGCGAATGCATTACAAATTAACCTGGCCCGATCGCGAAAAATTGATGGCTTATTTTGACC
>CAMYIF010000098.1 GCA_947258415.1 uncultured Pseudomonadales bacterium
TCGACGACGCCGATCTGGAATTTCAGCGCCAGCCAGCTTGTGCTCCAGACAAATATGGTCAGCGCATAGAGGCCATAATCGCCGGCTGAAAACGCCGTCAGACCCTGACTGGCAGATCGGCTAGCGGTTTCATCCAATTGCGTGACTGGCAGTTTGGCGGTCGCGGCGGGCTCCCGCCGCATCAGAAAGAATATTCGTTGAAGATCGGCTCCACCGACCGGCCCCAGCGGGTCTCGTAGTGCCGCAAAAGCGATTCCGCCGGTGCTGCTTTCAGCGCCAGCACTTCTTCCAGCTTGGCTGTCAGGTGGTAATGCCGACCGGCCTCGGTTTGATGTATTCCTGCCCCATGCAATCCGGGCCCTAGTGCTTCGATCGCGGGTACCAGTGCAATGCTGATCAGTACGATGGCGACCAGTATCTCGACATAACTGAAAGCCGCCATGCGTTGTTTGTATGAAGGTAAGGTGGAAGGGAAAAAAGTCATTGAACGGTCACCCGGCCGGTAATGCCATGCAGGGTTACCACGCGCATATGGGGACCCATGACGAGTTTGACTTCAAACTGCTCGAGCAATATGTTCCCGGGGTTTGCGCACCAGGGCGTGCCACTGGCGTCAAAATAGACATTTTCGGGATCGTTGCACGTACCCCGATAAATTCTGCCGTCACTGAGCGCATCGGCCTCGGCAAAGGCATGGGTATTCAGGTCGATATCGTAGAGGTTTTTACTGAGCGGATGGTAGATGTCATAGACCAGGCCGATCGGATTGGTACCCGTGTCACCGCGAAATACACGAATGCGTTTCTGGGCTGATTCCTGTCGAAAACCCAGGGGTGATCCCAAGCGTATAGATTCACTGCGTGCGTAGCGCATGGCACTGGCAACTTCTTCTGCGGCCAACGTGAGTTTATCGAGGTTGCCTGCCGGCAGGTAAGGAACAGCAATGACAGCGACGATAGACATTATTAACACAACAATGATCAGTTCGATCAGGGTGAACCCCCGGCAAGACAAAATCGACACCCTTTTTGCAGATGCTGGATGACTCAGCCTGCAGCTTAGAATGCCCGGGTTTAAAACCTGATTACATACCAAAAAACTGATCCTCTTTTATTGCTGGTTTTTTGCTTCACCCTGCCCCGAAAGCCTGTTAATAAAGGGCTTGCGGGTAAATGAAGCGCAACACCTTTTAAGTTTAGTAGAAATTTTAATTTGCGCAGGATGGATTGGTTTACCAGGAATAAATCAAAAAGAATCCACAACCTACGACCTCGCGGTGCGCACGGCACACCCTACAACCACGCGGTGCGCACGGCACACCCTACAACCACGCGGTGCGCACGGCACACCCTACCCGCTTTGCGGTGCGCATGGCGCACCCTACCCAATGGTGCACCCTACAACCACGCGGTGCGCACGGCGCACCCTACCAACCATCGGTGCGCGGGGCACACCCTACCAACCATTGGTGCGCGTGGCGCACCCTACCCAATGGTGCACGCTTCAACCTCGCGGTGCGCACGGCGCACCCTACCCAATGGTGCACGCTTCAACCTCATGGTGCGCACGGCGCACCCTACCCAATGGTGCACGCTTCAACCTCATGGTGCGCACGGCGCACCCTACGAATATTCGCATATCTTGGTGTTGCGTGTGGTGCACCCTACCCAACCTTATACTCATGGTGCGCACGGCGCACCCTACAACCACGCGGTGCGCACGGCGCACCCTACCCCCTTTGCGGTGCGCATGGCTCACTCTGCGGGATGTAACAATAATTGTAGGGTGCGCCATGCGCACCGGAACAATCCTGGGGCACTCCGCGTCTTTACAAACTCCAAATTACCGCCGTTTTGCGATATTTGAACTAAACTCAAAAAGATGACGCAAAAGGAGACCAACCAGCCATGAAATATTTGCACCATAAGTTTGCCCCGGTTTGGAACGTAACCGGGTTTGATCAGGATGATCTTCAGGCTTACTCGCAGGACCAGATGTTGCACGAAACACGCCGGGGTCTGATGACACTGTGCATTCTGATTTCCTGCATTCTGATAGCAGAAGCCTGGTTCTATTTCGCTCTGCTGAACGACTCAACCTACCTTTATACCTGCCTGTTACTCGCAGGGCTTGGTTTTCACCTTGGTTTTTCGTGCCTGTCAATATCTGAAATAAAGCCGCTTCACCTGATGGGAATGTGCATCCTGGTGGTCAGCGGAACTGCGTTTGTGTTGTTAGCCCAACAGTCAGGCAGCTTCAGCACGTTGCAGTTCATCAGTATCGTTATGTTGTTCATGGTGATCCCCATCATTCCATGGGGATTGCGTGAAGGGTTGATCGTGGCCGGGCTTATCTATGGCACCTTTACTTTTTCCACCTGGGGTATGTACAGCCATTTCAATGCCGAAAATCTGTGGACATTACAATTTATCATGTTGGGCTCGGGTATCGTCAGCCTGGTGCTGGTGGCGCGAAACGCTGCAATTCGCAAGGCCGATATCAAATCGCGCTTTGAATTGGAACAGGCGCACAACCGTATCATGGTGTTGTCCAACAAGGATCCCTTGACCGGTGCCTGGAACCGGCGATTTTTTGCCGAGCAGTTCGAGGAAAACCTGCAGAACTGGAACAATGCGGGAGTACCCTATTATTTTGCCTGCCTGGATATCGATGATTTTAAACCGCTCAATGATACCTACGGCCACGCATACGGCGATAAGGTGCTGAAATACCTGGTCTACATTATCAACTTCCTGCTAGGCGACCAGGGCGTGTTGATCAGGATGGGCGGCGATGAGTTCGTGCTTGTATTCCGCGACCATGACCCGCGGCACTTGTTTAAACAGATCTTTGATAAATTGCAGAAACGGATTAATGAAAAAACGACGGAGCGAATGACCATAGGTTTTAGCGTAGGGGTGATCAATGTTGATCCGGCGATCGATTTCAAAACCAGCGATCTTTACCGTTCTGCCGATGTCGCCCTCTACCAGGCTAAAGACGGCAAGGGAATCAACAAATTGCCTAATGTAGTAATTCGTTCCATGGGTAAAGCTAAAGATGTTGAAAATATCGCCATGCAGAAAGGCAAATTTGCCCCGCTGGCTGTGCAGAAATAATCCCCGGGCGAGTGTGATCAACACTCTGGTATCGACCAAATTTGCTTAAACCGGGAATTAAATATTTTCGCTGAAAAAGTGCCATTTCAGCATTACTAACTAGACTAATTGTTAATAAGACCAAATGTTTACCGTGTTTTTCCGGATTCCCGGCCAGGTAAACGAGCCTGGAATTTCTCTGTTTCACATCATATGCGTGTAACCGGGGTCAGGGTAACAAGGGTATTACTGGATTTTGAGTCGATGAAATTTTTAAAAGGCTTGTCACACAGCAAACAATCCGCCTCCAGGGCAGAATGCACTGCTATTGGCCTTGAATTCGGACAGGAGCAAATAAACCTTGTCCAGTTACAAAGTGATGCCAAAGGGCAGATTTCTCTGCTTGCCTGGGCAACGATGCCTTATCCCGGCGAGCGAGACGCGTTCCTGGATTCGGTCAGAAATATAAAAGCACACCTGTTGCCTGTTCTCAGGGAAAAGGGGTTCCAGGGTCGCAAGGTGGTTACCGTCCTGCCCCCCGACCAGGCCCGGATCATGTCGGTCAGTTACCAGACCAAGCCCGGGCAAAGCGACGAGTATGCCATTGTCAAACAGGTAGACGATCTGGTTGAAGGCAGTATTAATGATTACGTTATCGATTACCTGCCAGTGCGCAAGGCTGACAAAGATCAAAACCAACTGGCGATCGTAGCACTTTCCCTGCGCAGAAACGTAATGAAATACCTCGACACCCTGCGCCACGCCGGCTTTGACGTACAGGCCCTGGATATGGGGCCGGCAGCGATCAAGCGCCTGGTCACGGCAATGCATCAATACAGGGAAGGTGAAACGGTCCTGGTTATCAATTTTGGCAGCAAGCAAAGCTACCTGTCGATGATCTCCGGGCGCCGGTTATTATTCGATGACGAGGTCGAGTTCTGCGAGTCGGCACTGGTCCAGCAGGTCGCAGAAGTACTGCAGCTCGAGACCTCCGTTGCCAGGTCGCAGCTTTATCAACATGGTCTGGGCGGGCCTTCCAAAGCTGAACCCGTGTCAAATCAGATGGATGATCAGATAGGCGTCACATTGCTGGAAATACTCAGGCCAACCTTCGCCAGGCTGGCGAACAATGTACGCCGTGCCCAGACGTTTGCCATATCGGAAACACACGGCAAGGGTGTTAAAAATATTTACCTGGTGGGTGGAATCGCCCGCTGGCAAGGTGTTCAAAAAGTAATGTCCAGCCTTTTAAATTTGCCGGTCCGTGTCATCCCGGATCCCCTTGCCATATTTTGCAGCAAGCAACCGACCGAGGATCACGGTATCGGGCGCGCCGAACTGGCAGTGGCCACCGGCCTCGCGTTGCGCGGGAAGAATTGACATGTCCGACATTGACCTGATACCGAACGAATATCGCCTCTGGCTATGGCAACTGCGTTGGCTGAAAGGCTTTGGCGTAGCACTGGCCCTGCTGTTTATTGTCTATACCGCCGGATACGCCCTGACCACAAACCTGTTAAAAAATACCGTTTCAGAGATGGCCAAACTGCAAAAGGAAAAAGCCATTACCACGATGCAGCGCGACAAGCTGCAACGACTGGACGATGAACAGAAAGAACTTGAACGCCAATGGACCCTTCTTAACGGCTTGCGTGGCGGAACGACGGTGCAGGATATCCTGAGGGTTACCGATAACGCCTTTAGCAGTAATGACCTTTGGTTTACCAATTGGCAGTTCGCCCGCACCGGTGTGGTAGTCGATAAAAAGAAACGCACCCTGGACAGCGGTTACTTTATTATCGTGCCGACTAAAAACACTGGTGATAAGGAGGGCGAAGCCTGGGAAATACAAACCCATGTCAAGATCAGCGGCCAGGCCCTTAACCATGCAGCCTTGTCCGGTTTCGTCAGCCGGATGCTGGAACAACCGCAAATTTCCAATGTACGTATCCTGCAAACCTCGTTGCTGCGCACCTCTGCCGGTAGTGTTGTGGTATTCGAGCTGGCAGTGATGGTCGGCAGCCTGAAGGGTACAGCCTGATGCGCGAACAACTGGCACAATTCGAGCGCAGGAACCTAAAAATTATTCTGCTACTGCTTTTTATACTGGTTGGGGCCGCGCTTCATACCTACCTGTTCTGGCCGCAGTTCAAGGAATACCAGAAGTTAAGCAAATCGCACAGCCTGTTGCAGTCGGTGGTCAACAACAACAGCAACCTGCAACATGACCTGGATAACAAGGTTGATCAAATCCAGGGGCTGAAAAAGCGTCTCCACGGTGACATGGCCAACCTGCCGCAAAAGCAATTTGAATCCTACATAGTCGGGCAACTGCAACGCATTGCCTGGAAAAACAGTGTTGAGTTGACCGGTGTAAAACCCAAGAAAGGCGAACTCGTCGACCAGTTCCGGGAAATAATATTCGATATTGATATACGCGGTGATTATTACCATATTTTTGACTTGCTCACTGACGTTGCCGATGCGCTGGGTTTCGTCGTGGTTAAACGCTGCACCATGAAGCCCGACAGCGTCGTCAAGGACGATCAACCCTTAATAGTCACAGTCACCATCGCCTCCTACAGGATGGAAACATGAAACCCGAGGTATTGATCACCAACAGGAGCCTGCTCGGTGCATTAGCCTGTTCTGCATTATTTGTATTCCCGGTTAACGAGAGCCCTGCGCTGGAGACGGATACTGCGCCTGCACAGAGAGTCCACCCGACCCTTAAGCATGACCCGTTCCGGGTGCCAGAATTTGCGCGTGAAGCCAGCGCTACCTCGAGGATGAGTGTCAGCGCTTCCGGAGACGGGCTGGACTTACGTGGAATATTGCTATCCAGGCACAACCCGATGGTAAATATAAACGGTGAGATTTTGAAAATTGGCGATGTGATCGACGGCTATAAATTGCTCGATATAAATGCTCAACATGCCGTTTTCGAGAAACAGGATAATCGTATTACGCTGAAACTAACTGAAGAGAAGCCCAATAGTCGATAGGCAGGCATAGCAAGTGAATAAAAAGATAAACATGCTAAAAACCATAAAAACAGGCTTTACTGTCATTTTATTATCAGCACTGCCTGCCATGGTGAGTGTCAGTTACGCGGAAGCGCCCAAACCCTCCTCACAGGGCGATCAGAAAATCGAACTTTCATTGCGCGAAGTTGAAATTGCCGAAGCCATGCAAATGCTGTCAAAACAACAGCGGGTCAATATCCTGTTATCCAAGGGTGTAAGCGGAAAAGTTTCGATTAACCTCTACGATATGTCATTGGGCGAAGCCATTCACCTCATCGCAAACACGGCCGGGTACGAGGCCGAGAAACGCGGCAACACCTATTTTGTAATCAACCGTGATGATGTCGGCAGCTATGTCGATAACGGCACAACGCAAATAGTGACTTTCAACCTAAACTACGCCAAAGCCGAGGATGTCAGGGAAATACTCGAAGAATACCTGTCTCGATACGGTTCAATAACCGAACTCAAGGATCGTAATATCCTGGTGGTGGAAGACAGGCCTGAATTCCTGAAACGAATAACAGGGCTGGTGAAAAAGCTCGATTACCAGCCCAGGCAAATTGTCATCGAGGCGCGCATACTGGAAATCACCCTGGATGATTCCGAAGCATACGGCATCGAGTGGGCCAAATTCTTTTCCATCCAGGGTGCAGACGGCGTCATTGGCCGCGGCATTCCGGCAAACAATTTAAGCGGCCTTTTCCTGGAAATTATCGACGATGATTTGCGCATCTTCCTTGATTTGCTGCAACGCGAAGGCAGGACACGTACCCTCTCCACACCGAAATTATTGACCGTCGAAAATAAAAAAGCATCGGTGATTGTCGGGGACCGTCTTGGTTACGTTAATACCGTTACCATCAACCAGGTGACCACGGAGAATACCGAATTCCTTGCGACAACGGCCGTCGATACGCATTTACTGGTTCCTAATGGCGCCACTTCATTCATTGGTGGCCTGATAAAAACCCAGGTTTTTAACGATCTGACCGGGGTTCCGGTAGTCAGTAAAATTCCGCTACTCGGGAAACTTTTCTCGCGCAAGGAAAAGCGGAAAATCAATACAGAAATTATCGTGTTAATCACCCCGACTATTGTCGACACAGCTGATGAAAAATGGCAAAAAGGCGAGAAAGAAAAGGTCGATAATTTCAATAAGAAATATAACGAAGGCGAAACTTAGGGCCTGATTTGTGTCGGCAACCGGTCAACCGCCAAACGGATTTTACAACCTGTTGACACCCTGTTTTCTGCCAGTCATTTGAATCATCATTAAACCTCTCCTCTCGCGACCCTGGGGTAGGCTTTTCAATAATTACAGGTGTTACCGGCAACTACCCGGGAATCACTCCTCGATTAATCCCGTGGTACCGGAAATAATTTCCCGCCCATATGTCAGCCAATTTACTCACAGTCCGCAAAAGCATTTAATAGACCCATTACCTTTTTTATTCATGATTTGATTGTGCATATCCGTATTTGGATGAAAACCATCGCCTATTCACATGGCATTCTACCTGCAAAAAATGTCAGCTTATTTTACAAAAGCAAGCATAGGTATTTATACTTATAATATAAGTTATTGATATATATATTATTTCTAATAAGGGTACGATAATTGCTACCTTCCTCGATAAAGAGACAGTTATTAATCGGGAGTTGCACTATGGAAAATAATTTTGACAGATTGCGATTTGGCGAAAGTTTCCTGCCCAATAGCAGCCGTACCAGGCGACTGATGAAAATTCATAAAGACTGGTTTTTTTTAACCCGTGAGGATGTCCTGCCTTTGGGGCCATTTACCTGCAAAAACACGGCGCTGAAAGCGGCCACTGATTATGCCGAATTTGCACTCAAGGCGTCACCCGATATGCTCGACAAATTGCATACCCACTTAACATTCAAATCATAGGAGCCAGGTGCGCCAGGAACCGTAAAATTTTACTTTTAGCCCCACTCAATTCAGGACAGGACTAAAGCCCGGTATTCACCGGATTCCTGTCATTGGAATTCAGCCTGAAGTCATACCCTCGCCGGGGTTTTGACAGTACCCCTTATTACGTATATTTTATGTATTTTATAGTCTCGCATTTTTAGTATTTTTTACTATAGTTAATGCAAAGCTTTGACTGCATAAAAATTTAGCTATCTTCACGGTAGTACATACGAGGGAACAGCAGGTGGAGAAGAGGGTTTTTACCAGACAGCTACTGGATCACGACGCCCAGTTTTCAAATCAATATCACCAGCCTGAAGCGTGTAAAATCAAGGATTTTTGCAAGGGCGGCTTGTTTATCGCCTACTCATTCCAGGATGGAAATCAACCACAGAAATACCGTGAAGGTGACGCCGTCACCATATCCTTCCGGTCGGCCCGGCCCCTGCAATTAAAATACCAACTGGAAACCAAAGCGGTTCGTTTAATGGATGGCGCCATGGGTTTAGCCATAACCCAGAATAACCCCGAAGCCATTCATGCGCTCTACAGCCTCGCCAGCAAGCAGGCACAAATTCCGAAACCTGATGAAGTAGAAACATCGACTGAACATCAGCAGGTCAAGGACAAATGCCGCCAACTCATCGAGGGGTTCTTAACAGCCGGAAGTAAAAGATTTTTCAGTAAAATAAATGGCGAGTTAACGTTGAAGTCCGAGGATGCGGCAAATAATGCCGAGGAATCTGAATATTTCGTTGCCATTGCCAAATTTAAAAAATACCAGGCAAAAATTACCCGGGCTTTTTGCTCGCTGGCCATGACCCAGGTTGATAACTGGATAAACGGCAATGACGTGATTTTAGCCGAACCCAGCAGCGAGGACATGGGCTCTACCAAGCTTAGCCTGATTGAAAAAGATGACTTTGAAGATTGGCTGTTAATCAAGGTAATCGCAACCAAGGCCGAACAGCGGAACAAGGAAGAGCTATTTTACCTGCAGCTGCGAATGAGTGAAATTTCTGAACACAAAGTCACTAATACCAACAATCCAATCAACCCTACGCACCTCTGCCATGCCTTCTACCAGGCCGTTCACCCAATGGCGTTGAAAAAAGAAGTTGCAGAAGCGGTGTTCGATACTTTCAACGAGCTTTTCGTTGCCAATTTTGAAACCTTTTACCAAAAATTAAATACCTTGCTCGCTGAAAATGGTGGTGATACTAGCCAGGAGGAAGCTGAACAAGCAGATACCGAAGCTGGCGCCAATGAACCGGAACCAGCGGCCAAAACCGTGGAACGGCAGGAAAGCAATGTCACTCCCCTTTCTCCTGCAAGTGAAGCATTAGCGAGTGCGGCACAGCAAGAAGTTCCAAAACCCGGCTCCGATGCGCCTATCGACCATTTTCACACTCAGCAAGTGATAGCCAAGCAGGCATTTGAAACGGTGCAAAATCTACTCAAATTGCAAAACCAGGTGAATGAAATCAAGCATTCTGCCTATACAGACGAATACGATAACGCACCGATTGCACCAAAGAGTCATTACCCCCAGGATTTTGTTATAAATAACCTGACAAAATTACAAACCTCCACCGAAACGCTCCAGGACGATGACAATTACGCATCGTTGAGCGAACGAATAAGTTCCTACCTGGGCGATGACACAAAACAGTTAAGCGAAGAAGACAGCAATAAGATTAACGTCACGGACAATTTCTTCAGATCGATGCTGGCTAACCAGGCCCTTACCCAGGATATGAAGCCAAACATCAAGCAACTTGAAATCCCGTTGCTGAAAATATTGCTCAAGGACGACAGTTTTTTTGAAAACGACGATCACCCCGCACGGCGGGCGCTTAACCTGCTGGCCAAACTAGGATCAAAAGGCAACCAGCTTAACAAGGCGTTTGAAGATAATATTGAGCATATCCTCGAGCGCATTACCAAGGAATTCGATCAGGATACCAGGGTTTTTGATGAAGTCCTGCCAACCCTCGAAAAGCTGGTAAATAAACAGGAAAAAATTGCCCAACGCAATACCGCTCGGGTCATTGAATCCTGCGAAGGCCTGCAAACCATAGAGAAAGCCAAGCGGCAAGTTATTAATTTTATCAATGAGCAGATCGGCGGCAAGTGGGCCCCGAAAGTGTTAATTGACCTGCTCGACCAGGGTTGGCGCGAACTTTTGGTGTTCAGCATTTTGCGCGACGGCTACAACAGCGCTATCTGGAAAAGCTACGCGCGTGTGGTCGAAAAGCTGGCCCAATTCAGCCCGGACCAGAAAAATAACGATGAACTGCTGAAACTGGGTTCTGGCTTGATTAAAATGATCGAAACCGGCATCGGAGACGCGCCGTCAAGGCAGGCGCAATTGCGTAAATTAATGCCTGCGCTTAACCACCTGTTAAAACCGGATGCGTCCTCGCCGGAACCCGTCTTTGTTGAAACCGATAAAGATGCCAAAACACCCGACGTGGCATTTTCGGCCATCGATGATGAAAAGGTCCAGGACAAGGCCCTGCTGCGCTGGATGAAACGCGCAAAACGCCTCAAGGTCGGTCAATGGATTGAATTTGGTGAGGGTGAAAATTTACTGCAGATGCGTTTGGCCTGGGTTGATGATAATCACAAGAAATTCGTCTTTGTGAATCACCAGGGCATGAAAGTCGTCGAATTTAATCTCGAGGAAATCGCCGAACACATGCAAAGCGGAAATGCACGTGTGCTCAAAAACCCGGACGAACCCTTTGTCGACCAGAGCCTGGACCAAATGGTTCAAAACATGTACGAACAAATGAATTTCCAGGCCACCCACGATGATATTACCGGTTTGGCCAACCGCAAGGAGTTTGAACGCCTGCTGGAAACTGTATTGCTTGAAACCAGGAGCAAGCAAAAAGAACATACCATACTCCAACTTAACCTCGATCAATTCAAGGTCATTAATAATGCCTGTGGCCACGAGGGTGGCAACATGCTGTTAAAACAGATTGCCGAGCTTTTACAAAACCTTGCCTCTGATAATCAGGAACTGGCGCACCTGGGAGGTGACGAGTTTGCCCTTATATTACCTGAAGTAAACAGCACGGCCGCCAGGAAGGTCGCAAAGAAACTTATGGATGCCATTCAGGAACACCGTTTTATCTGGGAAGAGAAAACCTATACGGTCGGCGTCAGCATAGGTATCGTAGCCATCCATGAAGGCATGGAAAACAACGCCCATGTAACCAACGCGCTGGATTCAGCCTGTCTATCAGCAAAAGAAGCCGGTCGTAACCGGATTTATATTTACCAGCGAAACGACGAAGATAACGCAAAACGCCTGGAAGTCATTGACAAAATGGCGGTCCTTAACAAGGCGCTCGACGAAAAACGTTTACAGCTACGTTGCCAAAAAATTGCACCCATACATACCATTATCCCGATTAAACCCCACTACGAGGTTTTATTAACCGTTCAGGATGAGCAAGGTGTACACCTTGCCCCGGGTGATTTCATCACCGCCGCTGAACGCTACAACCGCATGCAGGACGTCGATCGCTGGGTGATCCACGCCATTTTTCAGTGGCTTGCAGAGAACAAGCATAAGCTCGATGATATTGAGGGATTTACCATTAACCTATCGGGCCATTCACTCAACGATGAATCACTGATCGGCTTTATTTTCGATGAACTGGTAAATACCGATATCCCCCGAGAGAAAATCTGCTTCGAAGTCACCGAAACCACCGCGGTACTTAACCTGGCTGATGCCGCTGACTTTATCAGCGAAATGAAGAACCTCGGGTTCAAGTTTGCACTTGATGATTTCGGAACCGGCCTGTCTTCCTATAAGTATCTTAAAACCTTGCCGGTCGATTACCTTAAAATTGATGGCAGTTTTGTCAAACACATCGATACTGACCTTAATGACTATGCCATGGTCAAATCCATCAATGACATGGCGCACCTGATGGGTAAAAAGACAGTTGCAGAATATGTTGAAAACGAATCCATACTGGAAAGGCTGCGCGAAATTGGAGTCGATTATGCCCAGGGTTTTGGCATAGAAAAACCGATGTTGCTCAACAATGTATGTGATCGAGCCGCCTGACCATCTACTCTGTTCCTGGACATAGTGTCCGTGCCTTGCCGGCCAGGGACAGCGGGCCATCCTTCTGATATTTTTCAACACAGCCCGTTACGCCTGTTTATCGTTTAATTCTCTCCTGCAATAAAATTTGTCCTGCGAAGCCGTCGAAAAATGGCGCATGCAGCTGGTATCCTCCTATAATAACGCTGATATATTTAACTGGATGAAACAATCTTTCTCATGCCCAGGTCTCTGTTGGTATTGCTTATCCTTGTTTCCGGCCCGCTGTTGGCTGGCGAAAATCCAAAGGACAGGTGGACGTTTAATCTTTATTTTGAAAATGACCTGTTTGCAGAAACCGACCAGAATTATACCAACGGTATCCGCCTGGCCTGGGTATCACCCGACCTGACCGATTATATAAAGGATCGCTCTTTACCTCGCTGGATTCGCTCGCTTAACAGGAGGCTTACCTTTTTTCACCCTTCCTACAAAGGCCTGCAACGTAACCTGGTTTTTTCCATCGGGCAAACAATCTACACACCCAGCGACATCAACGCTACCCAGGTAGTTAAAGACGAACGGCCCTACGCTGGCTGGCTTTACAGCAGTATGGCTTACCATATTAAAAACCAGAATGAACTCGATAGCCTTGAAATACAAATTGGCGTCGTCGGTCCGGCTGCCCAGGGCAAGGAGACACAGGATTTTATTCACGATTTGCGTGGTTTTGAAAAATTCCAGGGCTGGGATAACCAGCTGGAAAACGAACTGGGCATTGCCCTGATCTATGAACATAAAGATAAAGTGATTAACCGTACCGACCGATACGGCAATTTTGGATATGACGTGATTACCCACTTTGGCGGCGCGTTGGGGAATGTCGCCACTTACCTGAATGCCGGAGCAGAAATACGTTTTGGCTGGCTTATACCGAACGACTTCGGCACCTCAGCGGTGCGTCCCGGTGGGGATAACAGTGCGCCCGGCGCCTATTGGGACCCGCGTATTAACAACCCCGACAGATGGGGGGTTCACGCATTTATTTCAGTCGATGGACGCTTTGTTGGCCGGGACATTTTCCTGGACGGCAACACCATCAGGGACAGCCACAGTGTTGACAAGAAACTTGGTGTAGCAGACTTTGCCGTCGGCGTCAGCACCGTGTTCTCCGGCTTCAAGGTTTCCTTCGCAAAGGTATTTCGTACCAAGGAATTCAAGGGCCAGGATCACCATCATTCCTACGGTTCCCTTTCCATTTCGTTTAGTTACAAATAGTCATCGATCTGCTGTTAACCGGGCACGGGCACTGATAGACTTTTGGTCCTTTTCAGGCAAATAAATTAAAGGTAAGCGTGTCCAGACTTAATACACCTCAACAACAGGCAGTAAAAACTGTTGATCGTCCCCTGCTGGTGCTGGCCGGGGCCGGTAGCGGGAAAACAACGGTGATAACCCACAAGATCGCTTACCTCGTTAACCGGAAGGGCATCAAGCCCAGGCATATTTTCGCGGTCACTTTTACCAACAAGGCGGCGCGTGAAATGAAAACGCGGGTTGCCAAAAAGCTCAAAGGTGTTGCCGGTAAAGAGTTAAATATCAGCACCTTTCATACCCTGGGCCTCAATATCATTCGGCGCGAACACAAGCACTTGGGTATCAAACGAGGCTTTTCCATTTTTGACGCGCATGACGCCCTGACGCTGGTGAGGGAACTGTTAGCATCAAAGGATGGACAGGAAAAGGAAGATACCGTTTACGTAGCCAACAGAATATCCGGCTGGAAAAGCGCGTTGAAGACACCGGAAACGGCCCTGTCGGAATCAACAACCGGGCAGGACATAGCGGCCGCAAAAGTCTACCAGCAATATAACCGCCATTTACGCGCCTATAACGCGGTCGATTTTGACGACCTGTTGCTGTTACCTTCACAACTCTTTAATGAACAGCCTGCCGTGCTTGATTACTGGCAAAACCGCATTCGCTATTTCCTGGTGGATGAATACCAGGATACCAACGAAAGCCAGTACTTGCTGGTTAAGCAACTGGTCGGCGTGCGCCAGGCCCTGACCGTGGTAGGCGATGACGATCAATCCATTTACGCCTGGCGAGGTGCAGTACCTGAAAACCTGGCGCGCCTGCAGAATGATTTCCCGCGTCTAGAGGTCATCAAACTTGAACAGAATTACCGGTCCTCCCGACTTATTCTGAACGCGGCCAACCAGGTCATCGCCAATAATCGGCATGTATTCGAGAAAAGATTGTGGAGCCAGCTTGGTGTTGGCGACCCGATCCGAATACTACAATGTTCGGACGAGGAAACCGAGGCCGAAAGAATCGCAACGGAAATTATCAGCCAGCGACTGCAAAACGGGGCCCGGTTCAGCGACTTTGCGGTATTGTATCGTGGCAACCACCAGGCGCGTTTACTGGAAATAAAATTACAGCAATTCCAGATCCCTTACAAAATCAGCGGCGGCAACTCTTTTTTCGATAAAGCCGAAATAAAGGATATCCTTGCCTACCTGCACCTTGTCGTTAACCCGGATCACGATACGGCTTTCCTGCGTATTATCAACGTACCGCGCAGGAAAATTGGCCCGGCCACGCTAGAGGCACTGGGCCATTACGCAACTAAAAGAAACATCAGCCTGTTCGAAGCCAGCAGCGAACTCGGGCTGGGACAACACCTGAAACCGCAACAACTGGATAAACTGAAACGATTCAATAATTGGGTCAACTCCGTCAATCAACGTTGCCATCAACAGGGTATCGAACAGGCCATCAGGGAAATGATCGATGAACTCGATTATGAACAATGGCTGGTACAAAACAGCAGCAGCCGCCAGGTAGCCGAGAAACGCATGGAAAACATCGGGTTCCTGACTAAAACCCTGCAAAAGAATATCGGTGATGATGTGCGCAAGGATAACGATAATCTACTGGCCGAAGCGTTAAACAAGCTTATGTTGCAGGATATGCTCGACCGTAAAAAGGAAGAGCAGGATTCCAACCAGGTACAACTGATGACATTGCATGCCTCGAAAGGCCTGGAATTCCCGCATGTATTTATTATGGGCCTGGAAGAAGAGTTACTGCCGCACAGGAACAGTATTGAAGATGATAATATTGAAGAGGAACGGCGGCTGTTTTATGTCGGTATCACCCGTGCGCAACAAACCCTTACCTTAATGCTGGCGGCCGAGCGCAAACAATACGGAGAAGTCAGTAATACCGAACCGAGCCGCTTTTTAAAAGAGCTACCCGATGATGATACGGTCTGGGAAGGCGGCAACCAGGCAACCAGGGAAGAAAAACGAAGCCGCGGAAAAGCCGCGCTGGCCGGCCTGAAAGATTTCCTTGATGTTACCTGATTCCGGTGACCCTTTACCGGCGCTACACATAATGAGGAACTCCTTTTAGAATCAACAATCAAAGCCCGGGTACCGAGCACAATGTCAACAAGACACCCATCCACCAACAAGGTATGACCATGAAACACCAAACCTGGCTCGCCGCGCTGGCCACAGTGCTAATGTTATTTTCGTTCAACTCGCTTGCAGAACAGGCCTATATCGAAGTAAGCGGCTCGGGCGAAGTCAAAGCCTTACCCGATATTGCCAACGTTCAATTCAGTTTTTCCCAACAGGGCCTGGAGCAAAACCAGGCGAAAAAGCTGATCGACACCCAGGTTATAAACCTGCTGAAGCTGGCCGAAAAACTGGGTGTTAAAAAAGCCGATCTTTTCGCGGCCCGCCTCACCATCTACCCCGAATACGATTACAAGCAAAACCGCCGACTGACCGGTTACCGGGTAAGCCGTAATGTCAGCATTATTCTGCGCGAACTGGAGAATTACCCGGAATTGATTGATGGTGCCGTAAAGATAGGTGCCACCCAGACAGGCCAATTGAGCCATGATTTCAGTAATCGCTCCGCTCTGGAAGACCAGGCTATGCTTAAAGCGTTGCAGCAGGCAAAAAACAAGGCTTCGCTTCTGGCTCGGGATGCGGGGGCCAAACTGGGAGCGGTAATAATGATTAACGAATCCGGACAGCATACCATCCCGCAACCCGTTGCCCGATTCCAGGTGGCCCAAAGCCAGCAGGCTCCCTACCCCACGGGTGAATTGACTATCATTAAAAACCTGGTTGTAAGGTACGCTATTGAGCAGTAGAAAATAATAACCAACACTGGTTCAAGCTATTACCAGTAGTATCAAAAAGTGTTTCACAATAGATCGGCCAGCTTGTACATTAAATCAGTTGGTCATCAAATAATGTGTCAGCGGGGTGTGATACCCGTTTTATTGAGGAAACTTTTAATCATTATTTTCAATTGAGAAAGAAAAACCATGCGTAGAGACGACAGGAATATTTATCAAGATGATGCGAAATCCGGCCTTAACAAGGTCTGGTTACTGGGTGTCCTGATTGCCCTTGCGCCAATTGCGATAGCCCTCTACTACCTGTTCGTCTGGCAGCCACAACAGGATGCCCGAACGGAGACCCCCCTGGATACAAAAATTCCAACCATAACCTATGACACCCCGCCACCCCCGCCTGTTGGCACTGAACCCGATGTAACCCAGCCACTGCCACCCAAAGCTGTCGAAACTGCCCCACCGTTGCCAGAACTCAACAAGAGTGATGAAACGGTTATCTCTGCGCTGTCTAACCTGATCCTGGATAATGAATGGTTAACCTGGATAACCACGGATGAAGTGGTAAGGAAATTTGTCGTCGTCACCGACAACATAGCAGAAGGCAAAATTGCGCGTAAATATATATCCATTCCCAAACCCAACCAGGCTTTCAGGGTCGAGACAAGAGGGGAAAAGGAGTTTTTACAGCCCAGCAGCTACGAGCGATATAATCGTTATATTGAAATCTTCGACGCCATCGATACCGATCTACTGGTAGCCACTTATCGCCGTTTTTCACCCCTGCTGGAACAGGCTTACGGCGAACTGGGATACCCCGACCGAACCTTTCATTCGACATTAATGCGTACCCTGGAAGTCATGCTGGATGCCCCGATCATTGAAGGTGAAATAGAATTAACCCACACCTCGGTGCTCTACAAGTTCGCCGACCCCAAGCTGGAAAAACTGCCGGCCATCCATAAACAATTCCTGCGCATGGGTCCACGTAATACCGCCATCGCCCAACGTAAAATTCGTGAACTCAAGGAAGCGTTGAGGAAATGACCGAAAAAATGGACAAAGACGCGCTCAATGCGCTCAAAACCGCATTTTGTTACATGCCCAAAGCAATCGAAGTGAACAAATACGATCACGGCGACAGGGT
>CAMYIF010000099.1:0-7780 GCA_947258415.1 uncultured Pseudomonadales bacterium
AAGCGTGATCAGGGAGGTGCTAAAAATAGTCCCGAACAGGCAGCAGAAAAAACGGTCAAACAGGAGACGAAGCCAACGCTATTAAACAGTAACCAGGACTGGATCGACCTGGTTCTTCGGCTGAAGTTGAAGGGTATGAGCCGGAATATTCTTATGCAATGTACCTTTAAAGGCAAGGATTCGAAGAATATATATCTGGTCATCGATGAGCAGTTTCTCGGGCTACTGAATGTCCAGCACGAACAGCGTATCATAAAATCCCTGGTCGAATTCCTGGGTAAGCCGGTAAATGTTAAGATTGAGGCAGGGGTAGCAGATGCCGAAACACCTGCGCTTCATGAACAGAGATTAAAGTCCGAACGCATACAAGCGGCAAAAATGGCGCTGCAAGAGGATGAAAATGTCAGGCAATTGATCGAACGGTTTGATGCTGTGCTGGATGACGACTCCATCGTACCGCTGGATTCTTAACAGCGGCCAACACAAACGGGATTCGATCACTGGTGTCTGCTCCCGGCGGCAATATTAATTTAAACACTAACATTGATGAAATAGAGGCAACCAAGATGAAAGCTGATTTAGGGCAGCTCATGAAACAGGCCCAGCAAATGCAGGAACAAATGCAAAAGGCGCAGGAAGAAATCGCCAATGCAACGGTTATCGGTGAGTCCGGTGCCGGCCTGGTAAAGGTAACTATGAATGGCAGGCATGATGTAAAAAAAGTACAGATTGATTCGGATGTTTTATCTGAAGACAAGGAAATGCTCGAGGATCTGCTGGCGGCGGCAGTTAACGATGCGGTCCGCAAGATTGAGGCGAAGAACAAGGATCGGCTGTCCAGTATGGCTGCCGGAATGGGTATGCCAGAAGGATTTAAAATGCCATTTTAGGTTGTCTGCACCAGTTGAAGAAACATGAGAGCAACCTCTAACAGTTACTACCTGAAAAACAAGACGCCCGTTAGTCGTGACGGTTTATATTAAATTGAAATATTCGAGTTTGTGTATGTCCTTTAGTCCACTCATTGACCAACTGATTGATGCCTTTCGATGTCTACCGGGTGTTGGTCCAAAGTCTGCCCAGAGAATGGCGCTGCATATTCTGGAGCGCGATCGCCAGGGCGGCGACAAGCTGGCCAATACTCTTTTACGGGCTGTCAACGAGGTTAAAAACTGCCGGGAATGCCGTATTCTTTGTGAAACCGGGGTTTGTAATATATGCGCTTCAAGGAGCCGCGAAAACTCGCAACTCTGTATTGTGGAATCTCCGGCGGATGTTCTGGTGATTGAGCAAACCGGTTTATACCGGGGCCGCTATTTTGTTCTCATGGGGCATTTATCTCCCATTGACGGAATCGGTCCTGCAGAAATCGGCGTTGACCTGCTGCTCGAACGAGTGGACCAGGGTGAGATCAAGGAAATTATCATGGCCACCAATGCCACCGTTGAGGGCGAAGCAACATCACATTATATCGCCGAGCATGTAAAGCACCTGGGCATTGAAATCACGCGTATTGCCCACGGAGTCCCCCTTGGCGGCGAGCTTGAATACGTAGATGGCAGCACCCTTGCGCATGCTTTTGCGGGGAGACATGCTTTTTAATCGTTAACCTTTTCCCATAAATTCTGCATACTTGCACTAATTCAACGACTAGCCAGAGAAATTTTGACTTTACCAATAAGCTTAACGCCCGATTATACCTTTATAAAATCTGACCAGGATTTAAAGCGTTTCGTCGACCAATGGGTAAAACTCGACAATATTATTATTGATACCGAGTTCATGCGCACCAATACCTTTTACCCGAAGCCCGCATTGATCCAGGTTGCGGCGGGAAGCGATTATTTTTTAATCGATCCGCTTGGTCTGGATGATATCCAGGCTTTTGCCGATTTGCTCGAAAACACCTCTGTGGTGAAAGTGCTGCACGCCAGTTCCGAAGACATTGAATTGTTTCAAACTTATTTGGGCGTAAAACCTGCGCCTTTATTTGATACCCAGGTAGCCGCATCATTTTTAGGACATGGTTTGTCCGTTGGCTACAAGAACCTTGTGAGCAGCCTGTTTGATGTCGACTTGCCAAAGGGTGAACAGCGCTCGAACTGGTTGCAACGCCCACTTTCCGATAAACAATTGTCTTACGCTATTGCTGATGTCACATTCCTGGCTGAAATCTACCGTGTACAAAAGGAATTGCTTGAAGAGAGCGGTCGAATATCCTGGGTAGAAGAGGAATGCGCCAATCTGCTTGCCAACCAGGTAACAGAAATACCCGTTGAACAGGCTTATCAGCGGGTTAAAAATGGCTGGAAATTGACACCCCCGGAACTGGGTGTGATGAAGGCACTGGCCGAGTGGCGTGAACGGGAAGCCCGTGAAAGGGATATGCCTCGCGGCTTTATACTCAAAGACTACCAGTTGATTGAGCTGGCACAACAACGACCGCAAACAACGGATGAACTCTTTAAAATCAGCGGGATGCTTAAATCCAGGGTGCGACATGATGGAGACAGGATTTTAAGCATAATCAGGCAGGCAGGGAATAATGTCACGGAAATTACGCCGATGCCCGGACCCTTGCCGCCTTCAGCCAAAGCCGTCGTCAAGGAATTGCAGGCGCACGTTTCCAAAATAGCCAGGGAATATGACCTGGCGCCGCAATTATTGATGAACAGGAAATCATTGGTAAAATTAATACACACGCTCATCGGTGAGGGAAACACGGCACTGCCAGTTGAATTACCTTCCTGGAAAAAAGGGCTGCTAGGTAATAGCTTGACAGAATTGCTGGATCAATACAGGGGAAAGCTGCACTCATGAAAACGATATGTTCTGTATACAGGAGTTCCATAAAAGAAGGGATGTACCTGTATGTTGAAAAAGCAGAAGGATTTAAAAAAGTACCACAGGCCTTGGTCGATATGTTTGGAGAGGCTGTGTTGGCCATGACTTTGGTGCTGAAGCCGGACATGCATTTGGCCAATATCAGTTACCAGCAATTGATCATGCGATTGGAGGCTGATGGCTATTATTTGCAAATGCCTCCCAAAGATACCGACACAGAAACAAACCTGAGCGAACTTAAGCCTCAAACCTGATATTGATCGGCTTCGAAATGATCGCTTCAATTAGCTTCTGTAGAAGCCTGTATGAATTTTTTGGAGAGTCCCGGAATGAGTGACTTGCCATTCTGGAAGTTAAAATCGTTAACCGAGATGAGTTCGGCCGAGTGGGAATCATTGTGTGATGGCTGTGCCCGTTGTTGCCTGGAGAAACTCGAAGACGATAAAACCGGCGAGGTACATTATACCAACCTGGCGTGTCGTTATCTCGACCAAAATAAATGTCAATGTAGCGATTACCAGCATCGCTCGGAACTGGTTCCCCACTGCATCAGGTTAAAGCCGGAACATGCCAGTGAATTCAAATGGCTACCCAATACCTGCGCTTATCGCCTGTTGGCCGAAGGCAAGGATCTGTATTGGTGGCACCCGCTGGTTAGCGGCTCTGACAAAACGGTGCACCAGGCGGGTATTTCTGTCCGGGGTAAATGTGTTTCCGAGGAATTTATCCATCCGGATCAGTGGCAGGAACACCTGATCAAATGGGTCGGTCAATAGCCGAAGGTAATCAGCATTGCTCATTAACCAGGCCATGACCAACCATGCCGGTGAAATGGAATAAGTTAACATGACCCTGAAAACCGCTTACATCAGTCATAAGGATTGTAGCCTGCACGATATGGGCGAATACCACCCGGAAAGCCCAATACGGTTACAGGCAATTAACCGGTATATCGAAGAAACCGGTCTCGCCCGGCAACTGGTAATGCTGGATTCTACGCCCGCGACTCTTGCCCAGTTGGAAAAGGTTCACCCCCGCCAGCATATCCAGCGTATTATCGACGTTGCGCCAAAAAAGGGCATGGTATCCCTCGATCCTGATACCACGCTTTGCCCGTATAGCCTGCGCGCAGCTTATCTGGCAGCAGGCGCACCGGTACTGGCCGTGGACAAGATTATGTCTGGGCAATTCCAGCGTGCATTTTGCGCGGTCAGACCCCCAGGCCATCATGCCGAATATTCACTCAGCATGGGATTCTGCATTTTTAACAATATCGCTGTGGGTGTCAGGCATGCGCTGGACCAGGATGGAATCGAGCGTGTCGCCGTGCTGGACTTTGACGTTCATCACGGTAATGGCACGGTTGACATTTTTAAGGATGAACCGGCTGTCCTGGTCTGTTCAAGTTTCCAGCATCCGTTTTACCCGGGTCGTTTTACCGATATTGACCGGGACAACATAGTCAACACACCCCTGCCGGAAGGTACGGGCGGACCTGCTTTTCGAAACGCTGTTGAACGAGACTGGCTTCCTGCGCTGGAGAAACATCGCCCACAGATTATTTTTGTATCAGCCGGGTTTGACGCACACCGGGATGACCCGTTGGCCGGGTTAAACCTGCTGGAAGACGATTACACCTGGGTTACGGACTTAATCGCCAACGCTGCCAGTGATTACGCCTCGCAGCGCATTGTCTCGGTACTGGAAGGCGGTTATGATCCAGAGGCGCTGGCTAAAAGTGTCTATGCGCATATTCGACGTCTAACGGGTGATTTATAAACTGTTAATCAGGTAGGTGGTTATTTGAAAATTCTGGTTGAATGGGGGCTTGTTGATACCCTGTCCCTCGGCTGGTTTATTTGTGCGTGGATTGGTTATACCTATTTTTCCGGTTATCGCGCAAAATCGGCACAACGCTTGCAAAATACCCTTCATGGACATATTTCGGACTGGGTACATGTGATCCAGAAACGTGATGCCCGTATTGTTGATATATCCATCGCCGCCAACCTTGAGCGCAATGCTACTTTTATGGCCTCGAGCAGCTTGCTAATTATCGCTGGCCTGCTAACACTGATCGGTTCATCCGGGACTGCGCTTGATTTCGTTACAGACCTGACGGTCAGGCAGTACCTGGCCAAGCACGAGCTTGAATTCAAGGTTATTTTCCTGGTATTAATTTTTGTCTTCGCTTTTTTTACCTTTACCTGGTGTTTGCGCCAGTGGGGCATGGCTTCGATCCTGATCGGAAGCGCGCCGTTGTGTAACGATGACAAGGCCAGCGAAGAGTCGCGTAACCGGCACGCCAAATCCCTGGCGGGAATCATTCAACTCGCGGTCGTATCTTTTAATCATGGCCTGCGCGCCTTTTATTTTAGCATTGCCTGGATGACCTGGTTTATACACCCATACGCCTTTCTCATAACGACTACCTGGGTGCTTTTGGTGTTATATCGGCGTGAATTCCATTCCAGGACCCTGAAAGCCCTCAAGGTTGGTACTGAATGGTCCCGCGACTACCGCTCTTTTGATTGACGATTTGCTGGCCATTTATCGCATAATTTCCCTGGCCGCCAAGGTTAACGATTTTATGCTTGAAATGTCGCAGTTAATCCCCATTGATAAACTCAGAAAACCGGTTTTCCCATTCACCATAAACAAGAAAGTTCAGGAGCTTTTAATTTATGTCCGTTAAATCCAAAAAAGAAACACTAGGATTCCAAACCGAAGTCAAACAATTGCTGCACTTGATGATCCACTCATTGTACAGCAACAAGGAGATTTTCCTGCGTGAATTAATTTCAAACGCCGCCGATGCTTCGGATAAATTACGCTTCGAGGCCCTTTCCAATAACGACCTTCTGAAGAATGACCCAAACCTGCGGATTCGTATCGAGTTTGACAAGGATGCCAGTACGGTAACCGTCAGCGACAACGGTGTGGGCATGTCACGCGAAGAAGTTATTGAAAACCTGGGTACTATTGCAAAATCGGGTACGTCCGACTTTTTGAAGAAATTGACGGGTGACCAGAAGAAAGATTCACAGTTAATCGGCCAATTTGGTGTCGGTTTCTATTCCTCTTTTATTGTTGCTGACAAGGTAAGCGTCGAATCCCGTCGTGCCGGTCTGAAAGCAGAAGAGGGCGTGCGTTGGGAGTCAACGGGGGAAGGCGATTTCTCTATTGAAAACATCAAGAAAGATGAGCGCGGCACCCGCATTACCCTGCACCTGAAACCCGAGGAAACCGATTTTTCCGACTACTATCGCTTGCGCAGCCTGGTCAACAAGTATTCCGACCATATCTCCGTTCCCGTCGAAATGCTCGAGCAACCAGCGCCGACCCCGCCTGCCGAAGAGGGCAAGGAAGAGGAAAAGGCCGAGCAACCGAAAGAGCCCGAATTTGAACGTGTAAACGACGCGCAGGCTTTGTGGATGCGACCAAGAACAGAAGTCAAGGACGATGAATACAAAGCCTTTTACAAGCATGTCTCCCATGACTTCGAAGATCCACTGACCTGGAGCCACAACAAGGTAGAAGGTAAACTGGAATACTCCAGCCTGTTGTATATCCCCAAACGTGCTCCTTTCGATCTTTGGAACCGTGATGTGGCGCGAGGCCTGAAACTCTATATCCAGCGTGTTTTCATCATGGATGACGCCGAACAATTTTTGCCTTTGTACCTGCGGTTTGTAAAAGGCGTGATTGATTCGAACGACCTGTCGCTGAATATCTCGCGGGAAATGCTCCAGAATGACCCCAAGATCGATAAAATGCGCAGCGCGCTGACTAAGCGCGTGCTCGACATGCTGACCAAACTGGCCAGCAAAAATCCAGATGAATACGCCATTTTCTGGAAGGAATTTGGACAGGTCATCAAAGAGGGCCCTGCCGAAGACTTCGCCAACAAGAAAGCGATTGGCAAGTTGTTGCGCTTTGCTACCACGCACGATGACAAGGAAGAGCAAACCCATTCGCTCGAAGACTATATCGGCCGGATGAAAGAAGGCCAGGACAAGATTTATTACGTGGTTGCCGATTCTTTCAACACAGCGAAAAACAGCCCGCACATCGAAGTGTTCCGCAAGAAAGGTATCGAAGTATTATTGTTAAGCGACCGGGTTGACGACTGGCTGGTTAGCCACATGATGGATTTTGAGGATAAAAAATTCCAGGATATCGCCAAGGGTGAACTGGACCTCGGCGAAGTCCAGGACGAGAAAGAGAAGGAAAAGCAGGAAAAAGTTGCCGACAAGTTCAAGGATTTGGTCGAGCGTGTTCAATCCTCGCTGGATGAAAAGGTTGAAGCGGTTCGCATTACCCACCGACTCACCGAGTCACCCGCCTGCCTGGTGGTCGGGGAACACGATATGGGCGCGCAAATGCGCCGTATCATGGAAGCGGCTGGGCAGAAAATGCCCGAAACCAAACCAACGCTGGAGTTAAACCCGGATCATCCGCTGGTCAAGAAATTGTCATCGGAGAAAAATGACGAGCGTTTTGGTGACCTGGCGTTGATTATTTTCGAACAGGCCCAACTCGCCGAAGGTGGGCAATTGATCGACCCCGCTACCTATGTGAAACGACTGAATAAATTATTGCTGGAACTGGTCGACCGGTAAGTTTTTTCGATAACCCATTAATGCCGGGTAATGCGGTGCACTTGAAATGCTTTTTCGTAATTCCGAGAGTGTACCCGCCCGGCATTTTTATGGCGTGAACCGCATACATTGATAATAATTTTGTTCAGGTTGGCTTAATCCCCGGGCTACGGTCGATTTCTTTCCTTCAATTCCCGATTGATCTGAAACCAATCCTTCCTAGCCTGTATTACCTGAAATAATAGTGGTTACTAAATCGGCCTTTTCTCACTTGGCCGGCTTTCTTGCAGCAATCTGTCAAGCGCCTGCTCTTTCCTTCAAAAAAACAGCGGGTT
>CAMYIF010000099.1:7811-15758 GCA_947258415.1 uncultured Pseudomonadales bacterium
TTTTTTGTGGAAGTGGGTCATGAAGTTTTTTATGCCTTTTGGCTATAGTCCAGCCATATTCTTTTTCTAAAAACATCTAAAAAAAATTTTTTTTATCGTTGCTGATGGTCTATATTTTGATAGGATTAATGTTGAAAACACTACATATTGTGTTTTTTACAAAAATTACACCAAAACAACAACAAATGCCCATTCAACTGAATGGCATATAAATTCAATATCGAGGTGAATATGGTCGCATCCTTAAAAGCAGTCAAATCAAACAAAACAGACATCACTTTTCAGGATGCATCACTGGATATATGGGATAAAAAATACCGTCTGAAGGCCAAGAATGGCGAGCCGGTAGACCGCGATATTGTTGCTACCTATCGGCGTGTGGCCCGTGCTTTGGCCGATGTCGAGGAAACAGAAGAAAAACGCGAACTCTGGTTCAAGGAATTCGTTTGGGCTTTGCATAAGGGTGTAATACCGGCGGGTCGCATTGTTTCCAATGCCGGCGCGAAACAACATAAGCCGGCTACGTCCACGATCAACTGCACCGTATCTTCTGCTATCCATGATTCCATGTCCGAGATCCTCAACAAGAATGTTGAAGCTGGACTCACCCTGAAAGCCGGCTGTGGTATCGGCTACGAGTTTTCTACGTTACGTCCAAAGGGCGCATACGTCACCGGCGCAGGGGCCTACACTTCAGGGCCTTTATCTTTCATGGATATTTATGACAAGATGTGTTTTACCGTGTCATCAGCAGGTGGGCGGCGAGGTGCACAAATGGCGACCTTTGATGTGGGCCATCCCGATGTGCTCGATTTTATCCGGGCCAAGCGAGAGAATGGTCGCCTGCGCCAGTTTAACCTGTCGTTGCTGATTACCGATGAATTCATCCAGGCGGTGAAAGACAAGGCCGACTGGCCGTTGGCATTCCCTATTACCGAGCGTGAAGTCAGTGATGACGGTATTGACCTTGATGACACATCCAGCGTTATCTGGCGCGACACACCGATAAAGGATGGCTACGTGACCAACGAGCAAGGATTGGTTGGCTGCCGTGTTTACAAGGTAATCAAAGCCGAGCGTGTCTGGGATGCCATTATGTCATCCACATACGATTTTGCCGAACCCGGCTTTATCCTGATCGATAAAGTCAATGAAATGAACAACAACTGGTTCTGCGAAAATATTCGCGCGACCAACCCCTGTGGCGAACAGCCTTTGCCGGAATACGGCAGTTGCCTGTTGGGCTCGATCAACCTGACACGTTTCGTGATAGATCCTTTCACACCCCAGGCAAGGTTCGACTGGGATGAGTACAGCAAGGCCGTCAAGGTATTTACCCGCATGCTGGACAATGTTGTTGAAATCAACGGCCTGCCACTGGAGCGGCAACGCCAGGAAATCCATAGCAAACGCCGTCACGGTATGGGCTATCTGGGCCTGGGTTCAACCATCACCATGATGGGAATGAAGTACGGAGACGAGGGTTCACTCGAATTTACCGAAGAAGTTACCAAGTGCATGGCCATGGTCGGATGGGAAACTGCTCTGGACCTTGCCAAAGAGAAGGGCCCGGCACCCGTTATGGATCAAAGTTTTACCGTTGATGAAGGCATGCTGGCCAAACGCCCGGAAATGAAAGCCGACGGCTACAAGGCAGGCGACAAGGTGCCCGGTAAAATCCTGCATGCGAAATATAGCCGTTACATGCAACAAATCGCCGAGGAAAACCCCGAACTGGTGAACAAAATTGCCAAACATGGTGCACGCTTTACACACCATACTTCAATTGCGCCGACCGGAACTATTTCCCTTTCGCTGGCGAATAATGCCAGTAACGGGATAGAGCCAAGCTTTGCCCATCATTACTCGCGCAACGTTATCCGTGAAGGTCGCAAAACCAAGGAAAAGATTGATGTCTTTTCCTACGAACTGCTGGCCTACCGTCAGTTGGTCAATGCCAAGGCCTTGCCGTTTTCTGAAAACCCGGCCGAACAATTACCCGATTATTTCATTACCGCCGAAGACGTCACACCGGTGCAGCATGTCGATATTCAGGCGGCATCGCAGAAATGGATCGACTCGTCTATTTCCAAGACCGCCAATGTGCCGACCGACTTCCCGTACGATCAATTCAAGGACATATACATGTACGCCTACGAAAAGGGCTTGAAAGGCTGTACCACTTTCCGGTTCAATCCGGAAGCATTTCAGGGCGTGCTGGTCAAAGAAGTTGACCTGGAAAATACGACTTACCAGTTCACCCTGGAAGATGGTTCCATATGCGAACTTAAGGGCAACGAGCAAGTCGAATACGATGGTGAAATTCATTCGGCCGCCAACCTGTTCGATGCCCTGAAAGAAGGCTATTACGGCAAGTTTTAAAGTGCCCCTGAACCGGTAGTAACAGAAACAGAACTCATTAAATACATACACATATAGAACGGCAGGGTAACGAACCCGGCCTTATAGAGGAGCCAACAGATGGCTGTCAAAATAGATAAGAAGATTGTTGATTACAAGGTAATAAGCCAGGAAGAGCGCGCGGCCCAGGCCGAGGCTGCAGCAGCCGAGCAAAAAAAGCAGGAAGAAAGCAATATCATCCATATGCACGAAAGTGTGGCCCGTCCGGAATCACTCATGGGTTCGACCTACAAGATCAAGACCCCGGATTCGGACCACGCCATGTACATCACCATAAACGATATTGTTTTGAATCGGGGAACAGCGCATGAGCAGCGTCGTCCGTTTGAAATCTTTATAAACTCGAAGAATATGGATCACTTCCAGTGGATCGTTGCCCTGACACGGATCACGTCCGCAGTTTTCCGCAAGGGTGGCGATGTTACTTTCCTTGTTGAAGAAATGCAGGCCGTGTTTGACCCGAAAGGCGGTTACTTCAAGAAGGGTGGCCGTTACATGCCATCGCTGGTCGCAGAGATCGGTGTCGTCATCGAGCAGCATCTTAAATTGATTGGCATGCTCAAGGATGAAGCGATGACAGACCACCAGAAAGAGATTCTTGAAGAAAAACGCGCCCAGTACGATGCCGCGCAAAACACCATCGAACAAACCGAGGAAGATAGCCAATACCCGGATGGCGCGAACCTGTGTGCCAAATGCAGCACCAAGGCTGTGATCATGATGGATGGTTGCATGACCTGTCTGAGTTGCGGCGATTCGAAGTGTGGCTAGGGTAAGCTAATATGATAAATAATAATTTATTAACAATAATATAGGATATATATTTAAAGTATATTATTAATATTTATAGCGAACTCCTCAAAACAAACGGGGCGGTGAAAATCACTGTCCCGTTTTTTTGTTTTCTAATACCCGAATAATTGCCTGAATTTAACAGGTAAAAATGACGTGCACTGGCAATCAGGTCACAAAAATCTGGTCCGTTGATATGTTCGGGTCTGATCGTTGATACCATTAATGCCGCTTTAATCTTTTCAATTTGACGGGTATCCTGAGGACAGGAAAACAAAGGTATAAAAAACCTAAAAGAAAAATAAACGGAGGACAATATGAAAAGGGCAATACCACTATACCTATTAATATTTATATTTCTTGTTGGTGGCTGTTCATCGACCGCTAAAAAAACACCGGATGACAAACGCAGGGCTGTTCTGTCGATGAGCAACCAGGTACTGGATGACCTGTACAGGGTAAAACCCGATGTCAGAGCACAAATTGCCCGGGCGCCTGGCTACGCGGTATTCAGTAATGCCAACATTAAAATCTTCCTGGCCAGTTTTGGCGGAGGACATGGTGTTGTTCACAATAATTTAACCGGCAAGCATACCTATATGAGAATGGGCGAGGTCGGGCTTGGCCTGGGACTGGGTCTCAAGGATTTTCGTGTTGTCTTTATTTTCCACAATGCTAAAACCATGGATCGGTTTATCGAAAGTGGATGGCAATTCGGGGCACAAGCCGATGCAGCGGCAAAAGCGGGTGATATAGGTGGAGCCGTTGGCGGTGAGGGATTTATCGATAATATTACCATTTATCAGTTAACCGAGACCGGTCTGGCCCTGCAGGCTACGCTGAAAGGCACCAAGTACTGGAAAAATCCTGAGCTGAACTAGCATAACCCAGGGGTTTTTCCGGTTGCCTGGTGGCAGGTGTTCAATCAAGTTTAAATGGTCAGTTGGAACGGATAGAAAATATGGCAAAATCTCTCGCTGATCAATTGTTGAACGCCGGTATGGTTGATCAAAAAAAAGCAAAACAGATAGAAAAAGAAAAAAAGAAACGTCAAAAACAGAAGCTTAAAAATAAACTTCCTGAAATCGATGAAGCCAAACTGGCTGCGCAAAGAGCTTTAACCGCTAAACAAAATAAATCCCGGCAGCTGAATCAACAAAGAGAATCAATCTCTCGTGTCAGGGCAATCGATGCCCAGATTAAACAGCTGGTTGAGAAATACGCAGTCAAAGCGGAGGGTGATAATGCCTTCAATTTTGCTGATCAGGGTAAAATCAAAAAAATTCATATCGACGATCAATCCAGGACCGGGCTGATCAGGGGATATCTGGGTATCGTTAAGCACGACGCCACTTACAGGCTGGTGCCCTCTGCCATAGCCGATAAAATTGCCGAGCGCGATGCATCGCGGGTATTGCTACAGAACCAGAAAGCCGATACAGATGAAGAAGATGCCTACGCGGATTTTAAAATCCCTGACGACCTGATGTGGTAGCCTACAAAGCAAGGTGCCGTTTTTTTTAATTCCAGGGGTTATGCCTGACCACAATAGCGGTCAGGCCAAACGGTTTACTCGTTCCTTGTCTGGCTATTCCATCGACCAGGTATTGGCCTTAAAAGCGTCATCAACCGGTGTGTCCATGATGTGATTGGCGTAATTGGACATGAGTTTAAGCCCCGTGCCGAGAATAACATCGAACACATTTCCCCGGGTATAACCGGCCGCGTAAAAAGCATCCAGGTCAGACTGCATGGGCCGTCCCCGAGTATTAATCAATTTCGATGTAAAGGTGCGCAGCGCTTCGAGTTTTTGGTCGCCAATGGCGGTTCCGTTGCGCAATGCCTCGATAACATCGTCCGCTATGTTTTGTGCCTTTGCTCCTGTGGTATGTGCCGCCATACAGTATTCGCAACCGTTAAGGCGGTTATTCGTCATGATGACTATCAGTCGTTCGGTACCACTCAGGCTGGTTTTGTTAAAAATATCCGAAAGCGCCAGGTAAGCTTCCAATAACGCCGGAGATTCGGCAATTCCGGCAAACAGGTTGAGATTAAAACCATAGGCCTCTTCTGCCTGTTTGAGCAACGATTTGCTTTGTTCAGGCGCGCTATCGATGGTGTGCAAGGTAAAGTCAGCCATTTAATTCTCCTCGGTACGTTGAAATGATGTTGCCCTGGTGAATCTATTCCTCGTGTCATGATGCGTATTGTTAAAAAATGCACAGGATAAAATGATAATCTGAATCCGTGTTTTGCCCTAATAAAGACTTTCAAGAGCTTAATTTATTTGTCACCGTTGATTTCGATTGGTTCAGGCGCAGGGTTTCTGCTGTCCGGCAAACAAGACTAACGGCAACCAGGCGCAAAATGGTATGCTGATCAAAGGTTAACAAAAAGTTAATAAATAAAACAAAAACTCAGGTTTTTATTAAACAGCTTATGGAAATTCTGGAAATAATATTTCCTATATTGGTGATTGGTTTCGTTGGCTATCTTGCCGCCAAAAGCAGTTACCTTAATTACGATGAATGCGATGCCATTTCAAAGTTAGTCTTTTCATTCCTGGTCCCGGCATTACTTTTCATAAAGACAGCCACTGTTGAAATCCCCGAAGCTATGGCGTGGGAATTTTTGTATTCCTATTATACGCCCATCGTGTTTTTGTACCTGTTATGTGTCTTTATAAGTCAAAAACTGTTCAATTACAGACCGGCCGAACAAAGTGTATTCGGAATGGGCGCTACTTATCCCAATATTGTCATGGTGGGAATACCGGTTTGCGTTTACGCGTTGGGCGAAGAAGCGATGTTACCGCTTTTTATTCTCATAGCCATTCACAACCTGACCCTGTTCACCATTGGTTTTTTCGTCGCCGAGCAGGATCAGCTATCCATGAAGTCCATCCTGAAAAGCCTTGCCGGTATACTGAAAAAACTGATCACCACTCCGATTACGGGCAGTTTGATTGCCGGCTATATTTTCAACCTGTTGAATGTCCCCATTTATAAACCCCTGCAGACCGGCCTTGATCTCCTGGGAAGCGCGGCAATTCCTGCCTCCTTGTTTGTACTTGGGACTGCGTTGCATCGCTACAAAATAAGCGGGAAAATTATGCCTGCAATGATCATTGCCACGACGAAAACAGTTGTACTCCCTTTCGTGGTCTGGATCCTCGCCTTCCATGTGTTTATTATCGAGCCCTTGTGGGCAACGACCGCGGTTATTGCTTCTGCTGCGCCTACTGGCATCAATGCCTACTTGTTTGCTCATAAACTCAGGGCATGCCAGGCGCAGATATCCAACAGTATAATCATAACGACACTGGCGAGTATCCTGACCATGAGCCTGATAATATCCTTGTTAACACCGCTGGCATAATGCTCTGCAAATCAATGATTCCATGAAAGCGTTTGACCCGGTCCAGGAAGTTGAAAACAGCCAGTTAATCCTCGACCAGGGAGAATGGCCCAATTTTCACGACGCCGAAGTGCATCAGCTGGCGATATGGCGCGGCGACGTTCGCCCGGAAGATAATGTCTGGATCGGTCCGGTCATCGAGACAACCTTCGAACTTCTTGCCCTGCAGAGCCCCTATTTTGTCACCCTGAAATTTCACGATTGCGATGCGATCAGGATGGAGGACTTCAATCACCAGAACGCGCTATTTGATTTGGCCTTCACATACGAACCCCGAGGTACCTATAATGATGGCAAGCCATTGCCTCCGTACATTGCCGTGCGTTTTGAACAGGCTTTCGGAGTGGCATTGTCTTTCAGGTGCTTTCGTGTGCAGGCTGTGGCGCGCAGTAATAAGCTGTAATAATTGTATTCCAGTCATTAAATAAACCGATTACCCCGTTGATAACATGAAACATAAATCGTGGAACAAATAGAACTTGTCTCGCCCTTTAGCGGCCTGCTGCTCAAGGCGATTCGCGATCGATTTTATTACGTGGATTATTGCCCGTTCCAGGGTCGGCGAATATATTTTGAAAATGCCGGCGGATCCCTGACCCTGAAGTCTGTGGTACAGAAAACATCAGAAATTGCCTGTATCCCCGACAATGAACACCGAAACAACCCGGCGGCAACAGCGATGTCAGGGATTGTCGATCAAGGCAAGCGCGACCTGTCCAATTTTTTTGGTGCTTCGAACGGTATAGTTTTCGGCGGTGAAACCGGAACGGAATGCCTGTTCAGGCTGATCAGGTCGGCCGCTATGTCGGCTCCCGAAGGGGGTTCCATTGTTGCCTGCAGTGTGGAGCATCCTTCCAGTTTTAATGCCACGTCAATCTGGGCAGAGCGCACCGGCAGGGCGTGGCTTGAAGTCGGATTCGATCCACAAACGGCAATCGTAACGCCCGAAGACTACCTGCACCAGGTGAGGCCTGATACGCGTGTCGCCACGATTATTCATACCAGCCCGGTCACCGGCATGGTCATGGATATTGCCTCAATTTCAAAGGCAATACGTTCTGTCGCTCCCGATTGCTTTATTATCGTTGATGGAATCCAGCACGCACCGCATGGTTACCTTGACGTCAATGAATACGACATCGATGCCTACGTCATATCGCTCTATAAAGCCTATTCCAAGTTTAACAATGGCTATGCCTGGGTTTCGGATCGGCTAAGTGTCGTTCCTCACGACCGGCTGCTGGGTAAGCCGGACAATGCCTGGGAACTGGGAAGCCGCGACCCGTCGGCATTGGCGGCCGCTACCGAAGTCGTCGA
>CAMYIF010000100.1 GCA_947258415.1 uncultured Pseudomonadales bacterium
GAACTCGAGTCGTTCGTTGTTATTTTTACCCAGGCTTCGATGGGTTAACGCTGTTCGCAGTAACCGGGTATCCCGAAACCGGTAACCTAACTGTCGAGATAATTTGTCAAAATCAATGTTCACCGCTTCTGTTCAAAATGATGTTCAAACTTGCCGACCACATCCAAATTGTAGACAACGGGCACGCGCGCCTCGTAAATTACATCGATCTTGAGGGTATCCCTTGTCTTCACGATAAATACCTCATCCTTGCCCAGGGGTCGTGCATAGTCGGCTGACATTTTACGTTGCAGTTTGTCCCGGATAGACTGCTTGCTCAAATCGTATAAACCCCGGTCACTGTTGAGCGCCTCCAGTGCTTTGGCTATCGAGTAATCATCTATATAAAGCGGTACTATTTTCATGGCCAGCAACAGACCGGAGGCAACCAGGATCAAGGTAAATACCATACCCAGCATGCTCATACCTTTTTGGGAATTAATTTTCACAATAGTTTCCTCATTAATAGCGGCTAACAAATCTTTAATTCTATTAGATAAACTCTAGTCTATAGCGCCCACATGCGCAAAGCTGGGAAGGCTGAAAAATGAGTCCCAGTGCATCCAGATGGCTACGGCTTTACCAACTACCAGCTCATCCGGAACATAACCCCAGTAACGGCTATCATTGCTGTTATCCCGATTATCGCCCATCACGAAATAGTGGCCCTCAGGCACATTCCATTCACCGTTACGCCGGCTCGGAGTCAGATCTTTATAGATTTTATGAAGCACACTATCGAGCGTCTCTTCCAGTAGTTGATAACGAGGATTAACGGGGGGCAATTGCGCCAGCAACTCTTGATTAACTACTTTATCATTAATGTATATCACTTTGTTTTCATAGCGTATTTTGTCGCCTGGCAAACCGACAACGCGCTTGATAAAATTGGTTTTTCCGTTTTCAGGGAATTTGAATACCATAACATCACCGCGCTCCGGGTTATTCAGGCTGACGACCTTGGTGCCTGCAACTGGCAAGCGCAATCCATAATGAAATTTATTGACCAGGATAAAATCACCGATCTGCAGCGTTGGTAACATCGACCCGGAAGGGATTTGAAACGGTTCGTATAAAAACGACCTCAATACCAGAACGACAAACAGCACGGGAAAGAATGACCTTGAGTACTCGACGATAACAGGCTCCTGAGCATCCTTTTTAGCATCGATTTCCTTACCGGATGTAACAGCAGGCTTTCTTCTTCTCTTCAGCCAAAGAAGATCAAACAGCCATACGCCGCCGGTTATAAAAACAGAGATAACCAAAATCAGCTGAAAATCCAGATCCATATATATTCCTTAACCTGTTACCTGTCTGTTGACCGGCACACTTATTTATCTATTTTCAAAACCGCCAGGAAGGCATCCTGCGGAATCTCGACATTACCCACCTGCTTCATGCGCTTTTTACCTTCTTTCTGTTTCTGCAGGAGTTTCTTCTTGCGGCTTACGTCACCGCCGTAACATTTTGCCGTGACGTTCTTGCGTAATGCCTTGACCGTTTGCCGGGCCACTATCTGGCTGCCGACAGCGGCCTGGATAGCCACATCAAACATCTGCCGGGGAATTAACTCTTTCATCTTTTCGGTGAGCAGGCGTGACTGTTTGCGCACATCATCACGATGGATGATGGCTGCCAGGGCATCAACCCGGTCGCCGTTGATGAGTATATCCAGGCGCACCAGGTTGGCCCGCTCGAAACGAAGGAAACTGTAATCCAGCGAGGCATAACCCCGGCTTACGGATTTTAGCCGGTCAAAAAAGTCCATCACAACTTCGTTCATGGGTAGTTCGTAAACGATGGAAACCTGGTTACCCAGAAACTGCATGTCCTTTTGAACACCCCTTTTTTCCATACAAAGGGTAATTACGCTACCGAGGTGGTCCTGCGGTACCAGAATATTTGCCTGCACGATAGGCTCATGCATCTCGTCTATGGAACCTGGGTCGGGTAATTTGGACGGGTTATCGACCAATAACTTCTCGCCTTTAACGGTGACAACTTCGTAGACAACCGTGGGTGCGGTAGTAATCAGGTCCAGGTTGTATTCCCTTTCCAGCCTTTCCTGGATGATTTCCATGTGCAACATACCCAGGAAACCGCAACGAAACCCAAACCCCAGGGCGTCGGAACTTTCGGGTTCGTAAAACAGTGAAGCGTCGTTTAAGCTCAGCTTGGACAGTGCCTCACGGAAATTTTCATAGTCGTCCGAGCTGACCGGGAACATGCCTGCATATACCTGCGGCTTGATTTTTTCGAAGCCGGGCAGTCCGGGAGTGTCGGGTAACCGCGCGTGTATTATCGTATCACCCACCGGCGCACCATGAATATCCTTGATTCCGGCAACCACAAAACCTACCTCGCCTGCCTCGAGCACATCCCGCTCTTTTCGCTTTGGCGTAAAAATGCCAATAATATCGACACCGAAGGAATGACCGGTCGATTTAATCTGAATCTTGTCTTTTTTTCTCAGGGTGCCCTGTTTGACGCGTACCAGGGAAACAACACCCAGGTAATTATCAAACCAGGAATCAATAATCAGCGCCTGTAACGGCGCGCTTCGATTGCCCGTTGGCGGAGGAATTAAAGCGACCAGCTGCTCCAGCACATCCTGGACACCCATCCCTGATTTTGCACTGACGGAAACAGCATTCGAGGCATCGATACCTATTACATTTTCGATTTCCTGTTTAACCCGCTCCGGTTCAGCCTGCGGTAAATCCATCTTGTTGAGCACGGGCACAACTTCGAGCCCCTGCTCGATCGCGGTATAACAATTAGCCACGGATTGCGCCTCAACACCCTGCGCGGCATCGACCACCAGCAATGCGCCTTCACAGGAAGCCAGCGATCGGGAAACCTCGTAGGAAAAATCCACGTGTCCCGGTGTATCGATAAAATTAAGCTGGTACAGTTTCCCGTCTTTTGCCTGGTAATCGAGGGTTACGCTTTGTGCCTTTATGGTAATGCCGCGCTCACGTTCAATGTCCATTGAATCAAGGACCTGGCTGGACATCTCGCGCGCACTTAAACCGCCGCAAATCCTTATAAAGCAATCTGCCAGGGTAGATTTACCGTGGTCGATATGCGCAATAATGGAAAAATTTCTTATCTGATTTAAGTCGGTCACTGGTACGTATATTCAATTAATAAAACAAGGGCTGGAAACGCGGGGCAAGTCTACATGATTTATAGTCTGACCGCTATGTGTATCAATTTGGGTATGGAAGTTCAGCCGTACAAAATCTGCCAGTGCACAAGGCGTGTATGAAAATTGACATGAGTGCTTTTTTAGCTTGAATAAACGTCAACGACCCGCACTCCGGGGAAGCGCGAGTCGATGAATGTCCACAGCTGTTCAGGTATGAAACTGCAGGCTATTGACTGGGCTTGAGTGGAAGGAAGATTGCACTGCCATTGCGTACAATGCGAACCGGCACCGATTTACCCGGTTTCAAGGATTCTACTATCTTTTCGAATTGACGAGCAGACTCGACCTGTTGGCCATCAATAATGGTAATAATATCGCCTTCCCTTATTCCGGCTCTCTCTGCATCCCCGCCCGCGTCAACGGAGCGTACAAGGACACCCTCGTTGACACCACTGGATTCGGCAATATCACTATCCAGGTCCGTTACCAGCAAGCCCAGTTGATTAATGTCCTTTTCAACAGGACTGGCGCTTAACCGGGCGTGTTGCTGGTTGGGCAAACTGCCTATTTTAACATCCAGCACCTTGTTTTTTCCGTTACGTACCACCTCGACCGGTACGTTACTGCCAGCCTTGGTTGCACCAACCAGGTGCGGCAAATCGGCCGATAGATTTATTTCCCTGCCGTCAAAACGGGTAATAATGTCGCCTTCTCTTAAACCTGAGCGATCAGCAGGACCGTCGGGCTCAACATCGGCGATGAGCGCTCCGGCCGGTTTTTTCAAACCGAATGATTCAGCCAGGTCCCTGTTTACATCCTGGATAACGACACCCAGCCAACCCCGGCTGACAAATCCCTTATCTTTCAACTGGTCGACAACATTCATGGCAACGCTCATGGGAATGGCAAAGGAAAGCCCCATAAAACCGCCAGAACGGGTATAAATCTGGGAGTTGATGCCGACCACTTCGCCGTCCATATTGAACAGGGGACCGCCCGAATTTCCGGGATTGATGGCGACATCGGTCTGTATGAATGGAACGTAGTTATCCCGGGGTAAGTTTCGATCAATGGCACTTACGATACCCGCTGTGACCGAGTAATCAAAACCAAACGGGGAACCGATCGCGAGCACCCACTCGCCAACTTTCAACTGATCCGGATTACCCAGGGTCACAACCGGCAGATCGTCTGCCTTGATTTTCAGCAAAGCCAGATCCGAGCGTTTATCTGCGCCAATCAATTCTGCCTCGATCTCGCGCCGATCGACCAAACGAACAATTATCTTGTCCGCGCCTTCAATGACGTGATTATTGGTCAGCACGTAGCCATCATCAGAAATAATGAATCCGGAACCCAACGATCGCTGCTGGGGACGGGGACGTCGGGGTTGATGGGGAAATTGGAACTGGTCGCCGAAAAATCGTTTAAACATCTCGGGTAACTGGTTACGAGGGTCCAGGTCATGGCCATGATATGAATCCCTGCTGCCGTTCTGAACCGTACTGATGTTTACAACCGCTGGCTTCAGTTCATCGACCAACTCGGTGAAATCCGGCAACGAACGCGCCTGCAACGAACTGGATAAACCAAAAACCAAAAAAATGAGCATCGAGCTTTTAAACAAGCCAGGCCGAAACATAATAACTCCTTCTAAACCTGTAATAAGGTGATAATTTTCTGATTATTGAACTACCAAAATGAGACCTGCTGCCACCAGCAATAGTTCAAAATATACAACGCATATTAATCTGATTTTAAAATTCAGGCAGGACTTTGATTGCTCTCTTGTCTTGGCCAGGCGCTCAAAATAGCCTTGATCAGAGTTGCCAAAGGAATAGCAAAGAAGACGCCCCAGAAGCCCCACAGGCCACCAAAAAACAGTACGGCCACAATTATCGCCACCGGATGTAAATTAACAACTTCTGAAAACAGAAAAGGCACCAGGACGTTGCCGTCGAGTGCCTGGATAATGCCATAGGCAAGCATCAGGTAAAAAAACTCGGAACTCCATCCCCATTGGAATGAACTCACCAGTGCCACCGGAATAGTCACTAGCGCAGCACCGATATACGGAACGATCACCGACAAGCCAACACAAATACCCAATAATTCTGCGTAATTCAGCCCCATGTACGAAAAGGTCGCGTAACTGACGGCGCCGATCACGAAGATTTCTATGACCTTGCCGCGAATATAATTTTCAATTTGATCGTCCATTTCATTCCAGATTCTGGACATCAGTTTTCGCTCTTTGGGTAAAATGGACAGCACCCATTGGGTAATGACGCTCTTGTCCTTGAGAAAGAAAAAAACCAGCAAGGGGACCAGGATAAGGTAAATAATAATAACAAACAGGTCGGTAATATTGGAAAGCGAATAAGATACCACCCATTGACCCGCCTCCCCGATCTGTCTTCCGGCAGATTTAATCCAGATTTGTATTTGCTCGTTGGTGATAATTTCCGGATATTTTTCTGGTAAGCCTGCGAGTAATTTCTGTCCCTGTGCCAGCATGCGTGGCAATTCACCAATCAGCTTGAAAAGCTGGTTCCAGACCAAGGGCAGGAGCATGAATATTGAAGCAAACAGCACACCGATAAAAAATGTAAAGACCAAGATAACTGCCATTAAATGCGGGACTTTATATCTGACCAGTTTGCTGACTACTCCCTGCATAAGAAACGCGAGTACTATGCTTACGAAGACGGGTCCCAGAATATTTGCGGTAAACAATACGAGTACCAGAACCAGGGCCATTATAACGAACAGAATAGTGGCTTCTTCGTCGCGAAAGTAACGATTCCACCAGGAATTAACGACCTTAAACATTCAATCTCCCGGTAGCAACATTGCTCACCTTATGCATTCCCTTTCCTAATGATGTATATAAACTTATTATCTTCTTCACTCATCCTGAGCATGTCATTGTCCGAATGGTCAATAAATGCCAGGAAATCACGCCTGGAGCCCGGGTCAGTGGCAATCACTTCCAGGACACTGCCCACCGGCAATTCGCAAAGCCTTTTTTTTGCTTTTAACAGGGGTAACGGACACAATAAGCCGCATACATTTAATACTTCGGTTACCTTAATTTCCTTGTTAATCATAGCTTTGAATATTGTTTATCAAGCCAAACAGAAAAAAACCAACAATAAAACCATAATAATGGACGGCTTCAGTCTGTGGCTTTTCTGGCCAAACAAATCTGCCATGGCTTACAATAACGGCGTCAAAATTATCTACCAACATTTTCAGGGAATGAGATATGAATTGTGAAACCAAGTCAACTACCTGTAGTCCTAACTCCAACGCTGCTTTCACGGTTGCTCATACCTGCCCCTTAACTTTAAACAGGATATACCAAGATTAAAATATGACACGTATTTGCACGAAATTTTGCCTGCTAATTATCCTGGGATTCTCCATAAATTCCACAGCGTCTTACGCGAGCCCTTCTAATTTACCAGTGCTCGGCGATACAACATCGGGGACTATCTCTCTGGAGAAGGAGCATGTGCTGGGTCGAACCTGGTTACGCGCCTTGCGTGCCCGAACACCCCAGTTCTCTGATCCATTGGTGCACGATTATATAGAATACTTATTGTACCGACTAGCTGAACATAGTGAGCTACAGGACCGCCGCCTGGAATTAACCATCGTTGAAAGCCCGGCGCTTAATGCATTTGCTGTACCGGGCGGTGTCATCGGTGTTAATACGGGGCTGTTTATTTTTGCACAGACCGAACAGGAATTCGCCTCGGTATTAGCCCACGAATTGGCACATTTAAGCCAACGTCATTTTTCCCGAAACGTGGAAGCGGCAAAACGTGCACAACTCCCCAGTCTGGCGGCCCTCATTGGCAGTATTGCCCTGGCCGCCGCAACCAGCGGCGATGCAGGTTTTGCAGCACTGGCTACAACCCAGGCTGCAATGCTCGACCAGCAACTCAGGTACAGCAGGCAGTTTGAACAGGAGGCAGACAGAGTCGGCATTGTTACGCTTGCCAATGCCAATATGGATCCCCGGGCAATGGCATCCATGTTCGGCAGGATGTTGGCCGAGCAACGCCTGCAGGGTTCAAGGGTTCCCGAATTTTTATTGACCCACCCGGTTACCGAATCCAGGATTTCTGATGCCATCAGCCGGGCCAACGATTTATCGACCGGGAATTATTCAGACAGCCTTGAATATTACCTGATGCGCAACCGGATTATTCTTAACCACGAGAAAACCCCTGCAATCGCGGTTAAAAACTTCAAAGCCAAGACAAGCAGCCCAAACGAGCTAATCTCGCATGCCGCCGAGTACGGCCTGGCTCTGGCCTACCTGAAAGCCGGTGATTACGAAAATGCATCCCTGACGATCGACAAGTTGATGAAATTATCGCCCAATCAAATCAGCTACATCGTTGCTTTTGCAGAAATCCATCTAAATAGTAATCGCCTGCCGGAAGTAGTTTCCCTGCTGGAAAAAAGCCTGGCGTTGAATCCCAATAATTACCCTTTATCCATTTACCTGGCAAAGGCTTTTATCCTGCAACTGGATTACAAACGTGCAACCAGTGTCCTCAAACAATTAAGCAAGAAAAAACCAAATAGGCCGGATGTCTGGTACCAGCTGGCAGAAGTGTATGGTCTGAACCGGGATATTTTAAGCCTGCACCAGGCGCGCGCCGAATATTTTATTTTAACGGGTAATATGGAAGCGGCACTTTCA
>CAMYIF010000101.1 GCA_947258415.1 uncultured Pseudomonadales bacterium
CAGGGCAGCCTGTATGGCCATCTCCGCGGTTTCAAGGTCCCTTATCTCGCCAATCATGATGATGTCAGGATCCTGCCTTAACAGGGCGCGCACCCCTTCGGCAAAAGTCAGGTCGATATTATGCTGAACCTGCATCTGGTTGAAGCTGGGCTCCACCATTTCGATCGGGTCTTCGATAGTGCTGACATTCACCTGGGGAGTAGCCAACTGCTTCAGGGTAGAATAGAGCGTCGTGGTCTTGCCCGACCCGGTCGGCCCGGTAACCAGGACGATGCCGTTGGGCCTGGATGTCATCTCGTTCCAGTGACGATAATCGTCGTTGGCAAGGCCCAGTTCATTGAAACTTTTCAGCAATACATCCGGGTCAAAAATACGCATGACCAGCTTTTCGCCGAAAGCGGTGGGCAGTGTAGACAGGCGCAATTCAACCTCGTTACCTTCCGGACTCTTGGTTTTCAACCGGCCATCCTGGGGGTGGCGCTTTTCGGCGACGTTCATCCGGCCAAGGATTTTTATCCGGCTGACCACTGCAGTCATTACCTGCGCGGGCAACTGGTAGACCATATGCAGCACACCATCAATGCGGAACCGGACATTGCCCTGGTCACGCCGGGGCTCGATATGGATATCACTGGCCCGCTGGGAAAAAGCGTATTGCAGCAACCAGTCAACAATATTGACTATGTGCTGATCATTGGCATCGGGCGATTGCAATTCACCCAGTTCGAGCATCTGCTCCAGGTTGCTTATACCCTGGCCCGCACTCTGGCCACTATTGCCGACGGCGCCACTGACTGATTTGGCCAGGCTGTAAAATTCAACCGTATACCGCTGGATATCACCCGGAGCCGCAACGACGCGTCGAATCTCCTTGCGCACCACGTGTTTCAGGTCTTCTTCCCAGGTGCTCATAAACGGCTCGGCGCTGGCAATAACCACTTCGTTTTTGGTTACCTCGACGGCCAATATATTGTGACGCACCGCAAAGGCATAAGACATGATTTGGGCAATATCATTGACGTTAATTTTTAGCGGGTCGATGTGGTAGTAGGACTGGCCGGCTTGCTTTGCCAGCCACTCGGCCAGCACATATTGATTGAGAATGGTGCTGTTTTGCTGATCTTTGAACCCGAACTCCGCCAACTGCTCCACCGGATGTTTGAGTAACTGCTCCTTACTCCGTCGACTGACAAAAACCTGTTCGATATCCGCCTGCGCCAAACGCCCCTCGGCTTTCAGGGCGGTCATCATTTCGCGCAGTTTAATTTTGGTCTCCGCTTTTTGAACTGATGGTGCTGTTTTTGTCGATGGCATAGGGCTTTTATTAATCGCGTGATTAATCAGTCAGGGAATTCAGTTTTAATTATCTTTTATTATAGCCACATCTGTTTCATTCACAGAATAAAATCTTCTACTTGGACTCTATCGTCTGACCTCTTATACTCTATGTCTATCGCCAACAATAAAGAGCATCAACTATGGCTTCGGGGAAATTTTTTAAAGAACTGTTCGGGCGCTCATGGGTTGAACCCCTGCAACAACATATCGAGAAGTCTCATAGCTGCGCAACCGAGTTATTCACATTTTTTCAAGCGGTTTTCCGGGATGATTGGGAGCAGGCGGCGGCCACGCAGAAAAAAATAGTGCAGCTTGAAAACGAAGCCGACGATTTCGAGGCACAGATTCGCCTGCAAATGCCTAAAAGCCTGTTTCTACCCGTCCCCCGCACGGACCTGATCGACTTGCTGGCAACCCAGGATAAAATCGCCAACCGGGCAAAAGATATCGCCGGGCTCATGCTGGGCCGGAAGATGGGCATACCGGAACAGCTGCAGGAACCGGTGTACAAATACCTGGAGCACGCCATCATGGCCTCCGAACAGGCAGTCAGCGCCATTAATGAACTTGATGAACTGGTTGAAACAGCCTTCGGTGGACGCGAGATTACCCTCATAGAAGAAATGATTACCAAGCTCAATTCACTGGAACACGAAACGGATGACATAGAAATCCAGGTTCGCGCCCATCTTTTTGCCATAGAAAGCGAATTACCACCCGTGGATGTTATGTTCCTTTACAAAATTATTGAATGGATCGGCGACCTGGCTGATCAGGCTAAAAAAGTAGGTAGCCGGTTGCAACTATTACTGGCACGTTAACTTATCAACCAATACAGACAATAAGAATAATTTATGACCATTATCGCTGAACATGCTAATACCTTAATCATCCTGGCCTGTTTATTCGGGTTTTTTATGGCCTGGGGAGTAGGTGCCAATGATGTTGCCAACGCCATGGGAACATCCGTTGGCTCAAACGCCATTACCATCAAACAGGCAATTCTTATAGCCATGATATTTGAGTTTGCCGGCGCTTACTTGGCTGGAGGAGAGGTCACATCGACCATTCGCAAGGGCATCATAGATACTTCATCGATATCCGGCCAGCCCGAACTGTTGGTTTACGGGATGCTTGCCTCGCTGCTTGCCGCCGGCACCTGGCTGCTGATAGCCAGCATGCTTGGCTGGCCCGTTTCAACCACGCACTCCATTGTCGGTGCCATCGTTGGATTTGCGGTCGTAGGTATTTCGGTCGACGCGGTCAAATGGGCAAAAGTCGGTGAAATAGTTGCCAGCTGGGTTGTTTCCCCTGTGTTGGCTGGGACCATTTCCTATGTATTATTCAAGAGCGTTCAGCGCCTTATCCTTGGCACCGAAAACCCGTTCCAGAGCGCAAAAAAATACATTCCGATGTACATCTTCTTTGTCGGCTTTATGATCGTCATGGTGACCCTGACCAAAGGCCTGAAGCAACTCAAGCTGGATGTCAGTTTCACGGAGTCACTCGGACTGGCGATCGTCGGCGGCCTGATAACCATGTTGATTGGCTGGTTTTTTCTTCGGCGCATCAAGCGTGACCCTTCACTGGAGCATCATTCACGATTCGCCAACGTGGAACGCATGTTTGCTGTTTTAATGGTATTTACCGCTTGTAGCATGGCTTTTGCCCATGGCTCAAACGATGTCGCTAACGCAATTGGCCCAGTGGCGGCTGTCGTCAGTATTGTCGGGTCAGGTGGCGAAATCCTGCAAAAATCTGCGTTACCTTCCTGGATTCTTTTATTGGGCGGTGTCGGTATTGTTATTGGTCTTGCCACCTACGGGTTTAAAGTCATGGCCACCATTGGTGGCAAAATAACGCATCTTACCCCAAGCCGTGGTTTTGCTGCAGAGCTTGGCGCGGCGACGACTGTGGTGCTCGCCTCCGGGACAGGTTTGCCGATATCAACCACGCACACACTGGTAGGCGCCGTACTCGGTGTTGGCCTGGCCAGGGGTATGGCCTCGCTCAACATGGGAACGATCAGGACTATTTTCGTTTCCTGGGTGATTACATTACCCGCGGGAGCCGGGTTATCCATCATGTTTTTCTTTATGTTTAAAGGCTATTTTGGCTAGGCCATTGAGTGAATAACCGGTTACCGACATTAACCGATTTACTCGATCAGCTGGTCTCAACACCATCCATTAGCTGTACTTCGCCCAAATACGACCAGAGCAATCTGCAGGTCATCGAATTATTGGCTACCTGGCTCGATGAGCTGGGTTTTATTACCGAAATCACTCCTGTTCCCGGCCAGCCAGGAAAAGCAAACCTGATTGCGACACTGGGCAGCGGGCCGGGGGGCCTGGTCCTTGCCGGCCATACCGACACCGTGCCTTGCGATGACCTGCTCTGGCAGCATAATCCGTTTGCGCTAAAGGAACAGGATGGCCGCTTCTACGGACTCGGCACCAGCGACATGAAAGGCTTTTTTCCCATCGCTATCGAAGCGGCAAAACAGTTCATCGACAAGCCCTTAAAACAGCCACTGATTATCCTGGCAACAGCCGACGAGGAAAGCTCCATGTCGGGCGCGCAGGCGCTGGTGGAAATAGGCAAACCGGTTGCCCGTCACGCTATTATCGGTGAACCAACGGGCATGAGGCCCGTGCGGATGCACAAGGGCATCATGATGGAATCACTGCGTATCCAGGGAAAATCCGGACATTCATCGAACCCGGACTTTGGTATTAATGCCCTTGATGCCATGCATGCCGTGCTGGGTGAAGTGATCAATTTCAGAAGCGAACTGAAACAAAATTACCATAACAGTGAATTTGACGTTGCTTTTCCGACGTTAAATCTCGGCTGTATTCATGGCGGTGACAACCCGAATAGAATCTGCGGCAGTTGCGAATTACAGATTGATCTGAGACCCTTGCCAGGGATGGACCTTGATAATCTCCGGGAAACAATCTATCGGCGTAGCCTGGCTATTACCGATAAGTACCGGGTTAAATTTGATATGCACTCTTTATTTCCCGGTATTCCTGCTTTCGAAACACCGGCTGATGCGGATATTGTAAGGGCGGCAGAAAAACTCACCGGGCACAGCGCTATTGGTGTTAATTTTGGCACGGAGGCTCCTTTTTTATCCCGGCTAGGCATGCAGACAATCGTGCTTGGCCCCGGTGATATAGACCAGGCGCACCAGCCCGATGAGTACTTAGCAATTGATCGAATAAAGCCTACAATTAACCTGTTGGAAAAAATGATCGCGACATTCTGTTTGTAGCACAGTACCTGCAAGCCAGGCATACAGGGAAAAATGTATGAGCAAAACCCCTTCAAATTACGTAAGCTGGTTCAGGAATTCGGCGCCGTATATCAACGCCAATCGCAACAAAACCATCGTCCTGATGTTAAGCGGCAAGGCCATTGCCGATCCCCGTATAACTGACATTATTCATGATATTGCCTTGCTCGATAGCCTGGGCGTACGCCTGGTTATTGTTCACGGGGCGCGCACGCAAATTAACCAAAGGATAGAAGCCCGGGGATTAACCAGCCAGTTCCACAAGGATATCCGGATTACCGACGAGGCCGCTATCGCCTGTGTAAAGGAAGCCACGGGGGCTGTGCGCTGCAAGCTCGAGGCCCTGCTGACCATGGGACTGGCCAATTCACCCATGCACGGAGCAAAACTGAGCGTGTGCAGCGGTAATTTTATTATCGCCAAACCTGTCGGCATAAGGGACGGAGTCGACTTCTGCTACACGGGTGAAGTACGCCGGGTTGACTGTAGCGGTATCAAAAAGCAGCTGGATAATGACGCAATTGTAGTGTTACCGCCGATAGGTTATTCACTGACCGGTGACGTATTTAACCTGTCCTCCGAAGAACTTGCCGCAGAGGTTGCCATTGCCCTGAAAGCGGAAAAACTGATTTTAATGTGTGCCAGTAATGGCGCGGTCGATAACCGGGGCAAACTGCTGGAATCCCTAAACACCGATGAAGCAGGGCAACTGGTCAATTCCAAAAACCAAACGGATGAAATACAGCGTCACCTTAAAGTAGCCTGTCGTGCTTGCCATGCCGGCATCCAGCGGGCGCACCTGGTCAGTTATAAACAGGATGGCGCCCTGTTAACCGAACTTTATACGCGTGACGGTTCGGGTACCATGGTGACCGTAAAAAGCTACGAGCAGATCCGACAGGCTACGATTGCCGATGTCGGCGGCATCATCGAGCTGATTTCACCACTTGAAAAAGAAGGTGTGCTGGTGCGTCGTTCGAGGCAAAAACTCGAAAATGAAATCGAACGATTTACCGTCATCGAAAAGGATGGCGCCATTATCGGCTGTGCGGCTCTTTACCCGTTCGCTGATGAAAAAATTGGTGAGCTGGCAGGACTGGCCGTTCGCCCGGCCTACAGAAACGAGGCCAGGGGTGAGCAATTGCTGTCCAGTATTACCGAGCAGGCAATAACTGCGGGCCTGGAAAAAATAACGGTGCTTACCACGCAAACCGCGCACTGGTTTCTCGAGCGCGGCTTCGAACAGGCGTCGGTAGAATCATTACCGGCCGCCAGGCAACAGCTCTATAACTGGCAGCGTAACTCCAGGGTATTCATTAAAGTCCTGGAATAATGTTGGCCTGTGCTACTTGACCCGTGTTTTGAAGCTGCAGACACCCACCAGTTCGACCAGCAGTTGGTCGCCTGACTCAAGCGGCCCCACACCTTCCGGCGTACCGGTAAGAACAACGTCTCCCGGATACAGGGTAAAATAAGTATTGATGTGAGCCAGTAATTTTACTACCGGCGCGAGCATGGCACCGGTGTTACCATCCTGCCTGACCTGGCCGTTTTTAGTCAGGCGAAGCTGGACATTTTGTACGTCCTTGATCGCGGCCGGTTTGACAAAACGCGACAGGGCACAAGCACCATCAAAGGCCTTGGCTTTTTCCCACGGTAGCCTTTCGGCTTTCAATTGATCCTGGACGTCACGCAATGTCAAGTCCAGGCCCAGGCCATAACCGGCTATAAAATCATCGCAACCGGGTAACTGCTGACCCGTTTTTTCGCAACCAATCAGGATTGCCAGTTCCGTTTCAAAATGACAGGCGCCTTTATCCGCGGGTACCGACAGGGGCAAATCCAGGTCGACAATCGAACTGACCGGCTTGATAAATAATACCGGTTCTTTTGGAGTTTCATTTTTCAGTTCTGCGATGTGTTTGGCGTAATTACGGCCTACACAGACCACCTTGCCCACCGGTAATTCGACCGGGCTTTTATCAATGTATCGATGCTGGTAAGTGCTGTGTGACATGAATATTTTCCTTTATACCAGGCAAGGGTCGAGTCGGAGACCGATCATTGCAAACAGTTGCAGAACCCAGAAAAATCAAACAATGACTAGTCGCTGATCACCTCTTTAAGCGCGGCCGACAACTGCGTGTATTTAAATTCAAAACCCTTTTCCTGGGCTCGCGCGGGCAACACGCGCTGGCCGGTCAACAGCAGTTGCGCCATTTCTCCCATTGCCATTTCCAACACGAATGCGGGCATGGGAATAACCGCCGGGCGATGCAGGCTACGCCCTAACGCCTGCGCAAACTCACGGTTGGTTACCGGGTTGGGCGCCGTGGCGTTAAACACGCTGCTGGCGGACTTGTTGTCCAGTAACCAGACCAGCAGGCCAACCATGTCATCCATGTGTATCCACGACATCCACTGGGTACCCTTGCCGATGGGTCCGCCGAGTGCCATTTTGAAAGGCATTAACATTTTCTGCAGGAAGCCGCCGCCTTTACCGACCACCAGGCCTGTTCGAACCAGGCAAACACGTACACCCTGTTTTTCGGCCTGCAGCGCGCAATCTTCCCATTGCTGGCATAACTGGTGCGCGAATTCATCATGAAAGCCCGCACTCTCATCTATTGGTGTATCGCCACTGTCCCCGTAATAGCCAATGGCCGAACCACTAATAAGGCATTCGGGTTTCTGTTTTGCCCTTGAAATAAAATCCACTATTGCCTGCGTCGGCCCAAGCCGACTATCAATGAGTTCCTGCTTGCGGGTATCGGACCATCTTTTTTCCACGATTGGCTCCCCCGCCAGATTGATAATCGCGTCGATTTTCTCCTTCGCATCGAGGTCATCAATACTGGAAATTGCCTCAACACCCGCGCCGCATTTTTTCGGGACGGTTTCCGGATGCCGGCTAAGCACCACCAGCCGGTGGTTAAGTTCGAGCAGCTTATGACATAAGTTTGAACCTATAAATCCGGTGCCACCGGTAATCAGAATACGCATAATACACCTCCCTTGTTTGTGCCAATTATAGCGCCAAGGTCAGGCTGATGACCAACAGGAATAGCGAAACCGATCTGGCCTGGTGTTTGCTTTTTAGGGCATTCGTTGACATTTCTTCTATAATCAGGGAATTAAACTGTTCACTCGCGCAGCGTTTTTTTGGATAACCAGGTATGCGTTTTATTCGACTGTATTTACCCGCAAGTGTTTGTATTGCTCTCGCACTGCTTGTCGCCGAAACCGGTCATGC